>PEZS01000011.1:0-300000 GCA_002778785.1 Bdellovibrionales bacterium CG10_big_fil_rev_8_21_14_0_10_45_34 | reverse complement strand
GGGCACGTGCGATATCTCAAGCAAGCGCGAAGTCTAGGTGACATTTTAGTCGTAGGAGTAAATACGGATTCGAGTGTCAAACGTTTGAAGGGTCCGAGTCGACCCATACAGAATGAAAATGATCGTGCAGAAATCCTCAGCTCGCTGGAATGTGTCGATTTGGTTTGTCTCTTTACAGAAGAGACACCGATTGAGCTGATTAAAAAAGTTCGTCCCGATATTTTAGTGAAGGGCGGAGACTGGGCGCCCGAGAAAATTGTCGGGTATGATTTCGTTCACTCTTATGGCGGTATCGTTAAATCGCTGTCTTTCATCGACGGACGCTCAACCACAAGAATCATAGAGAAGTCGAAGTTGCCTTAGAAGCGATAGCCAGCTTGAAAGGTTAAGCAAAGCGCAGACGTGGCAGACGCTTCCAGCCCAAACTCAAAATTATCCCATGCAATATAGCTAAGACCGCCGAGATATTCTGTGCGCTCAATATTTTGGTCGCTGCGAGTTAGGTTGTGAGTAACAGAACTCGTTCCACCTTCAAATCGCCCGTGAGTTCGCAATATTCCGGTTCCGGCCCAAATCCCCAACTGGCCAATTCTGTAGCCAACTTGAAGCCTCAGACCCAAGTTGATCGCAAATAGAAGGTTCCTTACATTGATGCTGTTAACGTGGGCAATCACTGAAAAAATATAAGGCGTAGAGTCTTCTTCATGAATAGGGATTCGAAGGGCGCCGCCGTACTCAGCGTAGCCGATGGATTCAAACAAGGGAGTGAAATGAAGAAATGCATCGATGTTGGCGTAAAGTCCCTTTGCCACTACCAACCGAGGAATAAGCTGGCGCCCTTCATTGGACGTGTTGCGATCGCCAAGATCATTGAGTTTTTGAATAGGAACCTGGGTAACTTGGAAAGAGGCATTTACTCCAGGGAAGGCGCCTAGACCAAAAGGATCACCGGCCCAGCGATGTCCCAGCTGAGAGCCCAAGAGATCTAAAACCTCGAGCTGTTCGTTTTCTAAAAGACCTGTAGGTATCTGAACTTCGGCGTGAGTTTGCGATCCTAGTGAAAGAGAAAAAACGATTAGGATGAGCCATTTGCACATCATGACAATCTAACTTGAGTGGGCCACTTTTCACGCCCAAGCGCAGCAGTCAGCGCAGTCAGTTTAAATATATGGTCCAGTTCGAGTTAATCTGGGGATAAGTGTTTTAGTTGGTGCTTCCCGGAAGCCGCGCTGATCCTAAAGTGCGGCCATTGCCTTCATCGGCATCTTTTGAAGAGGTATAAAATTCAATCGAATAACTGCGATCAGGTTTCAACCAGCGCATTTCGAAGCAAAATTCAAACTCAGTCAGCCGATCAGTCTTAATTGTGTAGGGCGCCCCCGTAAAGTCTCTTCCACTGTAAACTTTATCAGACAAAGTAGTGACCGTCTTCAGTTCGAGCAACTGATAATTGGGGACCACCTGTTGGTTCACACGAAAATGAAGTTTCTTGGGATCAACGGGAATATTTTTGGATTTTCCAAAAATAGTAAGGCAAGTTTCATTCCAGCCGCTAGAGAAGTCCGAAATCACAACTTCATTGCGACTACTCAAAAAACCGCCCACTTCGACTCTACCATCTGCGTGAGCGAAGTTTAATAGCGAGGCTAAGCCAACTACCGTAGGAAAATACATGTAAGAAAAAAATGCCATTTTTTTAAACCTCCACCAAGCTGCAGACAAAGGTATCGAAAGGCTCCTGTTTCCGCAATGGTTCCGAGTGGTCGGTGAAAGAGTTACAACCACCTAATCATCTCTGAATAGCATTGGTGCCTCAACTCGATTTTGCACCCTGGATTTTTTTGGTACGCACAATGGACCTTGGAACAATTCGGATGGCAAGAACTGCCGCCAACAATAGGTCAATCAATCGTTGTAGATTAAAATTAGGACCCCCGGGCTACCGGGGGAGAAATCGCCCAAAGTACGAAACCTTGGTAACGTTAGGCAATTCACAGGGCAATTCACAAAACCGATGTAAAAATTCGGCTGATGTTGATGTAACAACGGGCTGACTTAGAGTGACTGTATCAGACTACTGGGCCTCAAGAGCATGCTTAGAACGAGCACCTGTACCTGTAGTATCCAAAAACTCAAACTGAATTGTCTTTGAGGGCTCTCCGTCCTCAATATTATAGTTTACTCGTGCTGTTCTCACTTCCACTCTCCTCGTGTAATCTTTGTCAAACGTTCCATAAGAATAAGTGATCTCTAAAGAATAAGAATAAGTGGTCTCCGGTTTCGGCTTGACATATACAACGGAAATAACCTTTTCGAAAGCAAGCTCTTTGGGGAACTGATAGAGTGAGACCATTCGATTGTATTCAAGTCTCAACAGGCCTTGCGATGGGTTAAAGGGTAAGTCGCCACTAGAGTATTCAATGACTCTTGCTCCAAACTCTTCAGACTTACTTGCATTCGACGCATCCTGCGAAACAGGGGCTGACACAACCACACCAACAACATCTGAAAGCATAGACAACCAAGGATTGGCAAATGGATCAACGTTTTCTGCGGTTACTTCTTGCGTACGTGTGTTGTCTTCTGATTCTGCGCTAAGTGCGTAATGGGGCAATGACATTGTAGACGTGAGGCCGAGGGCGAAGAATAGGCCAAACAATCCTCGATTGGGGTTTTTAAAGTTCATAACGTTCTTTCCTTTCGTGGTTAAAATTCAATTAAAAAATCTTCAACAAAAACCTATGGCGCAATCTTTGAGTAACCACTTAAAACCCGCAGAACTAAGTACCAATACTTTCGTAAGGAGGTTCTTGGTGTAGCTAAAAAATCAAAACCTAAAAATAAAAACAAAGGTGAGAATCTGGCCCGTGAAAACTAGCGGGCGCTAGAAGATTGGAAGAGTCTACCAGATAAGTGACTCCACTGAAAGTGAAATGATTACAACAATTGGTTCTTTTAGCTTAGCCCAGTTGCTCGATCATGTTGATGGTTTGAGAGAGGTATCCATGAACTTGAGAGTTTGCGACAGCTAAAGCCGATTGTAGCGCCGGCAGTAAGTTTAAGAATCTCGCAAAGAGTTGACTTTCATTGACCATCGCAGTGCCGGGAGTGCGTGATGAGCCGCGACCAATGGTGACGGGGTTTCTGTTTTGACTTTCAAATTCATTGATTAGGTTGAGGTTTTCTTGATTGAAAGTAGAGCTCAGGTTTCGGCCATTGGTTTCATCCTCAGAAGGTGGCCGTTGGGCTGCACCAAAAGAATTTCTGATGATATTTTGTACCAGTAAAGAGCCTTCAATAAGATAACGTGTATTAAAGTCTGAAGCTGGCTGCGAGAACAAACCGCTGATAATGTCGAATCTCTCAAGTGTTGCGTAGCTTGAAATAGCAACGCTAAGAGCGTATTTGATTCGTTCGCCAGCCTGAGGAGAGATGTGCCACTTGATTAAAGACGTCAAAGCATCAGTCTCAGCCAGATTTCGTGTGGCGATGACAATAGAACTCTGAAAACTTTCAGAAGAGTTCTTGAATAACCAATCGAGAGTAGCGAAAAACAACTCACTAGAAATTTTCTTACCGGCGTAGTCTTGAAAGAACCGCTCTAAAGACTCATTTGAAAAATTTTGAAAGTACTCGCCAACCAGCTCTTCTACTGATGCAGGAGTTTTAATGGATTCATCGTTCTCATTATCGAGTTGGTCGGAGGAAGGTTGAAGACCAACAAACGGAAATTCCTGCTTATGAGCATCTTCTGGGTGCCGCTCCACCTTTTGTTGTGGCCTATAAGCGATTCGATTGAAGCCAGGGTTTTTCTTTTGCGCGCTTTTCTTTTTAGCGGGCTTCTTCTTTACAATCTTTTTATCAGAAACCTTAGCCACTGCCGCTTTGGCAGAGGACTGCGCTTTTAATCGCGGGTTTATGGCAAATCGTTGAAAGCCAAAGTTATCTTTCTTCCGCTTAATTCCGACCAGTTCGGGCCTAATTTCGCGGTTCTGTTCTTCAATGAGATCATCTTGGATTTTGTTATTTCCGACTGCGGACTCAGAGCTTGGCTTCAAAGTTAGGCCGAGCCAAATAAACGCAGTTAAAGCTGCCAACGAAATTAAAATTAAAGTCTCTTTTTTTTCTCTCATAAGGTTAACCCCCTACTACGTAACTCTTAGAGCGAGGGTTGTGCCAAATGAGGCAGACGTAAGTAGCCGAAGAGACTAGTCTTTTCGAAAGCAGAAGAAAAACACTTAAAGTTCCTGGGAGTGTCAGTTGGCGGTTTCGCCGTAGAGATAAAAACATTTGTAATTACGGGTGTTTAGCCTGTATCAAAATTGGACAGCGCCGGCCCGAAAAAGGCTCTATTAGCGTCCGGAAGCTGCGCCTTCTCCGCGAGAATCAAAAGCACCAGTAAGAACCTTTGTTTCTGAGTCATATCCTACGGCCTTCACATTAGCGGTCCAGCTTGGCTCGACGTTATGACCTTTACTTTTCAAGGCTTCCAGGAGCTCGTGAGGAGTTCTATCGGCATCAATGTAAAGCATATTCGGAAGAATTTGATGATGTACTCTGATGGATTGAATCGCCGTATCGACATTGGTTTTTCTGAAAAGATAACGGTAGATGGTTTGAAAGGTTGCAGAAATAATTCTGGGGCCACCAGAAGCTCCTACAGCGAGAACAGGTCGATTATCTTTTAAAACAATTGTGGGTGTCATTGATGAGAGTGGACGTCTTCCGGGCGACACCTCGTTACGCTGACCTTGAATAAGGCCAAACATATTTGGCTCATTGGGAATGGTCGTGAAGTCATCCATTTCGTTGTTTAAAACAATTCCGGATTTGGCGGTCGTAACTCCTGATCCGAATCGTCCATTTAAAGTTACGGTCATCGCGATCGTATTACCTTGAGAGTCGATTATACTAAAATGCGTAGTTTCTTTACTTTCGGGGGTAGGGGTCCAATTGAAATTGGGCTCTACTTTGGAGGCGCTGTTTTTGCGAATCCTTTGAGCCATCTTGTTGAGAGATTTTTCCTTTAACAGATCCGAGATATTGTTGAGCTCTTCCTTGTCACCTAAGCTTGGACGAAATTGAAATCCTTGCTTGAGAGTTTCAGCAATTAAATGAAATTCTCGCGCTGAGAGTGCCATTGGTGCTTCGCTTGCCAAAACCTTTTGTAAAACTCCAAACGCGATCGCCATAACAATTCCTCCGCTACTTGGTAGCGGCATAGAATAAATATCATGGCCGTGGTAACTGAACATAATAGGTTTTAGCCACCTAGATTCGTAGTTTTTCAGATCCTCTCTGGTAATGACCCCGCCAGCTTTTTCGACTGATGTAACGAGATCATCCGCTATGGATCCTGAATAAAACCCGTCTCTTCCCTTTTTTGAAATCAATCGAAGTGTCTTTGAGAAGTCTCTTTGTTTTATAACAGTTCCTGGTTTGCTAAGAAGAGACGGATCTTTCGAGCTAATTTCATTGAGGCCAAGCACGAACTTTTTAGTGGCGGAATCGAGTTCATTGAACGCACCCTGGGTGGCTTCATACCATTCCGTAGTAACTGCAAATCCTCTCTCTGCCTCATCGGCGGCAAGGCTCCAGATTTCTCTCCACCCCAATTTTCCAAATCGTCTATGAAGCTTCCAAAGCCCATCAACAATTCCGGGTACTGCGATGGCGGCTCCACCTGTTTTAGATGATTTTTTGCTTTCCACAAAAAAGCTTGGATGCGTTTTAGAGGGAGCCACTTCTCTAAAATCGATGCTGCCTATCGCTTCACCTATTTTGAAGACGGCAAAACCGCCTCCGCCGATGGAAGCATTGTAGGGTGTTGAAATAGCGAGCCCGAGTTCGACAGCGATAGCAATATCTGCAATATTGCCACCGCGATCGTACACTTTGAGGCCTAAGTCATTTGCAAACTTGCTTCCAGAAGAGATCATAATTTTTTGAGAGCTAACAGGCAGGGCCAAAGCCGATTGACTAAATGCGAATAAGCAAAAATTGAAAGTTAAGAAAAAACAAAAGTTGAAAGCTAAGATTTCAGCTTTCTCTAACAGGTACGGTTTCATACGGCTCCCGCCACAACAAATTGGCAATCTCTGTCGATAAGACTGCTCGCAAACAAACTCAGCGGCGCCTTGTCTGCCGGTAAGCCACGGTAGGAGCAACCCTTGGTACGATGGTTAAAAATGTTTCCTATTTGCAAATTCTGGCTGCGACTTCGGCGGCGAAGAGAGACCTATTTTCTAGCGTCGACTCCACCAGAATCAGAATTTACTTTCCTTGTTCTCGCTTTTTTTTTGCCTGATGAGGTGTTACCAGAAGTATTGCTAGCTTTGGACGAGTCACTGTTTTTGACAGCTTTAACTGTGATTGTTTCGGAAACAGCACTTCCAGCGGTGGTATTGCTAGTGATGAGGTCTTGTCTCAAACGGGCGAGCATCCCGCCAAACTTCTTGGCTCCGAGTCTATTTTGAATGACGTCTAAAGCTATTTCGGTGCGCTCATTTTGCAGAACAGGAAGTACGTAATCTTTGACGGCGTTACTTGATTTTTGGGCTTCATAAACGGCTTTTGCTTTTTCTTCCAACCTCTCGAGATTTTCTTTGTAGTTTTTAACTTGAAAGATTGCGGTATTGACCCGTTCTTCAACCTGAGACCTGACAACATTTTTCATGGCCTCAATGTCTTTCATGCCAGTCTTGATTTGTTCAAGTATAGGTCCAACAGAAGTTTTCATAAGCCCTCCCCCTTCCGGAGGGTCTAGCATGGAAACAACATTTATCAAATGCATTTTTTTCATAAGCCAAGAGAGGGCAGATAAGACTCTTGAATGGCTTTAAAACTAAGGTTATTTCCATCTCGGCTCAGCTTGAGAATGCTTTCTCACCTCTGAAGACGGGGGACACTTTTTCGATTCAGAGACCGGAGAACACTAAATCAACTCGGAGTGCTTAGAGAACGCCTTCCCAAGCCAGAGTGGCTAAAGAACACCTTCTCGGCTCAGAGAACTTGAGAACGCTTTCCCAAGACAGAGTGGTTAAAGAACGCCTTCTCGAATAAGAGAGATGGAGAACACATTTGAAATCGGAATTGAACCGTGTGCAAGATCTAAGAAGTATCAACCCATATGTGGGGCTGATGCACCATGATTACGCCGAGTGGGCTTACGATGCGGACGAGGCCCCCGCGATTAAGGGTAAATGGCGAGAGCTTGCTTTCAAAATCTCGAAATCTTCTCCGCTGGATCTTGAGATAGGCTGCGGCAACGGTTTGTTTTTTGCCCATAGAGCGATATCGCGGCCTGAGAGACTACTTGTAGGCATTGAACTTAAGTACAAGCCACTGGTTCAGGCGATTCGAAGGGCTCGAGTGGAAGGCGCCTTGAATGCCAGAATCGTTCGTTATGAAGCGGGCCGCATATCGGATCTATTTGGCGAACAAGAAATTAACGATGTCTTTATTTTCTTTCCGGATCCATGGCCAAGACAGAGGTCTCACAAACATCGTTTGATTCAGCGAGACTTTCTCGATGAGCTTTTTGATATTGTGAAACCGGGCTCTTCTGTAGAGTTTAAAACCGACAACCTAGATTACTTTGATTGGACAAAAATTCGCTTTGAGCAGTCTAAGTTTGAGGTAGTTGATTTAACATATGATCTGCATAGCTCAATCTACAATCAGAATAACTTCGAGACTCACTTTGAAAAGCTATGGACCAGTAAAGGCCTTAAGACCAACTATCTAAAAGCTAAAAAGTAGCCCGATATGCTAACGATCAAAATACATACAACTGACATTTTCTCAAGTGCAGGTCGCTGAAACCGGCGGAGGGTTGTTGATATCGGGGTGGCAGTTGTGTGACGGCTTTTGTGGTACGCGAGGTGCAAATTCATGATGGTATCCATAGCCCGTCGCGCTTAAATTACCTTTTAGCCCGAAAAATCCAACGCTCATTTTTTTTCCGTCGGTAGTATGAAGCGAGACATCTATCAGCTCGGGTCTGTCCCAATAAATAGCGTGGTTCTGCATAAATGGTGTTGCATTCAATGGAGGGGCTGCGCAGCTAAACTGAGCGCTTGTAAAATAATTCACCTGAATACCCTCTCCTGGGGCTAGCACGTGTATGTTTGAAGTTGCAGTTGAGGCAATGAGGCTTCCCCCTACTGATTCTGCTCGAAGTCGTGAAGTTGCAAAATTAGCCATCAATTGTTTTGATTCCCCTTCATAATAACAGCGTCGATGAATAATGCCGTTACTATATTCAACTCGCGGGAGCGCATAGATCTGAAATGTCACAGAGTAATGACTGTCTGTCGCAAATTCCTTTTGTACAGAGACTGTAACGGGCGACATAAACGGATTTGTCCAGCGTGTTTTCCAAAGTGTGAGGCGGCCATGGTTGTACCCATGAGCCGAAGGAAAGAGCAGCTCATGGTTGGCTTGATAGTCTATCGTCGCGTCAAAAACCATATAGAAGTAATTGGATCCGTGTGTCTCGCCACCTTTGTTAACAGTCCAAATGCGGCATATCTGAACCGGATGGCTTTTTACTTCTGCGCCGGCGGCAATGACCTTCAAAAAAGTCGCCTTGTCGAAAGTAAGATTGTTTCCATTCTCAGAAGTGTGAAATTTCTGAAACAGAGTTTCTCCCGTACCTGCGGAAGTACATCCAATTGCAAGCTTCGCTATGTTGTTGCCCCCGACAAGACTTAACTCCGAGAGTTGAGAAGTGCGAATAATTGGGATGGCCTGCGAAACGGGATTGTGGTCTGGCCAAACGACAATCGCTGGTTTAATGAACGGTGTTGGCTGTATTCTGTACGCCCCAAGTCTATGAACAACAGGCTCCTTTTCGTCTCTTTCTAGGGCGGCGTCAAAATGGCATTCAAAGAATTGGTCAGTAACCAAAAATTCTAGAGGCAAAAAACTCGCAATCTGAATTTTGCTTTGATCTGTAAACGCGAGTGTTCTCTCGAGTGATTGTGAACCCAAGCGGCAAAGAGAGTGAATTCGGACTGTCATTGAATCTACGGAGCCACTGCTGTTTTTTTGAATGGGACTATCTGATTGCTTAAAGTTGTTTTCACCTGTGTTTCCGGCGGGGAGAAGGTCGACTCTCTCTAAAACCAAGTCATCTTCTGGTGAAACGGTGCGGGGACTGTTAGCATCTGGGCGATTGAGTGATTTTTTAAAAATTCGAAAACGATAATTCTTAGCTAGGTCGTCTGCAGAAGGGGAAGAGGTAGGGCTGCCATCTGTTTCGGCCCCCTGTTGGCCGCTCCCATCGCCACTGCCACTCTCGTCTGCGGTTTGAGTATCCTTGTTGGCTGGTACTGCTGGCGGAGAAAATTCCGATTTTGGTTGGCAGCTCACCAAAACCAAACATGTTAATAGCAATGCGGGAGTTCGAGAGAATGTTGTTTTTTTCATTTAGCCTCCTGGGCGGATTCAGGGGCGTCTCATCCGTATGTACCATCAAAAACGCCCCCGAATAGAATTGTTAACTAAAGGCCGGGGGCAAAAACGAAAACTGCACTAAATGGGGTTGAAGGCTACCAGTAACTCGTATCGATCCGAATGTCGCCGAGCACCTCCGTCTGGCAGCTAACTCGTTCATTTGTCGGGATTTCGTACATTTCTCGCAGATCTTCTTCGAGTTCGTTGGGTAGCGAAAGATTCTGACTGCCTTCAATGATGGTGATGCGGCACTTTGTGCATGAGCCAACGCCGCCACAGCTGCTTGCTACTGGTATACCTGCGTCAAATAAGGCGTCCATAAGCTTTTTACCTTTGGGCACCTCTATCGAAGGTAGGCTCTTTTGAAAACTAATAGTCGGCACGGTCACCTCACGCTATTCTTTCCATTTGCGAAGAATAGCAGAAAATCGATGAGAGGCCTATGTCGACATATTTACTTTTTGGTGGAAGTCGCGGTTTAGGGAGGTCATTTCGAGACCTCGTACTTGAGCAAACCGACGCGAAGGTAGCTGTTGTATCTCGAACCTACCTAAAACAAGCTCCAGCCGGCGACGACAGAAGCGCGTATATCGGTGGCGACCTTTCGCAGACTGAAACGTGGGAGCAAATTGCGGAGTCAGTCGAAAAGCACGATCCAACATATATAATTTACTTTGCGGCAGGGGGTCCATGGGGGGAATACGGCCGTCATGAATGGAAGGACCACCTTTGGGCCTTTCAAGTTTCCTTTATGGCTCCAGCGTTTTTTCTGCATAGAAAGCTGATGATTCCGGGGAAGCTCAAAAAATTTATTGCTGTCGGCTCGGCCGTTGCCGAAGCTGAACCGGATCCAAATGCAGCAAGTTATGCCGCGGCGAAACATGCACTTAAGGGTCTGATATCGAGCGTGCAGGCCGAGAATCCTCCGTTTGATGTTCGCCTTTTCAGCCCGGGATACATGGATACTCCCTTACTCTCAAAGAACGCTTGGCCACGCCATTCTGCTAAACTGCTTAACCCAAATTTAGTGGCGCAGGCATTGTTTAAGTGGACACATGATCCAAATCATTGCAATTCACATATGGTGTTACAAGATTCTAATTCCCCTCTTTTGAGTTAAGGAAAGCACAAACCAATATAGCCTCTGTTGAGAAACATGTGATAGTTGTAGATTAAGGAGTGAATATGAGCCAAGAGCGTAAAGTTATTATTATCGGATCGGGCCCCGCGGGGTTTACTGCGGCCATCTACGCTGCGCGAGCAAGACTTGAACCACTCATGTTTGAGGGCGACGAACCTGGTGGGCAGTTGATGATTACTACTGATGTCGAAAACTATCCGGGGTTTGCCGAGGGCGTTACGGGACCGGCCTTGATGGAAGTCATGAGAAAACAGGCCGCCCGATTTGGAACAGAAATTATCACGAAAAAAGTTACTAAAGTCGATTTTTCAAGTCGGCCGTTCAAAGTTTGGGAAGGTAGCAAAGAATACCAAGCCCAAACCGTTATCATTGCAACCGGAGCAACGGCAAAACTCTTAGGACTCGAATCAGAGAAGAGACTTATGGGTAAAGGTGTGTCGGCATGCGCCACATGCGATGGTGCATTTTTTAGAGATGTCGAAGTCGGAGTTGTCGGAGGTGGTGATACTGCGATGGAGGAGGCTTTGTTCTTAACAAGATATGCCTCGAAAGTTTACGTCATTCACCGAAGAGAAGAATTAAGAGCATCGAAGATTATGGCAGAGAGAGCTATGCATCACCCGAAGATCGAATTTGTATGGAACGCTGCTGTTGAAGAGATCCATGGCGAAAAAGAAATAGAAAGTGTAACTTTGAAAGACACGGTAAAAGGAACAACCTCGAAGCTTAAACTTCAAGGCCTTTTTATAGCGATCGGCCATAGACCTAACGTTGATGTCTTTGGCAAAGACATTGAAAAGCATGAGACGGGCTATATTAAAACAGTTCCCGGCTCCACGCGAACTAGCGTTGAGGGGGTTTTTGCCGCAGGAGACGTACAAGATCCAACCTACCGTCAAGCTGTGACGGCGGCGGGGACGGGTTGCATGGCTGCGATTGAGGCAGAGCGCTGGTTAGAGGCGCAGGGGCAATAGAATATTGTGTTCGAGGATGTTTTTCGAATGAGACCAATTAAAGATTTAGAATGTTCATTCGAACGAGGGCCAGTAAATGGACTGTTTCACTTAATTTTGCGAGTAGTACGAAAAGTTAATTGAGGCAGATCTCTCAAAAGGGCACAAAAGGGGAGTCATAGTGAACCGAGTTGATTTAAAAAAACTTGCGGAAAGAATTGATGAAGTGACTCGCGAAAAACTTTCTCGTGAGCAAGTGGTTTCATTAGATCAATACAGGCAATTAAAAACTCGTGAGGAGCCACATACCGTATTAGTCGTCGATGACGACGCAACTGTAAGAAAAGCGATTCGTAGAACTCTTGAAACCGAAGGATTTCGCGTATTGACCGCAGCAGATGCAACTCAGCTGGGGCGCGTGATCGATGAAGGGCCAATTGAGCTGTTTGTTTTAGATGTCGGGCTGCCTTGGATTAACGGATTTGAGTTAGCAGGACTGATTAGAGAACAAGAAGCGCTAAAGGAAGTTCCTTTCATTTTTGTTTCAGGTTTCAAAAACGAAAGAGACATAAAACAAGGATTCGCTGTGGGTGCAAGTGACTATCTAACAAAGCCATTTGATCCGGACGAGCTAAAAAGAAGTGTAAGAACTCTTCTGAAGCTCACTTCTGAGTAAGGGATATAGAATTCGGTAGCGGTAATAACCGATGCTAAGTTGAACAACAGTGATCAGGTGCAATCAGCGTGCTGCAATGAAAACGTTTGGAACGAATTATGTGGCTAAATATCAAAATGAAAACACTAGACGCTAGCGGGCAGAACCTAGGCACGATCATCTAACCAGTGACCAAGTGATCTTGCTCTGGCTTAAGAACCTGGAGTTTTAGTTACGGAAGTTTTGCCAGCACAATCCAATAATAAATTGGAATCATATTAGCCGTTTTATAATAAGCTTGAAAGCGCTTCGCTTCGATAGTCGTAAGACCCTGAGAAGCAAGAATCTCGTCGATTTCCGTTTTACTATGCCGGTGATGATTGAAATCAAGTGGTATTCCAGGGCCAATTGTCCCGACGCCACTGTGAGATTGGCGATCACCCTGTAGCTCATGCCCTTCAACAAACTCTTCGAAGGTAAAGCAAAAATACCCACCGTTGTCCAAGGACGAGCAGAGTCGATCAATACTAGCAGAGTTAGCGAAGCGTGTCTTGTTGATCAAAGACGTGTTTTGAAACCAACTACAATAGCTGGCTTCCGTTGGGTTGGTCCGATGACGACAAATGACTTGGTACCTTGATACAGGCGGCAAGATGGTCTGGCCGTTTAGCCTCTAATGGCGGGAATATCGTGTCGCAGCCTTCACCTCGCGATGGACACCTAGGATGAAAGTAACAACCAGAGGGAGGATTCATTGGGCTGGGAACATCTCCCTGCAAAATGATCCTATGCCCTTTTCGATCTGGGTTCGGAACCGGAATCGAAGACATGAGAGCTTTGGTGTAAGGGTGCATGGTTTTTAGGTAAAGCTCATCGCTGTCTGCCACTTCGACAATTCGCCCTAAGTACATAACTGCGACTCTTGTCGAAATGTGTTCAACAACTTTCAAGTCATGAGCAATAAAAAGGTAGGTCAAACCAAGCCTCTGTTGAAGGTCCATTAACAAGTTAATAACTTGTGCTTGAATAGACACATCAAGTGCCGATACGGGTTCATCGCAAACAATAAACTCGGGATCAACCGCTAGCGCGCGAGCGACTCCAATGCGCTGGCGCTGACCACCTGAAAACTCATGAGGATATCTGTTTATTGCTTCTTTTCTTAGACCTACAAGTTCAAGGAGCTGAGCCACTCGATCGGCTCTCTCTTTCTTATTGTGAAAAAGCTTATGAATAACAAGCGGCTCTGAAATAATGGAGCCGACAGTCATCCTCGGGTTTAAACTTGCGTAAGGATCTTGAAAAATAATCTGCATTTTTCTGCGATAGGCACGAAGCTCCTCGCCGGTGATGTCTGTAATGTCATTGCCGCGATAAAAGATTTTACCCGAAGTTGGTTCAAGAAGGCGTATAAGACATCTACCAAGAGTCGATTTGCCACAGCCTGATTCACCCACGAGTCCTAGAGTTTCCCCTTTTTTAATGTCCAGCGATACATTGTGAACGGCTTTTACAGCGCCAATCTCTCGAGAGAAAATTCCGCCTTTTATAGAAAACTCTTTTGAAAGATTTTGTATTCGAATAAGAGGCTCATCAGATGGGCTCGACGCTTGAGAATTTGGATTGCTCATAAAGTCGCGGCTCCTAAGGGGTGAGGGTTTTTTCAGTGTTTGGCCTGCCAGGTCCTACCGGATGATAACAAGCTGCCAAATGCCCGTGAGTGTCTTTTAGTGTGGGCTCAACAGTGCGGCAGTCATTTTGTGCGGCAGGGCACCTATCTTGATATCGGCAGCCTTTAGGTAAATTGAGCAAACTGGGTACAATCCCCGGTATGGTTTCGAGACGCTCGCGTCGGTGACCAGATTCAAAGTGCGGTATAGACCGAAGCAGCCCCGCAGTGTACTGATGCTGAGGCCTAAAGAAAATATCTCTTACCGAGCCATACTCCACAATCTTGCCGGCGTACATAACCGCAACATCGTCGCAGGTTTCAGCAACTACACCCAGATCGTGAGTGATAAGGATCATCGATGTACCCAAGTCTTGTTGAAGTTTTCGAATCAAATCCAAAATTTGTGACTGAATCGTCACATCAAGGGCGGTTGTTGGTTCGTCAGCAATCAATAGCTTCGGATTGCAGCTCAGGGCCATGGCAATCATAACTCTTTGTCTCATCCCGCCAGAAAGCTGATGAGGAAACTCTTTCACCCGTTTTTCGGGTGCGGGAATTCCCACAAGGTCGAGCATCTCTACGGTGCGCTTTCTTACCTGATCGCGCGAAAGCTCCTTTTGATGGAGTTCAATAGCCTCAGAGATTTGCTCGCCAATAGTGAACACGGGGTTTAAAGATGTCATTGGTTCTTGAAAAATCATCGAAATGTCGTTCCCTCTAACGGATCGCATTTCTCTTTCTGAGAGCTTAAGTAGATCCCTGCCTTCAAATCGGATTTCGCCGCCAACGATTTTGCCAGGAGGATCAGGAATAAGGCGCATTATCGAAAGCGATGTGACCGACTTACCACAACCTGATTCACCAACTATCCCCAGGGTCTTACCCTTTTCTAATGAGAAGGTAATGTCGTCGACGGCCAGAAACTTGCCATCATCTGTGTGAAACTGAGTCTTTAAGTTTTTTACCTCTAGAATTGCCGACAAGCTTCCTCCCGCCCCCAAGTTGCTTTTAGCAAATATCTGCTACAGCTGGCTATTGGTTTTCTTTCTAGCTGCGTCAACTAAAGTGTAAACGCAAAGCACGATCAACGTAAGACAAGCGCCGCTGGAGACAGTTGGCCACCAGATTCCCGCTAAAATTTCGTGACGACCGTCTTGAAGCATTGTCCCCCAGGAGACAAATGACCCCGGATCTGGTCCAAGTCCAAGAAAACTCAGAACAGCTTCGTACTTGATAGCCAAAGCAAAAGTAATGCCGAACTGAATGAAAACGATCGGGATCAGATTAGGCATCAAATGTTTGCTAAAAATTCTCATACGATTAGCGCCCATAAACTGTGCGGCCTCCACATACTGCGTTTGCAAAATCTTGTGTGTGGCCGAATGAATCCACCTGAAACCCGTCATCCATGTGAGTGATCCTAGTGCAAGCCCCATTGATAAATGATTTTGCGGCATAACTTCCTTTAGCGCTACCACAAGAAGTACGAACGGAGTGTTCACTATGAGTGATTCCAAGATTGTAACGAAAGGCGAAAAACCTTTCTTGTCAAAGTTGCTCCAAATTCCGAAAAGCAAAGACAACGTAGTGGCGAGAGCTGCAGCAATAAACGCGACAGTTACCGAGGATTTCGTTGCTTGAATAATTCTGTGAAAAACATCACGGCCTAGCTGATCTGTACCTAGCCAGTGAATGGCGCTTGGGACTAAACGAGCTTTAGAGAAGTCAACTTTCTGGTGGGCGGAGGTCCCAAGCCCCAAGTGCGCGGCGATGGCCAGAGAAATAAAAACAAAAACAATGGCCACCGCTAACTTCTGCTGCGTAGAAGTTTTAAAGGAGCTTTCTTTCAACTGAGCATCCTTACGTGAGGTGCATCGGGGGAGCCATCGCTCTTGAACGATTGATAGATAGTCTGAATAACAACGTAAAAGGTCACTGAAACTATGACTAAGGCAGTAAGTAAACTAATATCGGCATTGCGAATTGCTGACAAGATAAGGCTTGAGTAACCAGGCACTGAAAAAATATCTTCGATAATGAAGGCACCAAATGCAATTGCCGGTAAATGATAGGTCATCATTGAAACAAAATGTGGCAAAAGATTTCTCGGAATGTGTCTGAATACGATTCGTCTATGGCTCGCTCCCTTCGATCGACTCACCCGGTGGTAAGATTCCAAATACTCTTGCTCTATCATTCCGTGAAACCGAATCAACATTGTCGGGATTAAGTACAGGCACAATGTGAGGCCACATAGCAGAGTCGAGGCGAACTGGTTTTTATAAGAATAGGTAAGTGGAAACCAACCGAGTTTGTACGCAAGAAAGTATTGTGATGCTAAGGCAAATAAGACCAAACTAACTGCTGAAAAACCTTGCACAAGAGACAGAGTGGCTTTTTTAATGAACTCAGAAGTACAAGAAAAGGTAATCCCTGCTACAAAATAGCTTAAAAATAGCGCAGCGAAATATCCGGGGACAGAATAAGCAACACTAAAAAGCGCCGCCTCAAGTGATTTTACAAATGCGTTCTCGCCGCCAAGGGTAAGAAGGTTCAAGCTTGATTTTGACAAATCAATTTGTGAAGCAAGTGAACTAAAGTGTGGGACGAACTGTTCCGGTTTTCCGAAAGAGTAACGAAACAAAATGTGAGATAGTAGGGCGGTTGAAGCTATTCCAATGCCGCCTAAAAGAACTGTTCTGACAATGTTAAGAAGCCTTTTCTTGGTAGTCATCTTCTAAAGAGAGATTGTTTCTGGTTTTTCTTTACACCAAGGTCAACCTTCGCATTCTTAATAAACGACAGGTCAACCCGATCCGGAGAGAAATTGGAAATCCAAGGGTGAACCAAATACCGAATTTTTCGATGAACCAAAAACACCCAAGGAGAATCCTCGATTATAATCTCCAACATTTTTTCGTAAACCTCAGTTCTTTCGCTGCGCCCCTCCTCTTTGAGCGACTTTCGAAACAGGCGATCAAATTCGTAGTTGTTGTAATTAGAGACGTTGAGCCCCGGACTTTCTTCTGAAGATAAGAACAACTGAAATATATTGGCCGGGTCTAAATAATCGGCGATCCAAGCGATGGGGCCGTAGATTTGCCCTTCTTTTTGTTTTTGCTTGCGGACGAGTTCGGGCCAGGAGTTCAAGGATATCTTAACTTCGATCCCTACTTCTTTTAGCTGACTCTTAAACACCTCAGCGAATCGCCTATTAGCTGCATCGGACAAACTTTCAATTGTTAGCGTCGGTACCGGGTGCTCGTCGTTGTAGCCCGCCTTAGCAAGGAGTTCCTTTGCTTTTTCTAAATCGCGGGTCGAATAAGGATTCTTAAAATCCGAACGGAACCCCTCGACGCCTATAGGTATGGGCCCGTGGGCCTCAGATCCCAAGTTCATATATACCGAGCTCAGGATGGCATTTCTGTCTATACTCATAGAGATGGCTTGCCGAAGGGCGCGACTGCGACCAACAACTGCATCTTCCATGTTAAATGCAAGGTAGACGATATCGGGGGAATTGACAGTCACTTCTGAGATACCCATCTCTTTGACTGCGGGTTGGAGTTGGCCTCCTTCGTAGGCGGTCATGGAGGTTTCTTCATCGACAGTGATCCAGTCAAGTTCTCCCTTCATAAAATTCAGCCATCTAGGTTGTGAGTCAGACATCTTGTAAAACTCCACACCATTGTTTTCGACAGATCCCCAATAGCTCTCGTTCTTTTCTAACAAAATCTGACTTTCCAAATCTGCTGATTTCAGTTTGTAAGGCCCAGTCCCTACACTCGTTAAGTTGAGCGCTTTTGGGCTTTCTGCCAAAGCTTCAAAGGGGACTGGAGCGGTCATCACTTGCGTAAGTAACAACTCGAACTGTCTAAAGGGTTCGCTGAATTCTAATTCGAGATTTTGTTCATCTGTAGCAATGAGACCTTCAATGTCGTCATCGAATCTTATACTTCCACTTTTCACGCCCTCTCTCCATTTAGAGAGGCCAACTATTTTACTAAAGAACGCGCGACTATCAGAGCTCGACTGAGAGGACAACCACAATCGCTTCCAAGAATAAACTATATCGCCGGCAACTAGCTTGCGACCTCTACCGTTAGACTTTTTAAATGCGGCGTGATCATGAAAAAAGACATTTTTCCTGAGCGAAAGATGTACCTTTTTGCCCCGGTCCGAATAGGTCGGCATTTTTTCAAGCAGTTGGGGCTTAAGTTTTCTGCGATCTGAGGAAGCCTGAGTGTTTTCGTAACTAATTAAGGTTTCGTAAATCTGGGACAGCACAAGTTGGCTGGAGTAGTCGGTCGCATCAATCGGATCTAAACTTCTTAAGCTTTGTGATAGAGATAACCGAACAAATCCCTCTGGCCTTTGTTCCGCATCCCAACAGGCACAAAGGAGTGTCGATGCGGCAGCCAGCAGCGACATTTTTCGTAACGTTTTTGAAATAATTTCTAATTGAAGTCTGTGTTTGGAACCGAAGAGCCTCACGAGATTTTTCCCCTATCAGTAGACTAGCCATAGTTGTGAAAACGCTAAATCTTCAAAACTATTAGAATTTTAGCTGTCTGAGGGGTGATTTTGGCAAAAAAAAAGCGGCTTGGCAAAGGGGGGGAGACCAAGCCGCTCAGGGGGGTTACAAATATATAGAGCAAATGCAGTGCCAACCCAAAGTCGGGCTCAATTTTGGGACGGATCAATCCGATACTTAGTAGGTAGACACCAGTTCGACACTCTCAAGTCGCATATAATCGATTTGACTGACGTGCTATTCGGGGGACTTTTTAAATATGGTGAGACTGGCAATTTTCTTAATAGGATTGTTTTCATCAGCCCTTATATATCAGAATTGTGCAGAAGTGGGCGGTAACAGTCCTTGGGCTGCCGTAGGAGTAGGTTCATTTTGTACTGGGCAGGACTGTTCCAATGGTACAGGCGACCCAAATAAGCTTTCCATTCAAGTAGAGACGGACGCTAATCAAACCTCGCCCTCTCGCATCGTTTCTATTACCGATAGTGAGGTCGCATTTAGAGGAAACTGCGACGACGGTGGGTTCAAAAGGACTCGGCTCGACTGGGGATTCTTAGATTCGGATGGAAGAGTTGTTAAAAGTGGTTCCGAAATGGGTGTTAAAGGATGCGAACGAGGACGATTTGAGATCGTCATAACAGAATTTCACAAACTCAATTTGTCGGGTAACGGCCAAGCTAAATTCGAAGTGGCACTTTTAGGGCTAGATGATCTAGACAATCCGTTTCGGGGGCCCGGCTCTCGGGACGAAATGAGCGTTTTGACGCAAGCTATTCCCCCATCGCCTTACTTGGACACCCGGGCGGGCCAAACAAATGTTTTAGGTGACTATTGGTCTTATGATTTTATTCGGGTTGAAAAAATTATTGGTGACCGTTTTGAATTCAAGTTTCAAGAAAACGGGGTCAAAAGAAGTTCCATTACGGGCTTTTGCCATCGAGACCCGAATGGTTTATCGCCAAATAAAGTCAATGTGCTCATTCGTGAAGACCCAGTTCATTCAGCAAACCAAAGCATTGATTTTGCGCTCATAGAAAATGTTCCTTGTCAGCCATTGCCGGCAGGATCAACTCAGCCTCCGAACGCCAGTTACAATGGTTACTTTTCAGCAAGCACAGGGGTTCGCACAATTCCTTCTAGGGGAGGCTACAATTTTTGGCGAAAGACGGCCGACGGCATCGAAAGCAATTCTCGCACTTACGAAATATTTCTTTCGCAAAAAGACTATAAGGGTACAGAGTTTCGAAGCGCGAAAGCGAAGCGGCTTGACCTTCGATTTGTCGATTACGATCAAGGTGGGGGCTGGAGTGTGCCAGTGGCACAAAAGTTCTTATCGCAGTTACACGAAACTCTCGCTATGGGCAGGACTGCGGCAGCGGTCAGGCCGGTTGACGTCAACAATCTAACTTCACCTGAATCTCGCAAAACAAGTCAAAGCGGTGAGGCTTTTGGACTGAGAATCTATATGAGAAATTTTCTCGGTCTTACCGAGAGTATTGAAAGCGGTCGCGGTGTTGTGCTTTACAGTTCAAGCGGGGGCTTGCCAGGTTTCAAAAACACGGGAACCTTTTTATATCGTCTCTTTCAGATCAGCGGCGGTGTGGGAGGCAGTCCTTGCGACCCATCACAAGCGAACGCTTCGACGGCGGGTGAAATAACACTCAGTTCGGGGAGCTCTGGAGGCAGTACGAATGTAGAGCTTTCTCGCTTAACTCGCTGTATGGTTTATTGGCTGCATGCGGGGCTTATCGATGTCGCATCGACAGAAAGTTGGATGAAAGATTTAATTAGTGCTGATCGAATTACATATCCCAATAGCGGCGACACAACTAAGTGTTATATCGAGGGAGACTTAGGCCGACCGATCAGTGAAGGTGCCTGCGTTATTCTTGATCGATTTCACAAAACAATGAGCAACTATCTCGTGGCGCAAAATCAAACGAATATGGCGCTTTCAACTCTTGATGATTCAGATGACCTAAAAAGGCAGAGATTCTACGACGCTTTGATTCAGGGCTATATGAATCTTCTAATGGAGTTTACCGGATGTAACTTTCATCCTGAGAGCGGTTTATCCTGGGCAATGATCCCTACGATGAAAGGCGTCTACGGTATGAGCCTAGATGAACTAAAATCCTTTCGAAGTAGCCATGTAGTAAACCCCTTGTTCCCCTGGGAAAAGACACTCTACAGTGAACCGTTTCAAGTCTTTCCACGCCAAGCAACTCAAGCTTCTGAATCCAGCTGTGGTTCTATGGACGCAGTCGGTTCGTTTTCTCCCGTTTGGAACTGATTTAATTTAATCTGTTCCAAGCTGCAACTTTAGCCAGAAGGTTTTGCCCTCAGTGAAAACTCAAAGCGAAGGGTTCTATCGTCAAAGAAGGCTTGGGGCGAAAAGCCCTACCGTTAGCGAAACCACGGTTGAGCATTCCAAAGTCTTTCCGCAAAGTTTTTTTGACCTTCAGAGTTAGGATGAAAACAATCCGATGAAAGCATGTTGGGCCGAATCTCTTCATGAAGAAGCGAGTCGCTAAAATAAAATTCAAAATTGGGGTAGCGATGATTTGCTTGCTTAACCCAATCACTCAGCCAGTGGTTCAAAGTAATGACTTGCCGCTTAGCCCAAGCTTCTTGCTCTGGCGTGTCCCATCGCAAGGATCTCTTGCACACTCCCAAAATGCGATCTCTTATCCACTCGCATCTAACAGCTAAGACGCTTCTCGCTTCGCGAATCTTCTTTGAGCCAAGCTTCCATATTGGAGGAAGCCCTGATACGAGGACTCGCGTTTTTCCCTCAAGTTGCACCCGATTGAGTGTGTCGAAAGCTTCATTGAGATATTTTTTTAGCCTTGCATGAAGCCACTCAGAAGCCTCTCCGTAATAACAAATGTCATTGTTCCCGATCAGAAGTGTCATATAGGGGATTGAGCCAATATTGTATTCTAAGATTCGGTCTACAGCGAATCTCGCCTGCCCCGGTAAGTGAGAGAACTCCTGACCCTGCACGGCCGCATTGATGGCATATAGATGTGACAAGGAACTTTGCCTCTTCAATGCATTTTCAAGTCGCACGTAATGTGAGGCAATGTCTTGCCCCGTTGCCCATGAAAAAGTGCTTTGAAAATTGAAGAAGTAATTGGCCCCCGGGTTTGGAAAGAGCACATCCGAACCAATGATTCTTGAAACAATTTGTTGTGGCCCGACCCAGCCCGCAATTGTACCTGCTGTTATAGAGTCACCAAGGCTTAGCATTGTGGAGCTCTTGTTGAGACTGTCAGACAGCCCCCTTGCACCTACGAACAAGCTGATGGCTATCAAAAATGTTGCGGAAGTGTTGGTTAGTTTTAGTTTCAAAAAGGCCCCCACCTGATGTACTTACCCCGTCTTAATACTAATAATATGACTAACCCACCTCATTTAAAAAGAGGATTGAAAAAAAGAACATTGGTAAGGCGAAATTCCTACTTTCTCTTGGCCAAAAGCTAGCTTTTCGGCAAAAAAAGGCAAAAATTTCCGAGGCTTAGGGCTCTGGTAAATGGGGGATTGAACTAAAAATGCTGGGAATGTCATTGGGTTTTTTGAGCGATTTGACACATAAACTCAGCAACCTTGCTCTCATACAGTTCAGGAAACTTTTTGAGTCCGTCTAAATGGTCAGCATCCGGCAGCGAGAGAATCGTCAGGTCGACCTGAGGAGCATGGTTGAAAGCCTCTTCAATAGCAGAGACAGGTACAATTTTATCTCGCCAACCGCGAATCGAGAGGATTGGAAATCCGCCTGGAAGCTTTTCAAAATCTTTGCTCAGCGAAGTCTCATGATCAGCTCCCCAAAGAAACAAAGTGGCAACCGCGAGAGGAAACTTTGCAGTGGGACTGGTTACTCCATAGCTTTCAGTTAGGTATCTCCAATTGCACTTCCAAAGCGACATAAAAGGGCCACTGTCGCAGACGGCCCCAACGACATCGCGTGCGCGGCGGATGGAGACAGCTTCAATCGCCGACGAGGCGGGATTGGAGAACCCATATATGATTTTCTTTCCGGGTAAGCGGTTAAGGGCGAGAGATATTTCTCTGGCCCATCTGTGTTTAAGGCCAAGCTTAAACCCACCATTCCATGTGAACCAATGTCTTGGTCTCGGCTCACTAAACTGAATGGCGTAAACATCGAAGCCAAGCTCATTCAAAAACTGAATGTGCCTTCGAAGCTGACTCAATTCCGCGCCGAAAAATGGTACGATGAGCACAGACTCATCAAATTTCTTTTCGGAAGCTAGATAAGTCTGTACTTTGTAATTCGACATAATAACTAGTGCTCAGTTCGGGGCTCGAAAGCTAAGCGAGTATGGCCGTTGGAATTGCGGATTTCTTGAAGTAGGCCTTCATTGATCTCGACATTCTCAAGTGCAGTGTCTCTTAAGACATTATGAACGGCAGCCACGATAGCAGGGCAATCAATGTCGTGATAACTATAGACATCCGTCGGCCTGCCGCACTTCGAGTGTTTTCGCACAGCAAGTGAAATTTGTTTTACACCAATGATTGATCCGGCGTTATCAAGAAGGCCAGCTTCACCATCATGAACACTGACAAGCGGTATTCGTCGCCCCGCTAAGGTAACAATTCCTGCGCGGGAGTTGAGCTCGTCGGGGGCTGTAAGATATAGTTTGTCCGATAGGCCCAGTCGACCCTTCAATAGTTCGTAATCGGATTCGTGAGCTTGAATTCCGACGGCAAGATCTGAACTGGTAACAACAATTACATTGGCATAAATGCCGCTTTTTAAAAGTTCATCCGAAGCTTGAATAGCCTCCGCTGTCGGAGCTCCCATTGAAATAATATTAACGACATTATCACCAGGCGAGTATCCGGCGTAACCCTGATAATCGATAAGGTAGTAAGCGCCGGCTAAGACATCAGACTTTAACTGCTCATAGATTTGCTCTTCCCCAAGTGGATCGACCTGAGCTTCGTCGGTAGCTCCCTCAAGTGGAAATTCTGACAGATGGAGCGCGCCACCGGGCTCCCCTTTAAATCGAACCTGTCTCTTGAGGCGCTTCATGAGCTCGCTTTGATCGGCGCCGCGAGTGACTCCGCGGATAAAGACTCCGTTCCTTCCTTCGTTGTCGTTTTGGATATGCCGGCGAATTGCATCGGCAAGAATCCAGTCAAGCTCTTGGCAGAAATAGGGTTCCCACGTGATTTGATTTGGGATCTGAATGTCAGACTTCCAGCCATGTTGGGCCCCTTCTGGGGAAAGCGTAACTCCAGAGGGCGTACCAACTAGGAGAAAGCTCGACTTCCAGTAGAGGTTGTAGAAAAACTGATCAAGGGCTCTTTTCACAAAGAAATCATAGACGGTCATAAGAGGGATTATGGATATACCAAGAATATCTCGCATCTTTCCAAAACTTCCGACACAAGACATGACATTGCATTCCGAAATGTCGAATCTTAAAAATCGATCGCTCTTTTCCTCGCTAGGGATAAGATTGGGAGATTTGCGATCTCTCACTTCAAACTCACCTTCATAGTCTGCGGTATCTGTCGCACTGAAGACTTTTCCATCCATTGCGGGATTGAGGTTTGTAGAAGTGCCCACATCGGGCGCCATAGAAACGAAGAGTTCCGAAGCGACTCTCCATTTAAGCTCTTCTTCTGTGAGCGCTTTTTGCCCTTTAGCCAGTTTGCCGTCGCTTGTCGGCGTGTTCCCAATTCTTGTAAGTTTCGCTGTCGCTTGCCCGAGCATCCACTGAGTGTGCGGATAACTCATTAGCTTTACATTGATTTTGAACGAATCAGGAATTTCGCCCGTTTTATTAATAGACTCCAATAGAACTTGCTGATTGCGCTGCTTGATTTGCGCCTGTTCTTTAATATCGCCTAACAATTGCTTATGTCTTCGTTCAAGAAACTTCGTTTCGGCGGACGCATCTGCAAATCTGGCGAAAAGGCTGTTGGCGGAGATTTTCTGAGCCTGTCGCAAGGAATCGATTTCTTCCTGCTCTGGTAAAGAGGAGTGATTGCCAGAGACGGCGGCGGAACTCAGCCCCCATCCTTTGAGAGTATGGGCGATGACCAATGTAGGACGGCGGGTGTTTTCCTTGCTCTTTTCTAAGGTAGCAATGATCTCGGCAAAATCGTGACCCCCTAAGTCGCGCAGCGCTGCCCATAGGTCCGCTGACTTCACTTTTGATAAAAAAGTCTTGAGGCGAGCGTCTATTTCAAGAAGGGCCTTCTTAAGTTTTTCCGCGTCGGATATTAGCAGAAGTGCTTGAAGCTCATAGTCTTCAACGGTTTCTTCTAAAAACTTTTTAAAGTCTTCGCCGTTTGCTTGTTTAAAGAGTGCCTTTCTTAAAGATCCGTGGCGAATTTGTAGGACTTCCCAACCATTGGCCTCGGCGGTTCTTTGCAATCGAAAATCATCGTTTCCGTGCATAGCTTCTTTGTTAGTGATTCGCTGACCATCTAAGCTCTGGCGATTGTAATCGACGATCCAGGTAACATTGCCAAGCTCTCGCTCTCCGAAGTCTGGCATCGCTTCATAAAGTGAACCTTCTCGAAACTCCGAATCTCCAATGAGAGCCCAAAAGTGGGCATTTTTCGGAGTTTCGTATCCGTGTTTTGCAGCATACCGGTAAGCAAGTGCAAGATAGCCTGCATTCACCGGAGGAATCCCAACAGTCCCAGACGGAAGAAAATTGTGATGATCACTGTCATAAGCAGAGTGGTAGCTCTGAAATACGGGTTCCCCATCGTGAGAGTATTTTCTGAGCCCGTGCATGGCGGTTTCCATTTCGCTTTGAGTAAGCGGCTGAAGACTCTTGTCGAGCAAGAGGCGAAGTAGATAGTTGTAGGAATGATCTACCGGCGATGCGTGCGGTTTTATGGCAACATGATCGAAGCCCGACTTCACGACGAGGTGAAGCGCGCCCAAAATATGCAGAGCGCTTGCGGAGGCGGCAGGGTGTCCCCCGACTTTTGGATCGCCGAGTTGCTTGTCTTCTCGATGGTTTGCAATATGAATCATTTGCATGGCGTAATAATGGGCACGACGAGCAACTGAATCTAAGATGGAATAATCTATCTTTTCTTTGGACATGAATTCCTCTGGCATTTCAAAGTGTTGGGGTATGAAATGAACGTGTCTGTGTTATCATGAGCGAGGGTCGTTTTGTCAAGGAGCGTTACTTCTATGGTTTTATTTCGCTTCGCATTTTTTTTAAGTTTCTTTGTGGCACCTCCATTGGATGCCGTTCAATCAGTTAAAGTAACTACCGAGCGAACATCGGCGCAAATTTTGGCAGTGGATGCTCGAGCACTTGATGCCGCAAAATCTCCGGCGGGCTCAGACCTATCACATCAGGCAATATGGTTTGCATTGAGAATTGAAATGGTTCGAGGGTGGCATGTCTACTGGATGAATCCTGGAGACTCGGGTTTAGCACCAAAAATCAAAATGAGAGTTCCATCAAAGTGGAGAGTAGACGAGTTGCTCTACGCAATTCCGGAGCGCATTGATTACGGACCACTAGTCAATTTTGGATACTCAGGAGAAACTCTCTACCTTTGGAAGGCTCATTTGCCTTCAAGAGCGGTGGCAAACGGTAAAACAATAAAAATTGATGCTGACTGGCTAGTGTGCGAATCAACGTGCCTACCGGAAAAAGGTTCTTGGGAAATTTCTTTAGGAGATGTTTTCGGAGCCGAAGACTCCAAATCCGTTCAACTGATATCACGATACCTTTCGCTTCTGCCGATTTTGCGCCCCACATGGCCCATTGATATTCAGGGAACTGAAGGTGACATGCTCAAGGTTTTTGTCAATACGGATAGGCGTTTTGAAAAAATTAAAAATGTAGATTTTTTCGCAGACAGGGAAGGGCAGATCGAAGCGGCGGCTCCTGTCGTTTGGAAGTCACTGCCTTCGGGATTCTTGTTGGAGCTCAAAAAATCACCGCTCTTGTTAGAAGCGCCGGCGAGACTTAAAGGCATAGTGAAGGTGCATGCCGCAAAAGGTGTGACAACAATTTGGGCGGATAGCCACCCACTTGATCCCTCTGATAGAACAAGCGAAATTACTTTGAAGCTCGAAAATACTTTTCGTGATGCATTGTCATTTCAGCGTTTATTCTACTTTTCAGACGGCACAGTCAGTTGGCTTGAGATATTTACCTCGATTATTTTTGCTCTGCTGGGCGGACTGATCTTAAACCTCATGCCCTGTGTGTTTCCGATCCTGGCCATAAAAGTTTTTGGCGTATTTCAAGCGCTTAAAAAGAATGATAAAGAAGCAAATCAGCTGCGCTCTGAAGGACTTTACTTTTCCATCGGTGTTGTTAGCTCATTTTTTGTGATGGGTTTTGCGCTTCTCGTGCTCAGGCTTTTGGGGGAGTCGGTGGGATGGGGTTTCCAGCTGCAGTCGCCTCTTTTTGTGGCAGCTTTGGCGTTGCTGTTTGCACTTATGGGACTCATCTTCATAGGCTCTCTTAGCATGGGTGATTCTGTCGCCCGACTGACTTCTCGATTTTCCTCTAGTCATTCTCGATGGGGTGCAATTGGTTCTGGTGTCTTAGCTGTATTAGTTGCCACGCCGTGCACGGCTCCTTTTATGGGAACGGCGCTCGGTACCGCTTTAGCTTCCCCGCCCTTTTTTGCGCTTCTTATTTTTATGGGGCTAGGATTGGGTATGGCACTTCCGTTTTTGATATTGGCGCTTCGTCCGCAATTACTGGGATGGCTTCCTAAGCCCGGAAGCTGGATGGAAACTTTCAAACAATTTTTGGCCTTCCCTTTATTTGCAACTGTTGTCTGGCTTCTTTGGATTTTGAATCTTCAAGCTGGTTTTTCTGCAATTTCTGTATGGATGCTGGTTTCTTTATCTATTTGGTTTTCACTTTGGTTGATAGCCAAGACGCAAGAGTCGAAAAAGCTTAAGTGGCTCAAGTGGGCAGGCTGGATCGCGGTGATTCTCTCTCTTTATTACGGCTTTGTAGAATTGAAAAAGGTTTCTCAAGTTTCTAGCTCTAACTCGGTGTCTGGTTCGGCGTCGGGGTCTTTCACGTCAAGTTATGGCTCTTTAAGCGCGATCAAGTTTTCTCCTGACGAAACCGAAAAGTTGGCAAATGAAAGCCAATTGATTTTTGTCGATTTCACCGCCGCGTGGTGCATCACTTGTCAGGTCAACAAGAGAACCGTTTTTACTTCAGACGAGGTCATCGAATATTTTAAAAACAATAATGTAAAGTTGATTGTAGGCGATTGGACAAACGCAAACCCAGAAATAACTGAATTTCTCACCCGCTTCGGCAGAAGCGGAGTGCCTCTCAACCTTGTTTATGGTCCGGGCCTAGTTGAGCCCCTGATTTTGCCTTCAATACTTACACCCTCAATAGTTTTAGAGGCCCTCGAGGCAGCTAAGAAAAAATAAAAATGCTTTTTCTTTTGCAAAAAGAGTTTACGCTCTGATCTGGTCTTCTGGGTAGAAAGGCGCGATGGCACTGTGCGGATTTCTATATAGATAAGAGTGCCGTGAAGATGGCATTGCAGCCACCTAGCCACAGAAAAATTAACTTTCAGGAGGAGGAAGAAATGCGAAAAAGAATCAGCTTACTTGTCGGACTTATGACCTTGGCTTCATTTATTCAGTTAGCAGCGGCCCCCAAAAAAAGCGCCGATGTGGGGTCTCTAAAGGTAGGATCTTTGGCCCCCGGTTTTACTCTGACTGATACCAACGGAAAAGAGCATAGCTTGTCAGATTATAAAGGCAAAACCGTCGTGTTAGAGTGGCTATCTCACGATTGCCCCTTTGTGAAAAAACATTACGAATCTAATAACATGCAGACTCTTCAGAAGAAATACACAGCAGACGGAGTTGTGTGGCTCTCGGTAAATAGCTCTGCGCCGGGAAAGGAAGGATTTTACAAATCAGAGGAGGCCAACAAACTCACCACAGAAAAAGGGGCTGCTCCGACCGCCGTTCTAGTAGATTCGAACGGTAAGGTAGGAAGAATCTATGGAGCCAAAACAACTCCCCACATGTTTGTAATAGATAAAGCTGGAAATCTGGCTTACATGGGAGCGATTGACAGCATTAAGAGTGCAGACAAAGAAGATATTGCCAAAGCAGAAAACTATGTTTCAAAAGCGCTAGATTCTCTTAAGGGCGGTAAACCGGTAACTCTTACGGCGACCTCTCCCTACGGCTGTTCAGTGAAGTACTAACAAAAAAGTCTAGTCAGCAGCTTCTGGCGGAGCCAGAAGCTTGCGGGCTCTCTGACTGGGCTGGGTGTCTTTTTTTAGACCATTTAACTCCATGTAACCCGCGACCCGACCATCCGCTTTGAGACTCTTGTCACGAATAATTTCAAAAAGGAACTGGGATTCTTTGGGTGCGTTCTTAATGAGCTCATCCATGAGATTTCCAATAATGACAAACTGGGTTGCTCGAAGCTCATTGGTGAGGGTCTTATCCGCGGACTTCTCTATAGCAGCTTCTAGCAATAATTTAAGACTTTCGCTAGGTGACTCGAGGTCAGAAAAAATGGGCAAAAATAATTTTCCTCTTGTTCCGTCATTGTCTTTTCGAGACAACAAAACCGTGAGAGCTTCAATACGATCTTTATCTGTAGCGTTGTCACTGCGAACCAATTTATCAGTCATCATTTTGATATGCGTATAATCTTTAAGGGCTAGGTTGCGATATGTCCACTCGGTTGAATTCGAATAGGAATTGTCTGGATGGAATGAGATAGTAAAGGTAACCGCTACTGCACTGAGTAAATAACAAACTCTGTTCATATTATTAATATCAGTCTTAAACGAGAGCAGTGCAATATAGATTTGCGTAAACAGAGAATTTGAGCTTTTATTCTTTGTTGGTTGAAGAGATGGGCACTTGCTTCTGGCAGCTTATCTGTTTTGGAAAATTGCAAAGTGGGAAACAAGGGGGTGTTATGAGCAAGTCACTTTTAAGTCTGTTGGCATGCGTTGGAGTCATTTTTTCAGTTGTAAACGCATTTGGACAGACTCTGGAATACTCCTACAATTTACCGCCAAGTATCCAAAAAAAGCTTAACAATCAGCCCTCAAATTTCGCGCCCGGTGCTCCAGGTAAAATAGGGGACTGGAATCGGCCTGACAAAGACGCATTTGGCACAACCTATTCTACGCCAGTTTGGTTTACGGTGTCGGAAGGGGCACTTTCAGAGGTGTACTACCCGCGAATAGATAGGGCTCAGACTCGCAACACTTTTTTGATGATCAAAGACGGGAATCGATTGATCGATGAAAGATTCGACTTCAAATACACAACCGTGCGTGAACCTGCCTCTTTGGTTTACACGATGATTGGCGCAGGCCCCGGTGTAAAAATTTACAAGACTTACACTGCCCATACTGAGTACTCCGCTGTCATCGTCGATTACAGAATAGATTTTCATAGCGCAGGTGAGCGGACCGTCTATCTCGTTCACAACCCAGCAGCAGAAAGCACGCCCGGGGGCGACACAGTGCAAGTAGTCGACGCTCTTTTTGGCAAGGCGCTACTTAATTTTCAGGGAGATGTGCGTGGCGACGAGCCGAATACTTTTAAACCGTTTTCTAAACATATAGTTGCATGGAGTCTACCCAGCTCCTCAGCGGGTGTCGGTTTTGAGGGAGTCAACGCCCCCGATCAAATTATTCGCTCAGGTCAATGGCCGACCCCTTGGGACCGTGCTGAATTTGGAAACGTAGAAGGAGCACTCAGCGCAGAACAGAATGGCAAGTCAATTGAGGCGAGAGTGGTGATCGCATTTACGGAAGATGCGAATTGGCGTTCTCAGCTTGAGTCTCAGGTGGCGTCTATATTTAAAGAAAGTTACGCCCAAATTGTAAAGCCTCAGATTAACGAGTGGTCTCGTTATTTGAGCGGTTTGGTTTACGACAGATCGGACTCTTTGGCTGAATCGAGCATACTGGTATTAAAGGCCAGCGAAGATAAGCGAAATCCTGGAGCTTTAATTGCGGCGCCCGCAAAGCCGGGGATTCCTTGGGAATTGGGAATGACCGAGCAAGATTACGAGAGCTCCAGGCGCCACATCGGGGATTCAAATGGTGGATACACACGAGTTTGGCCGAGGGACTTGTATCACAAAGCTTTGTCATTTATTTCCGTCGGAGACCTAAGAACCGCAGTAAATGTAGCGCAATGGTTTAAAAGAGTTCAGCTAAGGGGACACAGAAACGGCGCGTGGGCGCAGAATATGTGGGTGGACGGTAACCCTTCATGGCAAGCCTTTCAGCTCGATCAAGTTGGTTTCCCTATAGTTCTCGTCTCGAGATTGGTTGAGTTGGGGGCCATTAGGTACTCCGATTACAGAGATATGGTGATTCGCGCAGCAGAATTTATTCTAGTTGCTGGGCCAAATACAGATCAAGAGCGCTGGGAAGAGAATCGGGGACTGAGCCCGAATTCCTTGGCGGCCGCTGTTGAGGGATTAAAAGCTGCCGCATGGCTTGAAGCTCAGCCGGGGCTTACGACCGATCCTACCGCGAGCGACGCTTATTTAAATCGCGCCACTGAATGGACGACAAAACTCAAAGATTGGGCGCTTATTAAGAATGGCTATTACGGAGACAACTACTTCGCGCGCATGGAGGTTGGTGATAGCAATGGGTGGAATCCGCGTGATCACCACATGATTTTTATTCATAACAAAAGACCAGGAGAGACGGCTTACTATCGCGAAGACCGAGTGCTTGACGGAGGTTTTTTAGAGTGGATTATGGCAGGATTAGTGAGTCCTTTCGATCCGGACTTCACGAATACCCTTAATCTGTATGATCGACATGTTTCTAAATCAACTCGGTATGGTGTCGGATATTACAGATACAATTTTGATGCTTACGGAGAGAACCACATTGGTGGCGCATGGCCGCTGCTCAGTGCGGAGCGAGGAATCGCCGCTATTGAACGAAAAGAAGACTATCGCGCGCATTTACAATTCATCGCTAATATTGCCACTCCTGCAGGGCTGATAGGCGAGCAGGATACTGTGGCAGTACGTCCGCTCGGATGGAGTCATGGCGCATATCTTTTGTTTAAAAGAAGCATTGCAGATGGGCGCAGCTTCTACATTCCTAGGCGCGAAATTAAGAGGTGATCAATTTGCGGGGGCAAGTATTTAAACAGTTTGAAACACTTGCCCTTGATCGAAGCCACTGGCCAACTATTAAGCTTGTCGGGCCAGATTCGGCGGATTACCTCAATAGAATTTCAACACAAAAATTTCCGATTGATCGCAGGCGCGAAGACAGTGAGCTGATTCCGACGGCTTTTCTACGCGCCAACGGAAGTTTAGTCGCTTGGTTTTTAGTGCGCCAGATGGATTCTGGGTTTGATCTTATCGTACCGCCTTCTTTCGAGTCGAAGGTGCTGGCTACTTTAGACCAATACCACTTTAGTGAGAAGGTGAGCTGGCGGGCAGAAGCAAGCAAGGGATCTGTTTTTGAATTTCGGTATCAGCGGGAAAAACCACCAATTGAGATGCTGTTTGATTGTAAGTTTGCTTTTGGCAATTGGAAGTCATCTTGGCAGCTTGGTGGCGCCTCTTATGAGTCGACTCTTTCGACAGAGCAATTCAAGTTCGCAAATCCTGAAGAAGCTCGTGCTTTCTACTTGAGTTGCGGAATTCCAGATCCCGAGTCCAACTATAAAGAGTTTATGGCGCCAGAGGTTTCCGCCTTCGAATCTCTCTGTCATGAAAGCAAGGGCTGTTATCCAGGCCAAGAAGTTATTGAAAAAGTTCGCAGCTATGGAAGGCGCCCGAACGTCTGGGTTCCACTTTGGACCTCGATGGAAGTCGTGTTTAAATCTTACGAATCAGAAGTCTGCTTTGAAAAGGGAAAAAAGATTGGGACTGTCCAAGATGGTGCGCTGGATACATTTGGCGGCACTGTGTTTTTAGCAAGAATACTTAGCTCCCAGCTAAGAGAGAAAGATTCCGCTCCACCAGTTCGTTGTTTCTTGCCGGGTTTCGAGGTCGAAGCCGAGCTGCTTCAAGAAACCTAGTGGTCTTGCAGATGCACCCTGTCGCAAAAAGTTAGGTGGCACCTTTTTACTTTTGTGTCACAATATTTTGGTTGAACAAATTAGGAGATATAAAATGAAGAAGTTTATCGCGTTTTTGTTACCACTCGCTTTGGTTGCGTGTAGCCCATCGAAAGATCAACTCAAGAAAGTATTAGAAGAGAACCCCGAGATTCTTACCAATGCATTTGAAAAGAATCCTGTAGAGATATTAGATGCACTCAACAATGCCGCAAGAGAAGCTCAAAAGAAGCAGGCAGAACGTCAGGAAGAGGATTCTAAGAAAGCTGCTGAAGAAGAGTTTAATAACCCCAAACAACCGGCACTTGAGGGGCGAGCCGCATGGGGCCCAGCTGATGCGCCGATAACTATTGTGGAATACTCTGACTTCCAGTGTCCGTTCTGCAGTCGCGGTTACGCCACGATCAATGAATTAAAAGAGAAGTACAAAGGCAAGGTTCGATTTATCTACAAGCATCTACCGCTTCCAAATCACCCATTGGCTCAACCTGCTGCGGAGTATTTTGAGGCTATAGCACTTCAAAGCGTTGAAAAGGCCTACAAATTTCACGACCTTCTTTTCGAGAATCAGTCGAAGCTGAGCAAGTCCTATATGGAAGAGACGGCTAAAAAAGTCGGTGCTGATCTTGCTAAGCTCAAAAAAGATCTGAAAGCGGATTCAGTGAAGAAAAACATCGAAGCGGATATGGCTGAGGCTAACAAGTTTGAGATTTTTGGTACACCAGGATTTTTGGTCAACGGTGTCTCTGTTAAGGGTGCTTACCCAACTTCACATTTTGTTACTATCATTGACCGCCATCTCGAAAAGAAATAAGCGCCTCGAGTTACTGAGCGTCTTTATGAGGCGCTCTCACCGTTTGTTTTTAGAGAAATTCCTACGCTATCAATTTTGGCGAAGAGTGGGGTTATTTTAACCCCCACCTTTTTTGCTTGGTGAAATAATTCTGTGTAGACCGGATCTATGAGGCTGGCGGGTTCAAAGTTGCTGCAGTCATCCCTCTGAATTAAATAAATCATTTCGCATTCAGCGCCGAGAGCTTTCCACTGCATTAATTCTTTTAAATGCTTTTGCCCACGTTCAGTTACAGAGTCCGGAAAGTAGGCACAGCCCTTCTCGCCCATTGTTACGTTCTTAACTTCAATCAAACGAAAATTGTGCGGATTAACTTCTAGATCATTTATCGTGATACGCTTCTTTTCTGATGGTTGCTTTGTAAGAACAAAGTCTATGCGGCTTTGAGCCGAGATTTTTACCTCGGGGTAAAAGCTTCTGAAGCTCATCCACTCGGCAAAACTTTCGTTCTCTAAAAGACAGGCTACCATTCTGTTGGGTAAATGTGTGTTCACACCAACCCATGAATGAGCCGCTCTCATTTGCTCTAGCGTGAGAGAAAATTTTCTTTTTGGATCATTGCTGCGGCTAACTCGGCACGGAGCGCCTGGCTCTAGGCAGGTCTTTAAGCTTCCGGTGTTGGGCACGACTGCGACTTCGACTTTTCCGTCAATTTCAATGTCGGCGAAAAATCTTTTGTAGCGTTTAACAAAGACACCCTCGATGAGCGGGCTAGGATAAACATAAACAAAAGAATCAAAAGGCTCTAAGCGGTTTTGACTTTTTTGCACATCTTTATGATTTTTTACTATTTTCTGCATAGGTTCTTTTACCGTCATAAACAGAGACTATAAAGTTATTTGCCCGAAGAGTTTGCTCAAAAAGACCTACTGGAGGCGGGAGAGCGATCATAATCATCTCAAGAAAATGGCGCAATGCTTACAGGCATTAAGAATGTATACTTTTACTGCTTGAGTAAGTCCTCGAGTACTTTGTTGCGTTGTTTGATGAGCTCTTCTCCGGCGCGATTTCGAATTTCTTGTTTACCCTGCTCTATATTGTCGTTTACCACATTCTTCACTTTATTGGCTTCGAAAGCTAAAGTTCGCTTCGTCCACTGTGTGAGAATAGTCTGCTGAACGTCGAAGTCAGGCTTGTCGACTCTGCCAGTGATTCGAATAGGAACCTCTAGGCGACCTTGAGGGTCGGAGTTGGCCTCTCGAACGCTTCCTTTTATAGGCGCATCGACGAGATAGGCTGTTCCCTCAAGATCGAGAGATTTGTTGAACCCCATCTTTCCGTTTAAGAGCAATTCATTTTTTTCGGGGCTTATAGCTCTGAAGGAGGCTAAATGAATAGCGCCTTCTTTCACCGTAAAAGGCGCGAGCAGTTTCAGTCGTGCCCCTCCCGTTCGTAGGCGTGCTTTCTCGCCTACCCCAGGAAGTTGTGCCAGTTTTTCATCGATCATTGTTTCAAATGGCAGCGTTCTAAAGTGTCCATTTTCAATTGTCATTGATCCTCGGGCTACCACCGAATCCACATTCACAGGAGTCTCCAGGCTCGATTTCCACTGAATTTCGCCAGTGGCGCTCCCGGCAAAGTATTTTGACCACTCTGGGTTCCACCAATGTAAGGCCTTTTCTATATTTAGCTGCGTGAGCTTAATCGCCCCTTGGCTTTGAGGGAATTTTCCTTTCATGTCTATTTGAAACCCGTTTAATACAAGTTGGCCTTCGAAGACTTCAGACACAGATCCGCTCGTCATCGCCACTCGGTTTTTGAATGTCGATTTAGTCTTAAGATTTTTGACTTGCATAGATCCGAAGTTCATTTTTTTAATTTCGATATTTAAGGCTTGAGACATCTGGTCTATAAATTTCCCCTCAGGGAGTTCAAATAATGGCTCGCGTTTCTTCTGTTGAGGGTCTGTCGATCCTGCTAGCCCACCTGTTTGCGCCGAACTGTTTTGAGGGATGATTAACTCATCAGCGAGAAAGGTGATTGTTCCAGTAGACCTTAGGTTTTGCTCTAAAAAGGTATCTTTGGAGGAATACTGTCCAATGAGATTTTGTTCTAACTGAACCTTTCCTGATAGTCGTTTGTTACTAAGCATTGGAGAAAGATTTTGAGCCGCTGAAAGGTCGATGGGGGATGTCTTTAGTTTCACATTTAGATGAGGCTGAAGCTGAGAAAAGTTCATGCCGGGTTTCAATAACAAGTTAGAAATCTCGCCGATAATATTTGCGGTGCCTGCCGGGGTAATGACCTGAAAGTTTTTGACGCTGAGTAGGTTTCGTTTTGAACTCCACTGCGCTTGAATTCTCAGCGGCAGCCCTTGTTTTTTTGTAAGGAACTGTGAGTCCCTTATGGAAAGAGAGCTAAGATCTATTTTCGCCGTAAGGGCGGATTGCAGGGGTATCCAGCCCAATAAACGGCCCCGCATATTGGCATCAGCCGTAAACGGACCTCTGATCTCGGTTTTTTGATCTGCGTAGTCTAGTCGTCCTGAAACACTGTCAAGTTCGAGGCTTTCAATGGTAGTTGTCCAAGCAGTCCAAGGGTCAACTTTGCGCCCGCTCACAGACACCTGCATTTTCATCTTTCCCGTTAAGGGATGCTTTGCCGCCAGCGGAAACAGTTTTTCGAGCCCTTTCAAATCAGTTTCTGCGAGTTCAAATGTTGATTGAAACGGCACGACCTTATTTTTCATTGGCCATCTCAGAGATCCTTGTGCCCGTAGTTTAGAAAGTTGAGTTCGAAACATGTGGACGGTGAGATATTCTCGATCGAGTCGACCACTGGTTTCTAGAGAAAGGTGTGTGTTTGCAGGTTTTTCAAAAATCTGACCGTGTCTTATCGCCAGCTCACTGGCATTTACGCTGAGAGAAAAGGGCTCGACTGTAAGTTCCTCTTTTCTAAAAGAATAATTCACTTTCATATTTGCCGAAATCGGGCCTTTTACCTCGTAGTCCGTCTGTGCCAAACCAACAACGGCACCGATGTTTCGCGCCTCTAGCCCGCCTGCGGCCGACCAACCCATTTCGTCTTTTCTGAGCTGCGTAGAAAATATCAAATGCCCCGTCCAGTTCTTCAAAGGCAAGAAGCTTGGCTGCCAACTGATGGAGCTGAGATCGAGCGAGGGAATTCCAATCACCCAGTTGTGACTGTCTTTTGGCGGAAGAAATTGTCCGCTGACATTGATTGGCAAGTCAGCAACTGTCAGTTTGCTTTTTTGAATCTCAATTTTATTGATGCTGTCTAAAAGCCATTCACTTTGCCATTTAATTGGAATGTCAATGGGGCCGATTGGAGAATTTGACTTTATTTCTGAGTCAAGACTTAGGCTAAGAGAATTGTTTTGCGTATCAAGTGTTATGTCGATTTCTCTTATGAAGATGTTCGCAGCGCGGGTTCCCTTCTGCGGCGTCGAACTAGAATCTGGGGTGAGAGCTTCGTCGTCTTTTGGATCAGGATCCGAGGGCGTAGACTCTTCTTTTGGGTCGCTAAAGAGGACATCCAGCGCAAACTGAGTTAAATTGAAGTGAATTTTGGGCTTAACAGGTAGCCGCGAAGTATCAATGGCTGTGTAAGTAGTTGGCTCCGGGGCGGGTGGGATTTCTGCGTCAGGTGAAGACGCATATTTAATCACAGAACTTCCTTTTTGAACTGTCACATATATATCTGGACGTCCTTCAAAAAGTTCTTTGTTCCAATGAGATTGAAGTGTCACCCAACTGAGATCGGCAGAGAAACCAAATGTGGGATGTGTTACTTTCACATCTGATAGGTCCACTCGTGGTGCGGGCAGCACTTCAAGGTTGAGAGCTCCAATCTGTAGCTCAACTCCGGCTTCTTGTTGGGCCTTTTCGATGATCAATTGTTTAAGATAAGGACTGGCTATCTTGGGTCCCACAAATACAACGACGGCAGCTAAAACCACGTAGAAAATTACGAACCATATCAAAAATCGCTTCATGAAATGTCATTCCTTTACGAGCCTGAATTGAAAGCTTTGAGGCAGAGTCACTGAGTCTCCTTTAGGGTCTCAAACCGATCCGAAAGGTAGCAAATCTTTTTTCGAATTCTCAGCCTGATGGCCAATACATGAATTGCGGAGGGAAATTCATAGACTTTGCCGACTCCCCTCGATACAAGTTCAAGAGTCTAGGAGTAAAAAATGACGGCTAGATTTCAGCCAAAACCAGAGTGGCTCCGCGTGAAGGCACCAGGTGGGCCTCAATACACCGAAATAAAATCGATGCTGAAAGACCTCAACTTAGCCACGGTGTGCCAAGAGGCTAAGTGCCCAAACATTGGCGAGTGTTGGAGTGGTGGCACGGCAACTTTCATGCTCATGGGAGAGGTATGCACCAGAGGGTGTCGATTCTGCGCTGTAAAAACAGGCAACCCTAAAGGCAAAATCGATTTAGATGAACCCAAGAAAGTTGGTTGGGCTATTGCTCAACTAAAATTGGACTACGTTGTTATTACCTCGGTAGATCGCGATGATTTGCCCGACGAAGGTGCAGGTCATTTTGCTGAGTGCATTCGTACCATTAAAAAATACAATCCGAAGCTTCTTATCGAAGTGCTGACTCCAGATTTCAAGGGGAATAAGGATCTTATAAAGGTGATCGTCGATGAAATGCCAGACGTTTTTGCGCAAAACATCGAAACTGTTGAGAAGCTAACAAAAAAAGTGCGTGACCCAAGGGCTGGCTACCAACAGACAATGGATGTGTTGAAGGCAGTAAAAGATTTTGATGAAACTCGCTATACAAAGAGCAGCATTATGCTGGGACTTGGCGAAAATGAAGAAGAAGTCGTTCAAACGCTTCAGGATCTAAGAAACGTGGGATGCGATGTTGTCACATTCGGCCAATATTTGCAGCCAACCAAACGTCACCTCAAAGTAGAGCGTTTTTACTCGCCAAAGGAGTTTGATAATTGGAAAGTGATTGCTGAGCAGATGGGCTTTTTGTATGTAGCAAGTGGGCCTTTAGTGCGAAGCTCTTACAAAGCAGCCGAGTACTTCATGAAAGGCGTCATCGAAAAGAATCGTTCAAGTTCAAAGGAGATTGAAAATGGCATCTGACGAAATCAAGCTGAACGAATTAGGTGAAGGAGTCACAGAGGGTGAACTTGTAAAGTGGCTGGTAAAGCAAGGCGATGCTGTAAAAGCAGATCAACCTATTGCAGACCTAATGACTGATAAAGCAACGGTTCAGGTTCCAAGCCCTTTTGATGGCGTCATCAAAGAGCTGAAGGCAAAAGAAGGCGATGTTATCGAAGTCGGTACAACATTGGCGACGATCGAAGCGAAGGTAAAGAGCGCGGCAGTTAAGGCGGAAACTCCAAAATCACAAAGCCCTTCGGTAGCCACCACCGCCTTTGCCGCGAAATCGCAAAAACCCCCAAGCACCAGTGGACCTTCAGCGGGTGCAGCCGTACAAGCTTTTTCCTCAGGTGGGCTTGATGTGTATCCACCTGCTGCAGACTCGAGCGTGTTAGCGACTCCGTCTACTAGACGATTGGCACGAGAACTGAGTGTCGATCTTAATACACTGAATGGAACCGGACTTGCGGGAAGAGTCACAAGAGAGGACGTTCTTGGTGGGCGAAATGGGACGACATCTAGCCCTGCAGTCGCCAAATCGCAGATGCCAAGAGTTCCTTATAAATCAGACAGTTCGCAGCTTGAAGTGAGAGAGCCTTTGAAAGGGATTCGTAAAAAGATTGCTGAAAAAATGCAGCTTAGCAAACAGATAGTGCCACACTTTACACTGATGGATGAAGCCAATGTTACAGATTTGGTAGAGCTTCGTTCAAAAATGAAAGATGAGCTGCAAAAACAGGGAATCAAATTAACCTATTTGCCTTTTGTTATTAAGGCCCTCATTGCCACAATGAGAGACTTTAGGATGTTTAATGCCAGCATCGATGATGCAGCAGGAGAAATCGTCTATAAAAGCTATTTCAATATCGGCTTTGCGGCTGACACGCCACAGGGGCTAGTTGTTCCTGTGATTAAGAACGCTGATCAAAAAACCATCGTTGAACTCAGCCAAGAGATTATAGAGCTCGGCGAAAAAGCGCGTGCTGGAAAACTGGCTTTAGATGAACTAAAGGGAGCGACCATTAGCATTACAAACATCGGAAGCATTGGTGGTACCTACGCAACGCCAATTATCAATCACCCGGAGGTGGCTATACTTGGTATGTACAAAATTTCTCAGCGACCGGTGTTTGTTGGTAAAGAAGTTCAAGCTGCCCACGTCATGAATGTTACAATTACTGCAGATCATAGACTTATCGATGGCGCCGTTGCTGCGAATTTTCTGAAAGCTTTTGTGGCGAGGTTAGAAAGCCCGGGTCGACTTATGATGGATATGTTATGAGGAAAATATGAGTACTAAAAATTTTGATGTGTGTGTCATCGGCGCAGGGCCAGGTGGATATGTTTCTGCAATTCGCTCAGCGCAGCTAGGGTTGTCCACTTGTGTAATTGAGCGAGAATATTTGGGCGGGGTTTGTTTGAACGTCGGCTGTATTCCCTCAAAGGCAATGATCTCGGCGGCCCACTTTTTTCATCGTATGAATCATGATGCCGCAGAGATGGGCTTGAAGTTGAGCTCAGAAGTGAAGCTGGATATGCCTCAGCTTCAAAAATGGAAAACATCAGTTTGCGAAAGAATGTCATCAGGAGTTAAGCAACTACTTAAAGGAAACGGCGTAGAGATTATAGAGGGCGAAGCGCATTTTTCTTCGTCAAAAGAACTTGTAGTGAAGTCGCAGGCAGAGGGTGAGATAACAATACTCGCGAAGAATTTCGTTATTGCCACAGGCTCAAGGCCCATCGAGATTCCAGGCTTTGCGTTTGATGAAAAGAATGTGCTTTCATCAACAGGCGGCCTTGCTTTAAACGAATTACCTAAAAAGCTTGTCGTCATTGGTGGTGGCTACATCGGTTTAGAGATAGCGGGTTTTTTGGCGAAACTAGGGTCAAAAGTCACCGTACTTGAGGCAGCCCAAGATTTTCTTTTTGGGGTAGCTGACAAAGAATGCGTTCAGGTTGTGATTCGTAAATTAAAAAAATTGGGAGTCGAACTGGTTACCCAGGCAAAAGCGAATGGGTACAAAAAGTCTGGCAAAGCACTTGTTGTAGAAGCGATCGTTGCAGGAGAAAAGAAAACATTCGAAGGGGATAAAATCCTTGTGACCGTAGGCCGCAAGCCGAATTCGGATCAGATGAACCTAAAAAAAATCGGCATTCAGATCGATGAGAAGGGTTTCGTTAAGGTAGACGCTCAACGAAGGACAAGCCTACCGGGAGTCTACGCGATCGGCGATATCGCTTGTCAGCCAATGTTGGCACACAAGGCTTCTTATGAAGGTGTTTTAGTTGCCGAAGTGATGGCGGGTACGAATCGTGCGTATGACGTGAAAACAGTCCCGGCAGTCATATTTACGGATCCAGAAATTGCTTCCGCGGGCATGACTGAGGAAGAAGCTAAGCAAGCGGGCTACGCCGATCTTAAAATTGCGAAGTTTCCTTTGGCAGCTAACGGAAGGGCCGTTTCTCTCATGGAGACTGACGGCTTCGTTAAGATGATAGCAGATGCAAAAACAAACATCATTCTAGGCGTTCATATTGTCGGAGTGGAGGCGAGCAATCTTATTAGTGAGGCGGCTTTAGCCATTGAAATGTCCGCTAGACTTGAGGACATTGCGTTGACGATTCATCCACACCCAACACTTGGTGAGACTATGATGGAGGCGGCAGAGGCAACTCTAGGCCACGCTATTCACGTCATTCAGCGACCGCTTTCAAAGTCAAATGGGCGCTCTAAAGAGGCGACCCCTCGATAGTCATATGACTTGCTGAGAAGGCCACAGTTATGCGAATTCACGATCTCGGGCTTATTGATTATCGAGAGGCTAATGAGCTTCAGCTGAATACAGTCAGTCAAGTGCGAGACAACCCCACATCAGAAGTAATCTATTTCTGTCAGCATCCCTCGGTCGTGACTTTAGGCCGAGGTACAAAACCGGGTGATGTCTTTAATTGGCATGGCCAAATCGAAGAAACTGAGCGCGGCGGAAGAGCTACCTATCACGGTCAGGGGCAGATCGTGTGCTATCCAATTCTGGATCTTAGACAGCGCGGGCGTGACATCCACAAGTATTTGAGATCGCTTGAGCAAACAGTCCTGCGAGTGCTGGGTAAATTGGATTTGTTAGCGGCCAGAGTGGATGGTTCAACAGGAGTATGGGTAGGTGAAAAAAAAGTCGCCTCAATTGGAATTGCTGTTCGGCACTGGATCTCGTTTCATGGGGTCGCTCTGAACTTCAAAAAAGATAATGTCGCCTTTGAAGGCATGAATCCGTGTGGTTTCAATGCTGATGTGATGTCTGATCTTAGTACGCTACTACAAAGAGATGTATCGTATGAAGAAGTTAAAGAACTTTGGATAGAAAGTCTTAAAGAGGAGTACCGGACGCTGGTTTAATGTTTGGGAAGTTCCAAACAAAAACAAGACTTACCCTTACTACAATCCAGAAGCAGGCGGCCCCCGTGCTGGCTCGCAATTTGAGAGCAAACACTTAACCCAAGGCCAGTCCCAACTCCTTGTGGCTTTGTTGTAAAAAACGGAGAGAAAACCTTGTCTTGAATATTTTCGGGTATTCCTGGGCCATTGTCTTTGAAGAAAATTTTAATGGTTTCTGCTTCTTCAACAACATCGATAGTTATTTCTGGAATAGTTACGTTCTTGAAGGCGTAGAGAGAGTTAGAGATCAGGTTGTTGAAAATCTGTAGTATTTGGCCTTTGCGGCATTGGATGTTGACGTTCACGTTCTCCAAATTTAAGTGAACTCTTACAGAGAGCTCAGCGAGGTCTTTGCGTTTTAGAGCGAGGGCTTCATTAATGATTTCTTTGACGCTCGCACTTTGGGGAGTATCCGTTTCGTTGTTTCTAGAGAGGCTTTTTAGCCCGCGTACAATTTCAAAGACCCTTTGCAGGTTGTGATTAATCCTATCAAGAAAGTCTACAAATTCATTCGCCGAAGGAACAGTACCGCTTCTTAGGCGATCCTGATACAAACTGATTTTAGAGAAAACTATCGAAAGGGGATTGTTTATTTCGTGAGCAATACCTGAGGAAATCTGACTCAGCTCTATGAGTCTATCCATCTCAATGCGACTTTCTGGTTCATCGAGAGTAGGGCTGTGTTGCCTTGAATCTTTCAAGTAGAGAGCGAGTGCGCGATCGATGATCGTTCCCATGGCGACCTCGTGTTCTTTGGCCAGTTCACGCAGAATCGCAATATTCTCTTTTTCTACGGGTACCGTCAGATTATCAAACCTTGAGCTATGAACACGCTTCGTTGCGAGATGTTGAGAGGCCCGAGATGCCTCGGAAAAAATCAAACATTCGGTGATGAGGCTTTTGAGTTGTTCATTTTTAATTGGCTTCACAAGGTACTCATATACATTCAAGGACTCGGCAGTTTGTCGATCAGAACTAGAGCCGGCACCAGTAAGAGTGATCACTTCGGCGGATATATTTCTTTCGCGAAGACTTCTTATGAGTTCTAAGCCGTTCATGCCCGGCATTGAAATATCGGTGATCAACAAATCAACTTTTTTACTCTCAAGAATTTCGAGAGCTTCTTTGCCACTTGTTGCCAAAAAAACTCTATGGTTCTGACCAATACAATCGTTGATAACGTCGCACATTTCACTTTCATCATCTACAATTAAAACTGTTCGCTGACCTCTCGGCATAGGCGGTCTCCAGTGCGCAGAATACAACGGAAAGTTGGCATAAGACAAAGTCTCATATCAAATTATATTGTTTATATAAATAAAAATAAAGATCACGCAAAAAAATTTAATTTTTAAGAAATGTCGATTATCTACTGAAGCGACTCTGAATTCTCATTTTCGAAACAAGACCCACTGTCACACGAACAGCTCTTTCACTTTCTGTCGGTGGAGATTGCAAATTTCTTAATTCCACCGGATTTAATAGCATCCATGATGGCTATGACGCGCCCGTGAGGCACATCCTTGTCAGCCGAGATAGTTGCCTGTGCCAATGGATTGTTCGAGGAAAGTGATTGAGCTTGAGCTGCTATTGCCGCTTCGTTTGTAGGCGAGCCATTGAGCTGTACTTGTCCGGCAGCATCTATCGATATGACAAATGAGCCAGCCTCGGAACTCTCTGAGTTTCCGGCTTTTGGAAGTTCAATGTTTAAACTTGGTTTCATTATAATGGGAGTCGTGACCATGAATATGATAAGAACAACAAGAACAATGTCTACAAATGGCACAACGTTAATCTGTGAAATCGGTTCCTGATCATCATTCTGAGTTGAAGCGCCCAATGTTATCCTCGTTACTGATTAGTTTGCCTTTAAAACTTGGCCATTTTTTTGTTTCGCATACGCCACGCACAATTCCCTTAAACTCTCAATTCCTGAGATGATTTGCCTTACTTGCTTTTGAAATATGTTGTAGGCAACAACAGCGGGGATCGCGACAAACAAACCTACAGCGGTTGCTACAAGAGCTTCTGCGATGCCTGCCATCACCAGGCTCGCGTCCCCTTGGCTTAGGCCTAAATCATGAAAAGCCCGCATAATTCCAAGAACGGTACCTAGCAAACCTAAAAAAGGAGCATTCGAACCAACAGTTGCCAAAAAACCGAGGTATCTCTCAAGATATGGTCGTTGGCTTAGTATAAAGGAATTAAAAACTTCTTCGATTCCATTTTCATTGGAAGCAGGATTGCTGCTCTCCATATGTCTGATCGCATAAGCCAGCGCTCGCCCCTCAAGAGACTCTCTGTCGCGAGAGAGTTCTTCAAGATCTTTGAGCTGATTGGCTTGAAGTATTTCCTCGACTCTCTTTCGAAACCTTAACGATGACTGCCTTGCCGATCTTAGCGATATGGCTCTTTCTATGATAAATGTTAAGCTAACGACGCTCAATAGAAGTAAAAACCACAAAATAAACTCTGCGCCGTTCTGTGCACTTGAAAAGATTTGTTGTGTAAGCATTATTGCACTCCTGAGCTCTATTATCTTTGTGACGATCAATAGTGGTCAAGTTATGATAATTGCTATGTTGAAATTGTGTTTACCTTCGAAGCTGGCAATTATGGTGTCAGTTTTTGCTGGTCTTTTGGGTTGTCAGGCTCAGCACAGGCCGCAAGACTCCATACTTGTCATTGCTGTAGATCGACTCTCGAACAATTTCGTATCGTGTGGGTCAGATATGAGCGCCGAAAAATCGGGATTTCAGCGACTTTGCCAGACTGGACTTCGATTCACCCACGCCTTTACTCCAAGTGTTCTCACCGTGCCGGCTCTTGCATCGCTTTTGACCAGCAAAATTCCCCCTCAGACGCAAGTACGAAACAATCGAATGGGTTGGCTATCAGAAGAGCAGGTAACTTCTGCAGAAGTTGCAGTCTCTAGGGGATTTCGAACAGCGTTCTTCAGTGGCGGACCTCCTGTTTGGAGGCGTTCAGGCATCAATCAGGGCTTTGAGATTTTCGATGACAACATATCTGTCACCGAAAAGGGTTTTTTTCGACTTTTTGAAGAAACAAATCCCTTGTTCCAAGCCTGGCTAAAGTCAGATGTTGATCCGCAGGATGCTTTCTTTGCTATAATTCACGTCTCAGATTTGATGTACACGCAGGAAACTCTTCTGAAGGCTGGCAAAAGCGCTCAAGATGTTCTTCACACCGCTCGAATTGAAAATTTCGATGAGCAATTGAGTTTGCTTTTTGAAAATCTCGATGAGATGGATCGTTTTGATTCTACAAATATCTTCTTAGTGGGTCTGAACGGTCCTTTGAAAGGTTTTAACGAGTATCGGTTCCCAATGACAAACCTTTTAAATGAACGATCACAGATCGTGTTTCTTTTAAAGCCGGCGCAAAAGAAACGAGATGAAGGAATCAATTGGGCTGTAGATTTTAATGTGAGTTTAATCGATGCTGGTGCAACAATTTTTGATTTACTAACAGATGACTTTGGGCTGCAAACCTCGTCAGAGGTAGGTCAAAGTTTAGTCGCTCTTTTTCGCTCGAATAGAAATGTCGTAAATAAGCAAAGCATTATATTTGGTGAATCCGGGTACTGGCCAGAGAGTATTTCCTGTTCGGCGAGGATCGACAATATCACGTTCGAATGTGGTGAAACTCCACGGCTCTTCAACGACTTGATCGATCGATTCCAAGTGAGTCCCCTCTTGGGTAGAGAGCCCACTACTCAAAAGTATATCGCAGATTTTGCGAAGTATTTGGAAAGTGCTGGATATGATTCATACACCAAGTCAAAAAACAGCTTTGAGATCGAAATAAGAAGTTTGCTAGCGAAGACGGAAGATAGGGCGTCTGCCTGGAAGAGAGCAAAGGCTATGAAGCCGGGTACTGTGTCTGCGGACCTTCTGGCAATCTGGGCGATTTTACTGGAGGATTGGGATTACTTACTTACTCTTGGAAGGACCACTCAAAACCAAGAGTGGACATATGTTGCCCGGTCTAATCTTCCGAATTTCAAGGAGATTCATGAGCCTCCATCCGCCTGCTTCGCAGTTTTGAACTCCAACGTTAGTCCTAAAGAGGTGCTATCGCAGTACCGAACCTGCAAAGAAATGTCGGCGCTTGAACTACTGGCGTGGTATTTTGCAATGGAGTCAAAATCTGAAGAGACGGATGAGTATCGGGATAGGTTTATGAGGAGTTACCGCTACCGGATTTTAGATCGAATGATTTGGCTTGAAAACGAAAGACTCTATCAAGAGTGGGGTCCGCTTGACAAGCTGGGTGGGTATCCCACTTCGCTAGACCTGCTCCTTGCTCTACCTTATTTCCGTAAAAAAATTCCTGCCCCTAAATGGTAGTTTGCTCCGTCAAATAAATACTCGGCATTCAATGCCAGTGCGTTTTCGAAGTTTCGCGGCAACCATTTCAAGCTCATCTTCGGTAGCCTCGACAACGAAGGGTTCACTCGGTTGTCTCTCTATCGAATAAATTTGCGAATAAAGTGGTTTTATAATGCCTATGAGTTCAATCCACAATTCGATCTCATCGTCGCTGAGGTTTGATGCGGGGCCTTTTACGAATAGAGATTGTGTGATGCAATTTTTCAACAGTCTGCAGCCGGATGACAATTTGGCCGTCGTGAAACGCTTCAGAGGTCGATTGAGACTCTTCATTGTCGAATCGCGACCACAGTCGACCTTAACTATCCTTTCATCAACCCTGTTTAGCGATGAAATTACTTTTCTTTGGTCGAAGAATGTACCGTTGGTAAAGACTCTTATTGGTGAATCTGGAGTCACGGTATTTCGTAAGTTTATGACGGCATCGACAATTTCATCAAAATAAGGATGTAGCGTGGGTTCGCCAGCTCCAGAAAAATGTATTGGAAGTTGGACCTTTTCCGTCCGTAAACTGTGCTCAATTTTAATCCTTAACTTTTCAACAATATTTTCGGGGGTTGGTAGAGAAGAGGCCTTCATCTCTTTTAGTCGGATATTTGTAGGCCCAGCTTCACAAAAGACGCAGTTCATCGAACAGGCCTTCTCTTTAAGACTTGATAAGTTGATTCCCAAGGAAGGTCCGTAGCGTCGGCTATTAAAAGGACCATAAACAGGTGACTCGGCAAAAAAGCGCGGTAATTCGGTGAAGGTGTTCTTTCTCAGCGCGGTCAAAATATTTCCTCTATGTATTGATATTCTAACCGGCTGAAAGTTACAATCAACGTATGCTATGTAATACAAGACGTTTGTTGTTGTTATGCTTTGTTTTTGTAACGATTTTTACCTCGAACTCATACGCACAAAGGTTTGTCGGTTTTGACAGCGGCGAGTCTGGTGTTGCCTTACTGGTGGGAAAGCCCTCAGTAGTTAGGTACACGACCTGGGCTAACTGGAGACAAAACTGGAACTTTGACGTTGGCTACGATTTTGAACAAGTGGCCATAGCGGGCGTAAGCCACGCATATTATTTTTATGATGTTGATGATTTATGGAAACGCAGTCGGCGTAACTGGAATACATTCTTGTTCTACGCTGGGGCTGGCCTATTGTCAGGTCTGGGTCTTGGAACTGTAGACACAAATGATAAATTTCGTCTGGGAGTGAGGGGCTTCGGGGGATTTGAATATCTATTTAGCGGGGGTCCTTGGAGCCTGAAAGGGGAGGTGGGGCCGGCTTTGTATTTCACGGGACGCACCACCGCCGGCATTATTGGCATGATAGGCGTGGCTTATTACTTTGGTTCTAGCGACAAGGTGGTAGGCAAAAAGAAGGCGAGACCGGTGCGGAAAGTGAGGAGAGTTCGAAAAGCAACTCGATACGAACAGAGAAATCTCGGGCAGCCTCAACGCCAAGAAGTTTCAAGTGAAAAGGAAAAGGAAGAGACGCCCTCTGATGATGGGGGATATAGCGAATTCGACGAAAGTGCTTTCGACTAAAAGCTCAGGGAAACTTGCCAGTACGGTTTCTGCGAGATTGAGGTGTTTAACCTCCAAGTTTCTTCTGCTTGATCAGGTATTGCGGGTTTAAATGTTTCGTGTGCATACCAAGGGCTTTGCGAAAAAAGAACTGTTGAAGACGGTATTTTAGAAAAGGTCGTGATATCGCTGGCGAAAGAGGACTCCATGCCCAAAACTTGTCTCGGAAAGGGTGCACGCTCACCGCTAGAATTCCACCGATTGAACCCTGACGAACCTAAAATCGGTTGAACTAGATTACCGGCTGAAAAATGGAAAACATTAATTTGCCCGACTCTTCCTATGACAACTTGATGACGGCACTCGAAGGCCAATAAAATTTCACAGCCCCAATCGAATTCCTTTTGGTTATAGCGCTCCAAAGTCTCGGCATTCAGTTGGTACAGTGTGTTTCGTATTCTATTTTCTTCAGAAGTGTATGAGGTGTCGATGGGTACCGGAGACGTAAGTTCTAAGTCTGTTTGAAACTTTTCAAAAAACTCGGCAGTACGCTCAATTACATAGTTTGCTTCAGAATGTTGGCCCCAGGGAGTGCATACCACAAACAAATCTAAATTTGAGAAGTAGTGAAACGCTGGGGTCGGATACTTGGACTCGTCTCCCCGAAATATGATCAGTTCACCAGGATTCATGATTTAAAGTTCCTTGTGGGGATTCGATCTTGAGCCTGTCAAAAGCTTTCCCCGATTCTTTTGAGTTTACTGCGCGCTTTTTCGTAATACTCATTTCCATTGAGATCGGACGCTATGATTTTCTTCCATTTGGCTTTAGCCGCCTCGAGTTGGCCGAGATTCTCTTCAAGGATCGCATCGGTGTACAGGCGCTTCATGTTTCTAAAAAGCTCCTGACTCCAGTTCTGTTCTAGGTCCTTGGCCTCGGGGTCCGTGGGCGAAATCTTGAGGCATTCTCTCAGTAGCAGGAGCGCCTGTTTAATATTCTCTTTATTATACTCATTTCGAGCCGCCTCTTTTAAACCCTTCGTTCTTTTTAAAACTTGTTGCTCAAGCCTCGACAACCCTTCTCGGGAACGATCTTTGAGATCCTTTGGATCAGGATAGCTTGAAGAAAGATGTTCTTCGTAAAGTGACTTAGCTTTTAGTAGCTCGCCTGCTTTGTGGGCGTTTTGGGCAGTCTGGAATTTTTTTACTCCAAGCGCTACCAATTGTTGGTATCTGTGTTTTTCGGCCTCTTTATTGTCGACGTCTCTCTCCCACGAAGACGCCATCTGTACAAGATTGGCGGCCTTCGAATTTGCAGGATCTAGCTCCAGGGCGGGTGCCAGACAACTTTCAACTTCGATAGATCGTCGAGTTTTCAACCAGTTTTGTTCACATCGTTCAATGATATCGCCTACCTTCTGCTGTACTTCTTTTACTCTCGACTCTTCTTCTTCTATTCTCTGATGCTCACTCTGCAGCTGAATTGCTTCATAACAAAACTTAGCCAATTCTGTGGAGTCTTTATAGGATGGGATTATTTGATGGAGCTTTTCAAGTTCGAGAGATGCTGATTCGTAGCTACCGCGAATGTAAAGATTTTTTGCCAACTGATAGGTTGTTTCAACAGCCGTCTTCTGCTCAGGGGTAAGAAGATCGATGGGATTGTTATGGCTTTGTGTAATCTTAACTGTATCTTTCTTTTGATTTCCGAGCCATACAGCCAAAATCACAATGAAAACCGCTGCACCTCGAAGGTAATGCTTCTTATCAATCCCCTGTAGATGCGGCAGTGTAGCAAATCGATTCCGTGGCAAGCGTGTGGAGCCCATCGAGGTGTGTGTTATTGGACTTTGTTGCAACTCTAGGCTCAAAGACTGAGCGGCAGGATCTAATATCTCGAAGTAAATTTTGGTTTCGCCCACGACCAAATAATCGCCGCTTTGAATGAGAGTTTTTGATGTCGAAAGGGCAGCTTCACCGAAGAGTGTGCCATTTGAGCTATGAAGATCTTTGGCGTAGTACTTATCTCCGGAGACACTGATTTCAATGTGTGTACGTGAAGATTTCGGGTCGTTAATAACGATATCACAGGATTGGGCCCGCCCAATAATCCAGGGCCCGCTTTTGAGTAAGTAAATTTGTTCGGGATCGGTTGGGGATGTAATTCTCAGGCAGGGGACCAGATCCTTTTGAAGGCCTAGGGGATTGTCGCCAACAAAAGTGCTGGCGCCCTCTTCCTCATCAGATGTAGCGAGACTGCCATTGGAGTTCTGAATTTCGGGTTGGGAGCCCAACAATTCAGACTCTAGTGGGTCCTGCCAAACTAGAGAGCTTGTAGCCTCTTGCTTTAATAGTCGCGTTTCTGCAAGGACCTTGCTTTTCTCTTCGTCAAGTTCCTCTACCATAAACGTAAATGGTGGGATCTCAAATACATCGCCTGCTTTTATCTTTGCAGATTCGACGGGTCGACCAGACTGCGTGAGAGTTCCAAATCGGGAGGTTTTCTGAATAACCCATTCAGTGTCGACCTTCTTGACGACAACATGTTTTCTAGAGACTGTCGGATCGGGTAGAATCACATCTACCGAAGCATCTCTTCCTATAGTAAACTGCCGATCCCCATCGAGCGGTAGAATCTTAAATTCATTTGAATCAAGAAGTATGCGAATCACCAACATTTTTAAAATTCACTCTTCAACAAAAGTTCGATTTCGTTAAACTTATCATGCGCCTCTTTGTAGAGCGAATGATTTGGGTCCTGCAATAAAATCACAACAAGCTTATATTTAGCTTGTGACTTTCGCAGCGAACCCTGCTCAAAAAGTCTTCTGGCCTCGACCATCGTATTTTGAATCAACTCGTCGTGTTTTCTTTGCGCTAGCGCCAGGTATTTCTGAGCAAGTTGATGGGTGGGATACAAACTTAAAGCTGCGCCAAAAGAATCTGCGGCTCTTCTGTAATTGCCCTCGCGATAATCCCTAAATCCTCTTATAAAAGCGGCCTGCGCCTCTGTGTAGTTCTGTGTGTCTTTTCCGGATGCCGACAGTTCTCGAAGAAGTGTCGACGAGGCATCTTCTGAAGGAGAAATTGCTTCGGTTTCTGCCCCAGGATTGGAAGTCTGCGGAATCGTACTGGGTGAATTCAAAACAAGATAGCCAACTCCGATAAGTATTGCCGCGTATATTGCGTACTTGATTGGGTTTGCGGGCGATTGCTTTGATACCTGCTTGGGAGGAGTCGAAAGAGATACTCGTTGGTTTTTTGGCTTCTCTACCGGGAGTCCGCCAAAAGGGATTGCCTTCATCAGGTTAGAGGTTTGAATTTTAATTTGCGTATCGCCGAGAAGGATCAAGGTGCCTGGTTCGAGACGCCCTTCAAGGAGAAACTTCCCATTGATGAGGATTTCATTTTGTGGACTGAGATTCTTGAAGTGAACTTGTCCGACGCTGACATTCAATACAAAGTGCTTGCGACTCGTTTTTGGATCATTGATAACAATGTCGTTGTCAAGAGAACGCCCCGCAAAGTTCAACCCTTCTTTCAGATCGAAAACTTTACCCTGATCAACCCCAATTAATATTACGGCTTGGTTCGACACATCCTTGGGAGCAAGAGCCTTAGATGACATTTTGGGCTCCTGTTGAGTCGGTGGCGACTACAAGATAGTATTCGACCCCTCGGTTCGATTGAATGGCTTGAACATCTAGGCTATAGGGAATTCCATTGAAGTCCAAAGTTTGACTTTGTACTTGCGTAGGATTTTGGGTGGCGTTACCCAGAAGCTCTTCAAGCGACAGGAGTAACGATTGATCTGGTATCTGAGATATCTCGCATTGGTTGAGCTGCAATGATCGTAGGCCAGAGATGTCTTCAAATGCCTGATTGATTGCCAAAATCTTTTTGTCAGACGATATTGCCATACACGGCTGTGCAATCAAACGAGATAGATTTTCGGCCTCAAGAGAGTGATCAACCGTCGCAGAAGCCAATGAGTCGCTGGAATCTGTAAGGAGGTTTGCTTTTTGAATGGCTGCTTTAATATTGATTACCAGATCGCTAAATTCGTCTAGCGCAAACTCCTCGTTTACCATATCTATCTTTTCTGAGAGAGATTGATGTACTTGATCTTTGAGTGCCTTAATAGGCTTCTTAATAACTCTGTATAGAAGAACAAAACAGATTGCGCCTAGAATGAACGAAAGCATAAGCACTTTTACAAACAAAGCCAGAACTCTACCGTTATCAACAGCTAAAGATCCTTTGTTATATATAATTACCGAGTAAGCTACAGGTGCATAGGCGCCCATTTCTGAGCTGTAAGCCATAATGGGGACACTGGCGCCAATACGATCGGAGTCTATAAGCTCCATCATTTTTTGGTCGCTTCTTCGAGCAGTGTGCACGAAGGGTAGGTTGATGTGTTCTCCTGCCAGTCTCGCCGGCGCCAACGTGGAGCCGTCAATGGCCTTGATAATATAAGCAGCCTCAACACCTTCTTCTACTTCCGCACGTCTGGTGTCAAACTGATTTGCAACTCCTTGCCGATTTGCAATCTCGTATCTTTCGGCAAGCATTTGTGCAATCGATAGAGCCCTTCTTCCACTTTCCTTGTCGACGCTCTCTTTAGTAATTTGTATCATCGGGGCTAAAGAGAAGACAGTGATGAGAAGTGCCAAGCTTCCGATAAAACCGGCAAGCACCCATTTGAAATCATTTTTTTGAGAGATTTCGTAAACAGCTGGCATAATGTAATGCTCTATCCAGTTGTTTACTTTCGTAGAAAAGCTTGACGCATCCCAATTCAATTGCGAGCTCCCCGCTTCCTGAGTATTTGGCTCCAGGTTAGGAGGGGCGCCAAATGGAATTGTGCTTGAGCCAATCTGATGAGTGCGTTTCGGTTGCTCCACGGCATGGAGGAGAGCTGAGATTCCCAGAATCGTGTCGAAGATTTGAATCTGATCTCCTAGTTTTAACCGAGCGGATTTTATCTTTACTCCATTTACGAATGTGCCGTTTGACGAGCCAAGATCTTGAATAGCAAGTGATGATCCGCTTACTTTTATTTGGAAATGTCGCTTTGAGATTCCTTTGCTGTTGATGACAACACTGCAATCTGAACCTCGTCCGAAAGTATGTACGCCCTCTGTTAAGGCAAAGGCCTTTCCTTGATCTGGACCGAGAAGAACTTTAGCTGACCACATAAAGCTCCTCCCCTTCTTGTATCGGGAGAACTCCGCTCTTTGGCCGAATGAACTCTAATACACTTTTGGCTCCCCAAACTACCGGTGAGATTCGGTTAGGCTTGAGACCCTCAAACAGTTTGATGATTCGCAGGTCTCTGTTGAGAAATGCGACGTATATCGGATACGTCATGCCAAATGTATGCACGCTGTTACAGTTTGAAATCCAAAGAGCGTGTCCATCTGGAATTTGTGACTCAAAAAGTAGGCCGCGCAGTCGAGCGAGTGTTCCACGGGCTTCGTAAACAGTCTCAAAAGGGGGCTTTTGAGAAGCCCGTTTGAGTATCTGAATGTGGGGAAGATCTCTATAAGACAACCTATCCCCCTTGACCGGTAAATTGAAGTGCAATTGGACCAAAAACTATAATGAAGACGGCTGGCAAAATGAAAATTAGTAGCGGCAGCAAAATGAGTTGATTGGCCCTGGCTCCCGCTTTTTCGGCGCGAGCAAAGCGCTCCAGACGCATTTGGATGGCTTGATCCTTAAGGACCTTGCCGATACTTGCGCCGGTTTGGTCTGCATCCACAAGCACTGTTACAAAACTTGTAACTTCTTTTAGATCAACTCTCTCGGCAAATCTTTTAAGAGCCTCAGCGCGCGAAGCTCCCAGTTTAATATCATTCAATGTTGTTTGAAGCTCTTGACCAAGCACAGAACCTTCCGCTTTTTCAACCACACGCTGGATGGCTCCAATGAAGTCGAGTCCTGCCTCTGTCGACAAAGCCAGAAGATCAATGAAAAAAGGTAAGTCTGCCTGAATCGAAGAGACTCTTTGGGCTCTCTGAGTATTCGTGTGAAGATTGGGAAAGTACAAGCCGAAGGCGCCGAATGTGACAACAGCCAAGGGCGGGTAGCCCAGTTCCAGCGTGACATTGAGAAAAAGAACCAAAAACGGAAAGAGTACGCCCCAAAGAATTTGCAGGCCAATAAACTCATCCACGTTGAGCTCAGCCATCAGGCCGGAGTTGTTGATTTTGAGTTCAATGGATTTACGGTAGTTAGTAGATTTCACCTTTTGCGCAAGTCCAATGGCAAAGCGGTGAACAAGGGGTCTTGATAATTCTAGGAACGGACTTTTCGATTTAGTCGGCTCTTCTCCGGAAGCCCACGAAAGCGCTTGGTCGTTGATGTTTTTTGAAATGAGCGAATTGACAAATAGAAACACAGATAGACCGAGCATGAGCAGCGCGATGACTAGCAATAACTCTCCCATTTCGGTCCTTTCCGTGGTTTCATCGAATTATGCGAAGCCTCATCTTGGCATCACAGTCTCCGCGTCGACTTGAGTTACTTAAAAAAGCTGGACTCAAGTTTTCTGTAATCACACTTAAAGTATCGGAAATTATTGATAAAAACCTGACTCTTGAGAAAGCTGTGACAGCTCTGGCTAGGCAAAAGATCGAGGCAGTGCTAGCTACAAGTCGAGCTCAGAAAGCCAGCGCAGCTACCGTGGTCGGTGCCGATACCGTTGTCGAATTGGACGGGAGCATCTTGGGTAAACCAAAGTCTAAAGAAGAAGCAATAGATTACCTCGCTCGACTTTCGGGCAGGGTACACAGAGTTGTTACAGGATTCGCCATTTTTGATTCTGTGACGAACAGTTGGGTGGAGTCGAGTGATACTTCGAAGGTTAAGTTTTGTCCGCTTACAAAGTGCGAGATAGAAGCCTATGTGGCGACCGGAAGTCCAATGGATAAGGCTGGCGCCTACGGAATTCAGGACGCTGGAGGTAACTTCATTTCGAGCGTTGAAGGTGCCGTCGACAATGTGATGGGCCTCCCGGTTTACAAGATTTTAAAGGTATTTGACGAAAATGGATGGAAATTCAATTAAAGAGCGCATTCTATGGGTAGAGAATCAACTGAGATTTGCCTCTGAAAATTCACTGAGAAGCAAGACGCCGATTTTAATCGCGGTGAGCAAGTTACAACCCGCCGAGAAAATTCAACAGGCCTACGATCTGGGTTTAAGAGTCTTCGCAGAAAACTACCCGCAAGAGCTAAGAGAGAAAAAGTCTTGTTTGCCCCCAGATATAAGCTGGCACTTTATTGGACGAATACAAAAGAAAAACCTCAAATACATAGTTGGTGAAGTTGATCTAATTCATTCGATAAGCACAGTTGAAGAGTTAGAAGCAGTCAATGCTCAGGCCTCTAAGAAAGACGTCGTACAAAGAGTGCTTATTCAAGTGAATCTTTCTGGAGAGCTTTCCAAAGCGGGATGCTCGCCGGAAGAGGTTAAGTCGCTTTTCCTCCGTTTTAAAACTTTCAGGAATGTTCGACTCAGTGGTCTTATGACCATGCCGCCATTTTCTGATAACCCTGAAAACTCTAGACCCTTTTTTCGCCGATTGCGCGAAATAGGCGACGAAATTGTGAGCTGCGGATTCTTTGAAAGCGCATTCGAGCTTTCTATGGGTACAAGTCAAGACTTTCAAGTTGCTATCGAAGAAGGTGCGACTATGGTTAGGGTTGGGGCTCAAATTCTCGGAGAGAGAAAGTCATCATTATGAGGTACGGAGCATGAATCTTACGAGGGCACTCAAATTTGGATTCATTGGTACGGGCAATATGTCCCAATCTATTATTCATGGTTTGATAGATGTAGGTAAGTGGGACCCAAAGAAAATTTTTGTCTCTAACAGATCTGCTGGCAAGCAAGACCGGATCGTGGCCGACTTGGGAGTTCAGCCTTGTAGGTCTAACGAAGAGCTCATTGACAAGGTGGATGTGGTGTTTCTTTGCATGAAGCCACAGGATCTTGTCGCGGCAATTGAACCTATAGGTCTTTCATTTGAGGCGTATCACCGAGTTTTCAGTTTGCTCGCTGGCGTGAATCTGCAAACCCTGCGCAATTTGATACCTTCGGCGCAATCGATTGTGCGGCTGGCTCCCAATTTGACTGTGCGTTTTGGCACTGGCGTTGTGGGCTACTGTGTGGACAGAGTGGATTTCGGCCAAGAGCAGTTTGTTGAAGATCTTCTTAGTCCTTTGGGCAAAGTCATAAAAGTTCAAGAAGGTGATGAGCTCAACTCGCTTACGGTCGCAACGTCGAGTGGAGTGGGCTTTCTTTTTGAGATAATGAGCTATATGCAAGATTGGCTGGAGGACTATGGATTCGAGGCGGAGCAGGCACGAGATATGATCATCGAAACGACAGCTGGAGCTGCGGAGCTAGCAAAGAAATCTAGTTTGACGTTCGAAGAACTACAAAATCAGGTCGCATCTAAGAAGGGCATGACGGCAGCTGGCCTTTGGTCTATTCGAGAAAATCAAATGGAAAGAATTTTGAGAATAGGTTTTGAGAAGGCCATGTTAAAAGCAACCGAACTTGGGAAGTTAGAATAGTTATCTAGATCGCAATGCTTTTAGTCGCTGATGGGCGATCGTACGAGACAGTACGATAGGACCTAAAGAATTATGGCTGAATCCTGCTTTCTTAATCTTATGGCCGAATTGACAAACTTTGCTTGAACAAAACGGACGAAGCACTTTAACCTGAAAGCAAGGCAGGGAGGCAGCGAGCGTGAAAATTACTCCGATTGAGATCGTGCACAAAACATTTGATCGAAAAGTGGTGGGCCTAAGCCCCGAGCAAGTGGAAGATTTTTTAAAGATGGTAGCGGACGAACTTGAATCAGTAATTCAAGAGCGCAATGCACTCAAAGAGGCTCTTCGCGAAAAAGAGCTCAGCATTATGGAGTACCGCGAAAGAGACAAAGTTCTTAAAGACACCATCACTACTGCTCAACGAATGTCTGAGAAAATCAAAGAGGAAGCAGAGAAAGAAGCAAAATTAATTCTCAGTGATGCTCAACATAAATCCGACGTTATTGTGCGAGAAGCTCGTGATTCTCTTAAGAGAGTCTATAGAGAGATTTCAGATCTCAACAGAACAAAAACAAACTTCGAGGTGAATCTAAAGGCACTGGTAGGCGCTCACCTTGACTTGTTAGAGCAACAAAACAAGTTTTTACCTCAGGTTTCCGAAGAAATTTTATAAGTTAGTCTTTTAAGGGTTAGCTGCTTTAACTGTTTCAACTTAGCTGACGTTCTTCTTAATGGATGTTCTTCGTTAATTTCGTGCGCTTTTCTGGCAGTTTATAAGTTCTTTCCTGTAGGATCTTGCCGCAAAGGCTTGTAAAGACTTCACTTTTAAAATGGCAACATAGCATCCAATAAAGCCCCGCAAGTTTGACTTATATGAATTTAAAAATGGCGATGTATTTGTTTCACTCTCTCGAGAATTGTAGGAATGACCTGCTTTCACTCAAATTCGTTGTCTCTTTGACTTAAATATTCTGGGGTTTAAAAAACACTAATGAGAGACAGTCGACATAAACATAAACCCTTGAAATTGCGTTCGTTTGTTTTGCCTTTGATAGTGGTGGCGTTTTTGCCGCAACTTTTGATTGCGCAGAGCGGGCTAGAAGGTCGAATCGGTGAGTTGATCGCAGATTTGGTAAGATTAATGAACGTTGTAATCATTGGATTTATTGCTTGGGCTGGCCTTTTGATCGCTAAAGGCGAATCATCGGGTCTTACTCGTCTGGTTTATGGGGTCATCGGATTAGTAGTGGTTAATGCAGCCCAGATGATCATAGATTATTTTATGTGATCATCAGCCAAGAAAAGATCTCTTGGCTCCTTTTAAGTGGTTGGCGTCTCTTTCGTAAGAATGAAAGAAGGCCTAGCATGAGTACCCCTGTTTACCGAAATCTCGATTCAAACTTTTACATATTTGGCGTGAGCGTTCGCGAGCTCGTAGTTCTTTGTGTTCTTGTCGTTTTTGGTGGTGAGCTGGCGCAGTTCCTTCATATCCCGCGTGCATGGGCATTTCTGCTTGCGGCTTTAGTGGGACTATTTGCAGTGTTAGTCCGAGCCTCATTGGGCGGATTGCTTTTTCTCAGGCTACTGAGATTCCTCAGTTTACCAAAAAGGTTGGCTTGCCATTTGATTTCTGAAGGGAGTACAGATGCTCGAGCCTAAGGCCTTTTCATTGAAAGATTTTTGGCCCGTTAATGAAGTAGCAGAAGACGGAACACTTGGGGCAAAAAAATGTAGCGGATGGCTATACTCCGTAGACGGTATAGATACGTCATTTTTCACTGATCAAAAGATAAATCAGCTTCACAACCTTTGGAGAACAGCTTTTCATTTTGAAGCTGGCGAAGAGATTCAAATAATCTACAGAAAGAGAGTGCATTTTTCTGATTGGGTGGAGTCTCAGCTAGAAAACTCTCTCTTGTCGGAGAACAAATACGGACGCCAGCTTTTGCTTTCAAAGCTAGCGAGTGAGCTAAGTGAGATGAGTGAAGATTTGCCTCAAGTCTCCTCTCAGAAGATAATTGTTTGTTACTGGAGTCCGGGTAATTCGGGCCGGCAAGGGGGCAATGAAAAACGGCTTCTGATGTTGTCGGCCCTTAGGGCCATGGGTCTTAACGCCAGAGTTCTTGGTAAAGAGGAAGTTCTAAAAGAGATTAACTCGAGCGCTCAGTCGCTGCAAAAGTCCGAAGATCTTCAGAATGAGTGGCCCCACATCGAAATCCGCCCCGGCCATCTCAAAATAGATGGAGACGTCTTTCGCTCGGTAGAACTCACTAAGCTGCCAGAAGCGGAAACTCATTTGGGTATGATAGAGGCGATTACGTCGCTGCCATATCCCATAGATTTATCAATAAGGTTAAAGATTAAACAAACACAGCCGGTCAGTAAGAGTCTTGAAAAGAAGAGAAATTTGCTGGCGTCAAAAAGAGGGAACAAAGATCTTCAAAAGATCGAAAGTCAGATTCGCCAAATCGATGAAATACTCAGAATTTTAGCAGAGAACTCTGAGAACATCGTAGCCATCCAGGCAAATGTCGGCTTAAGAATGCCGGAGTCTTTGGGCGTCTTTCAGAGTCGAGCTCTCGGGCATATCGTGCAAGCTGCCGCCAAAATGAATTTTTGTGAATTCGAAGAGAGTGCAATCGGTACATTCGATTCTTATTTGGAGTGCATCCCTACTTTCAGAGGAAAAAACCAAAAACTGCATACAGTCTTAAGTTCTAACGCGATACATTTTTTGCCCTTCTTCAGACCGTCTAAAGGAGATGCGAGGCCGGTTGTAACCTTTCACACCAGAAGCGGTAGCATATACTCAATTGATCCCATCGATCCAGCCGTCGCAAATTACAACTGGCTAGTTAGCGGAACCAGCGGAGCTGGAAAGAGTTTCTTTGTCAATTCACTCATTGCTCAAAGCATGAGTTTGAATCCGAATATTTTTATCGTCGATATTGGAGGGTCCTATAACAAGTTAACAAAGTTCTTGGGCGGAAAGGTTATGGGCTTTGATATAGATACAGGCTTTCAAATGGGGCCATTCTTCTTGGCTAAATCTGATAACTCCAAAGAAGAGACCATAAGGCGTCAGCACATTTTTCAGATTTTCTTGGAGATGATTAGATTCGACGGAAAGTCGTCATCTGTAGAGATTCGGCATTTGTTGTGGGAAAAACTAACGGACCTGTTTGAAATGAAGGAGTTGCCGCGTAGACCAATCAGCTACCTCATTGACGAGTTATCAGGTCCTCGAAGCGAAGAAGAGAAGAAGTTGGCCATGCTGCTCGAGCCATGGGGTAAAGGAAGTTTCTTTGCACAGTTCCTAGATACCGATGCTAGCATCCCCCTCGATCAAGACATTATGACATTTGATCTTAAGGGACTTACTGAGTTTGAGGACCTTGCAAGAGTCGTCCAGCTCATCGTGTGCGCGACGGTTTGGGCCAGGGTCCGAGATACTAAAAGGCAAAGATTTTCATGGTTAGTACTCGATGAAGTTGCTTTCTCGCTACTGAAAACTCAATCCATGTTTGTTGATGAACTTGTTTCAACGCTACGAAAGTACTACAGCGGAGTGATCATCATCGTTCAAGATCTAGAAAAGGTTACCTCTAACCTCGCAGGCTCTAGCATTCTACAAAACACTCATTCTAAGGCGATCCTTCAACAAAGGGGTGACCCAAGGAACTACTCACAAATCTTGTCTCTTACTGAAGTTGACCAAATGGCAATTGATTCACTTCAAAGAGAAAAAGGGTCTTTTTCAGAAATCTACCTTATGCGAGATCATGATAGAACGATTTTGCGATATGAACCAAACAAACTGGAATATTGGCTTTCGACCACTTCCCCTGAAGATATTTCTTATCTTGAGAGTGCCCTTAGTAAAAATAGCGGAAGCTTTCAAAGAAAGTTGCTGCAGTTTTCAAAAGAGCAAAGGAGCGAAGTGAGATGAATCAACTTAAGGTGGCTCTTTTTGTGTTGGGTTTGTGCTTTGTTTCGAATCGTGCATCTTCAAATCTATTATCTGCAGATTCAATGCAACTGAGGCAACTAGTGCTCCAAACAAGGGAACAAATTGAACTCCTGAAGCAGTCGCTAGAAACTTCAAAGTTATCAAGTAGTCAGTTGGATGGTATCGACCGATCACTGGGTCGCTTATCTAGCGGAGTCGATAGGTCTTTAGAGAAAGTTCAAGGCACCGCCCTCTATGAAAAGGCGATGTTGGAGGTTCAATCCAACAATAGCTTCAAGAATACCTTCACTGAAGCCAAACAACTTAAAGAGGTAATTGATGCGGATCCTCGTGGAAGAGATGACGAGGCACAGATGAAAACTGGTGACTTTATAAACTTTCAGAAAAGCGGAGTACTAGCCAATCAGGACGATCTTGCAAGGCAGAAAATGCTTGAGCAGGCACTGAATTCGGCGGAACCGGGCTTCGTACCCAAAGTAATTGCAGAGTCACAAATAGGAAACTGGCGAGCAAATGTTCGAGTATCAAGTCAACTCATTCAGATGCTCGCGACGATGCAAGCTATTCGAGAAGAGCTAAGGCTTCTCAGAACTCAAAGCGCTCGGTCAGGCGGATCGGCCATTTTTGAGGGGGCCTCTCGGCAAAATGAACTGCAGAAGGAGAGGCGAGAAAAGTGAATGATTTTGGATACCCTCAGGTCAATGTGTTTCCGGTTCGTGCAACCGCTTTTTCGCTTCCACCGGGTTGGTTTGAAAGGGTTGTTGTTCAATTTTCGGAACCGGCCTCCCTGTTAATAACCCTCACTCTTATTGCTTCGATCGGAATACTTGCTCTGAGAAGGTTTGAAGACGCAAGAATGGAAGAAAAAGTTTGGAATTTTGCGGTCATTGTCATCGCAATCATCTTTTGGCCAGTGTTTGTACTTTCCTTGAAAAACCTCATAGATACGTTCAACACATATCTTGTTGTAGATGTTTTTGGAATTTCCTGGAGGGGTTTCGGATTTCCAAGTCTTGATAGTCCATCAAGAATATTTGGATGGTCTGCCGAGACGGTGGCGAGATTCATACCAAACTTAGCCTACTGGGTACTCTACGCATTCTTTATGGTTCAGTTTTTCCTACTTGCGGTTCTAGGACCATTTGTCCTCACGAAGGGCATACTCTTCAACGAAGTAGAGGCGCTATTTGAGGTCACTCGAGAGCTTGTTATACTTTTTCTCTGGCAGACGACAATTATTGTATTAGTGGCCTTTATTCTTCCAGCGATTGTGAGTGGAGAGCCCTTTCCGAACCACCCCGATTCAAATTATTATTTTTTGTCTTTAGTCCTAGGAATTTCAATGCTCTTCGTGCCGCCAATAACCAGGAAATTCGGCAATCACTTGGGTAGCAGTATATTTCCATCTGAGGCAGGTTGGGGCATGGCATTTTTAGGTCTCACAGCGCTCGGCAAGGTTGCCGGAGGAGGGTTATGGGCGGCGGGAGTGACACGCGCTAGCATTGGTCAGAGATTTCAAATCATAAAGCATGATTTTCTTTCGGGTCGAGAGTTCAAAAGAACTCACGAGCTGACCCATCAAGTAGAAGACCTTCACGATAAAAAAGCAGAAGCAGAAAGAAGAATGCGTAAGCAATCTGTGCGGGCGAAAGAGGCAAGTCATGGCACAGAGGAGCATGACACCATTGAAAGCGAGAGCCTATCTGCCGATCGATCGGTGAGAAGTGGGTGGCGTAGCGTCACTAACAGGTCTTCGAACAAGAAAGACGGGCTCGTAGCTCTTTCTCGAAGGGCTAAGAGTGAAATTTTGAGAAGGGAATGCTGATGTTCAAGCAAGCAATAAAATTACTACTCGCCCTTACGGTTGCCCAAAGTGTCTGGTCTTTGGATAGAATGCGTATCGTATCGGAGACGTCATGTAAGCCAATTAAAGTAAACTTGGCGCTGGGTATGACGACGCAGTTGGTATTTGATCAGACACCAAAACTGACTCTCTACGCCGACAAAATTCATTTTAAAATTAGTACAAACAAAGTGTCGAAGCGAAGTTTAGCAATCATTCCAGATATAAAAATGAGAGAAATCGAATCTCTGAGATCCACTACTAAAGGGCATTTTGCTCAAGGATTGGATAAAAGTTTTCATACGAATCTTTTCGTTTTTTTTGAAGGAAACGCTCAATTGATGTTCGATTTGCGTTTCGTAGAAAAGGAGAAGGCAGACTACATCGTAAAGATAACCCAAGTTTTTAATGAGGACTGTGTGTTGTGAGAATTGACGAATTGATCAAAGACAAAGAAGACACCGCCGCATGGAGAAATCAAAAGCGCAAGTTGATCCGCTTTCTCGTTGGCGCAGTCATTGTATTAGTTAGCCTTGGAGTCGCAGTGATCCTATTTTTGAATCCGGCGAAGAAAGAACAAGTAGCTGCCGCCACCGCAGACCAAGACGCTGACGTGAGGGCTGTCGCGGAACTCATGGAACTCCAGCAGGAAACCAAGGCGCTTCATAGAGAAGTTAAACTATTGAGAAAGCAGAAGGTGAGCCGGCGAAGGACCGTAGCCAGCGTCCAGCCGAAGACGAGAAAGGTATTTTTAGCAGATTCGTCGTCAACCCAAATAATTCTCAACGATAGCTCCCAGGGTGGCTTTTCGGAAACGTCCTTTACAGATTCTGACGCTTACGTTCCGACGGGAGCGGTTTTTCAGGCGCAGTTGATCACGCCAATTAAAACATCTGTGCAGCGATCCTTCACAATGGCGGAAACGACAAATGAATTTCGAATGGATACGGTGAGGAAAATACCCAAAGGCTCTCGCCTTATCGGCAGGTCAAGACTGAATCCAGTCCTCAAGGGAGTCATCGTAGAGTTTGATACGCTTGTATTGCCTAATGGAAAAGAAACTCGTATTAGCAGTCTTGCGCTTTCAAGAAACGCCTTGCCAGAGATTGATGGTCTCTTTTTCTCAAACAAACTAGAAACGTATGGAACGGCTCTTGCCTTTGGTTTTTTGAGTGGATTTGCTGGTGCGGCTCAGCAGAGAACGGGGAGTGCCTTTGGATCAGTTCCGGAAGTGAGTCTTGAAAATCAAGTTTTGGCCGGCCTAAGCACAGCTTCGTTTCAAGTGGCAGAGGATATTCTTCGAGATATCCGCAACAGCGCCGTCGAGTACGTTGTTGTGCCAGCTGGTGAAGCCATTTTTGTTGCATTGACTCGGCGATATGAAATTTCCCAAGGAGAAAGCGATGAATAACTTAAAGTTTCTATTTGTTCTGCTAATGGGTTTGTCTTTTGCTGGATGTGCAACTTCTGGTAAAAACATTGCTCTAGGAATGCTAGCGGGCGCGGTGGTAGGAGCTGCCGTAGGCAATCAGTTTGTTCATCACGGGCAGCAGAAGCAATTTGAAACCCAAAACACTATCATAACGGCTGCGATTTTCTCGGTAGCTACAGGCGGAGTACTTGCATGGCACTACCGCCAGTTGGAGTATCAACAAACTGAAATCTCTGGCAGGTATGCAAGATACAGGTTGTGTGATCCTAAGGATATGGATCCAGATTTGGCCAGGAGGTTAAATCTTGGCGATACCGAAACCGGGACTACCTGTAAAATCTCTGGGAAAGAGATCGGAAGCTCCGCAATCTCACTCGATGACAGCACAAAGTGGGTATATCCAGTCTTTCGAAAACGCTACTTGCTCCCGGATCAGAATGACAATGAAGTCACTTCTTCTCGATATATTTGGCAAATCATAAGGCCGGGCAGTTTTGTCACGCGGTCCAGAAACCCTCGGTATTTTATAGAAACGCAGAAAGACGAAAATTTACCTCCAAGAAGTACCGGCAGAGAAGAAACCCCGAATGGGCAATAAAGTATGAAACAACGTAAGAAAGCAGGCATCCCCTCAGGGGAACATTCACCAGTAGACATCTGGATAGAGTCGTGCAGTTTTTTGTCCCGAATCTCTTTTTCAGGAGGATTTTATGACCTCGCGTAGTGCTCTTGTGCTTTTTAGTTTTGTCATTTTGGTGATTTCTGTTCGCTGCGGAACTCAAGATTATGGAGAACCCGTCCCGCATGAAGACAAGGCCTCTCCAGCTCCACCCGCTATTGAACAGCCCCTACCACCAACTGTACCTGCGACTCCTGCAGCAGATACAAATTCGCGTGGCTCCGCAAAGGAAGAGAATCTTGCCGTGATGAATGTGGAATCGGCACCAAGGCGGGGAGTTTTCGCGCCCGTCGATTACGACAAAGAGGGTTACTTCTGGAAATCGCTCAGCTGGGTAGGAATACCGGACGGTAGTATCCACGGATTCAAATCCAGTTTCATCGATGGGCCAGACACCAACGAATTTGAGGCTCTTGGTATGTCGATAATTGGTGGAGCGGTGCTTGGCTTAGTGATTCGCGGGTCAGGTTCTTGGCTATTCGGAAGACCGATCGAAACAAAGTCAGGCCACAGATTCTGGCAAACTCTGGAGAAGGCTTCAAAGGCGACAGCGCAAGGAGCCGTCCGCGGTGGATTGGCCGCTGGAGCGTGCTTTCTTTTTCTCAGCGGCACGGGACCATACAACGGAGTGCTCGGAGGTGACTTCACAGCGGCATCAGCGGCATTGTCGCTAGCTGGTGTCGCCTCGATCGCCACCGGGGCGGCTTTATCACAAATGAGTCAGAGACATTGGGACTACATTAAAGCGCAGGTGAAAAGTCGCTTCCCGGAACATAGCTTAGTTGGCAGAAACGGCAATAGAATTGCCGAATGGACAAGGCATTCTGAAATTGGCGATACTGTCATACACAAAATCGCCCCAGGAATTTTTATTGCAGCTATCGGCGCCGGTGTTGGCGTGATTGTTTACCAATGGCTTGACGATTAGGAATACATAATAACAACATTAAGTTATCGTTGGCCCGACGAGTAGTAACATTACGGCAACGTTAAGTTGCCGTTTACCCGTTAGCCAGTCGTGGCTACTAACTCATCGTTGCCCTACCTAGTTTGTGGTCATCGCACGTGCACTTTTTAGGAATTTGAAGTACGGAGCATTTTTTCGACTTCAGATATATGAAGCTCTTCCTCGGCAATCATTTTTCTCGCATACTCTTCAAGACTTACTGATTTGCCCTCTGTCAGTTTCAGTAGCTTCTCATAAGTGCGCACTTGATGCTTTTCGTGATCTAGGCTTTCATTGAGAATATCGTTGATTGAGTGTTTGTGAGTCTCCAGCAGCTTTCCTATTTTTAGTGAGGGGTGCCCGCCAAAGCGCGTAATCAATTCGCCAACTTCATTTGCATGGGTAAGAGACTCAGATGCATGACCTCTTAGCCAACCGCATATAGGTATTCGATTATGACCAAAGACCATTAATGCGTAGTGGCTGTATCTTACAACACCTGCAAGTTCGTGCTCCAAAATTTCGTTAAGCGCTACTATAATCTCTTCATTGTTCATGCTTTTCCTCCGAGTATAAGTCTCGACCATAATATAACATTGTTGAATAGTTACCTCTTTTTTGGAGATTATCATTTGATGTTTAATAGTCAGACTGGGGCGATATGTTAGAACCTTCCTTTGTTGTGTTTATTAGTCTTACGATATTAAGCACGTTCGTTCTGGTGCTTTTTACTATGGTTGTTGGGCGAACCTCAAAACGGCCAAATAGGGGTGAGATCATCCCCGACAAAGAGCAAATGAAGAAATTCTTGGTCTGGAAGTCGTTTTACAGTAACCCAAGCGACCCTCGTGGTTGGGTGCCTAAGACCTACGGTTTTGGCTGGACCATCAACTTCCGCTCACGAAGGCAGATCTATTTGTTCATCGCACTCATACTGATTAATTTGGGGTCAGCACTAGGAGCCGTTTATTTCTCTGGGGTTTGTGCAAAATAAGAGTGGTAGGCCGTCAGGGACTCGAACCCCGGATCCTCCGGTTATGAGCCGGATGCTTTAACCAACTAAGCTAACGGCCCGTTGAGAAATTACAATTTCACAGATCTAGCTGAGAGATCTACTTATAATTCGGAGTGGGCGGCTTTGTCTAAAAGCTCTTCCGCCACCACGCATTACTCAGGGGCTTCGTACCCACCAGAGCATTGGTGTCTACTCGATAAAGAGCTTCAGCTTTTTTGAACGGCTAGGGTGACGAAGCTTTCTAAGAGCTTTCGCCTCAATCTGCCGAATACGCTCACGAGTGACGTTGAAGTCCTGACCAACCTCTTCAAGAGTGTGATCACTCTCTTCACCAATTCCGAAGCGCATGCGTAGCACTTTTTCTTCTCGTTGGGTCAGAGTCGCAAGCACGCGTCTTGTCTGCTCGGCTAAGTGCATATTTGTAATGGCCTCTGAAGGATTAATGACCTTTTTGTCTTCAATAAAATCACCCAGATGTGAGTCTTCTTCTTCACCCACGGGAGTCTCAAGGCTGATCGGCTCTTTAGCAATCTTAAGAACCTTTCTGACCTTATCAACTGGCATTTCCATTTTCTCAGCGATTTCTTCTGGAGTGGGTTCTCTGCCCAACTCCTGAACCAAATAACGAGACGTTCTAACAAGCTTGTTAATGGTTTCGATCATATGTACAGGAATACGAATTGTTCGTGCTTGATCTGCAATAGCGCGTGTAATGGCCTGTCTGATCCACCAAGTGGCATAAGTTGAAAACTTGTAACCACGTCGGTATTCAAATTTATCAACAGCCTTCATCAATCCAATGTTTCCTTCTTGAATTAAATCCAAGAACTGAAGCCCACGGTTTGTGTATTTTTTTGCAATAGAAACCACAAGCCTAAGGTTGGCTTCAACGAGCTCAGCCTTAGCCGCATCAGCGGCTTTCTCACCCTTCCAAATAGAAGTGTGGGTGTCGCGAATCCATCTAAAATTCATCTGTGTTTCTTTGGCAATTCGGCCCAATCGTACTTGGGCAGCGGTCGCTCGAACTGCATAGTTTTTAAAGACTTCGTAAGAAAGGCCTGTCTCTCGGGTCATTTTGGCGAGTTCTTTGTCGTCGTTCTTAATGACTTCAAATCTGTCATGGAGAACTTCAACATTTTTGGAGAAGGTTCGCTCTACTCCAACCTTTATGCGGCCTCTGAGGTCATTTATACGACCAACAAGATTTCTGAACTTGATCACAATGCGATCAATAGTCTTTCGGTTGAAGTTAATATCTTCAAAAGAAATCATAAGGTCGTTCATGACTGTATCTAAAGCAGCCTGAGCCTCTTGAATCTGCTCCTCGCTCGCATTCTCGTCGCGAAGTACTTTAAAGTTTTTCTCTGCCTTTTTCTGATATCTTTTTACTTCATCAATGAGAGTGTGAATCTTTTCGACATATTCTTTTTCATCGTATTTGGTCTCTTCATCTTCAAGACCCCTAAAAATAGCTTTTACCTTAATGCGCCCAGCATCCAGCCTTTGGCCTAGCTGCACGATCTCGTTTGTTCCCACTGGCGAAAGCAACATCGCTCGGACAATCTGTCTTTCTCCGTGTTCGATCTTACGGGCAATCTCTACCTCTCCCTCTCGGGTTAAAAGAGAAACGCTTCCCATCTTTCTTAAATAGAGTCTTACAGGGTCAGTGCCTTTTAGATCTTCAGCTTCAGCAGCTTCCTCTTCTTCCTCTTCTTCGGCGCTTGCAAGGAACTGATCTGAGCCTTCTGCTTCTTCTGGCTCTTCTTCATTGTCGATAATTTTGACATTGTTACGATCAAGCCCTTGCATCAGAGCATCTAAAGCCTCGGCGGCTAAGATCTCGCCAGGCAGCTGTTCATTGATCTCTTCAATTGAGAGGGCTCCCTTTTGAAGGGCAACGGCTGTAAACCGCTGTATTTCGTCTAAGACCATTTTTCGTTGGTCTTCTAAGGAAATCACTTTAACGCTGGTCACTGTGTCCATTTTTGTCTCTTTCTTTGCCATTTAACGTGCTCCCAAAATAAGTCTTTTCAATGGGTTAGCTATCTTTAAGCCTTTGCTTCGCCCTTTGAATATTCATGAATTGTTCCAACTGAAGAGGGTCGCTGCTGGATCTGAGCTCGCGGGTCATCCGATCGGATTGAACCTTCAATCGCCTCTCCTTTAATCTCGATATGCAGTCGGCCATTAACTGATTACCTGCTTCGACGGATTCATATCGATTCATTCGAAGCATCCTAAATAATGGTTCTGCCTCTACAACATAGGTTGTGAGGTAAGCCTCCAAACTATCAAACTGGGTAGGAGCATGTCTATAACGAGTTATCAATTTTTCAAATAAAAAACTGATTGCTGGGTCAACAATTTCATTCACACCATCTGACTGCAAAAACTGCTCCAACAAATCTTGTGAAGAGACGCAAAGTGCGAGTGCCATCAGTTCTAGTTTTTTTGATTTTGAGATGTCTGCTTTTAATACTTGCGAAGTGTCCGACATACCACTTTCGACCCAGCCAACGGGTTTTTCGGTCAATGATTGAGATAAAGTTTCTGAAACGCGATGGTCCCGAGGTTCCTTGGCATACTTATTGACCGTGCTATGCGAGTCGTTGGCGGGTGATTTTAAAAATCCCTCCACCCATGACCTTGTGACATTCAATCTGCCAGTCACTTCATCGATGTAAAGAGAGAGCAACGCTCCGTCTGATATCGAAGCCAACAACGGTTTGAGTGTTTTCATCACGCGAATTTGATCTGCCGGTACCGGATGAAAGCCTGTCATTTGCCTCGATAGAAACTCAATAAACAAGTCGCTCGCGCCAGTAATCTGCTGTCTCAAGGTATCGGCGCCAAAGGCCTTAACGTAATCATCAGGATCAAGCTTGTCGGGGAGAGTGAGTGACTTCGCCGGTACGCCTTCTTGTAAAAAAATTTGCAGTGCGTGGTCTGACGCTCGTTGCCCGGCTTGGTCTCCATCGAAGAGCACGATGATTTGCGAGGCCTGTCTCTTGAGTGTTTTTACATGATGGCCCGAAAGGGCTGTGCCCAGAACTGCGACAACATTGCCAATGCCCTCTTTCGCCAGAGCGATAGTATCCATATACCCTTCAACAACAATGGCGCTGCCAGAGACTCGAATATGTTTGGCGGCTTCATGCAATCCGTAGAGAATTTGCCCCTTGTGAAAAAGGGGGCTTTCGGGACTGTTGATGTATTTGGGCTTGTCATCCCCCAAGGTTCGACCACCAAAGCCGACGACATCTTGTGTGGGGCTTGTAATGGGGAACATGAGCCTGTGCCGAAACATATCAAAGTATCCACTTCCAGATTTTCTGGCCCGAACAAGTCCGAGCTGAGAGGCGAAATTTAAAGAAAGGCGACGCTTAGTGAGTTCATTGGTTAGACCATCCCAGCCTTCGGGCGCATAACCCAACTGAAAAGCCGTTATGGTTTCTTCAGAAATTCCTCGGCCCTGAAGGTACTTCCAGATGAAAGAGGTCTTCGGAAGTGCCATAAGATTATTGTGAAACCAAGTGGCCGCAACTCTGTTGATCTCCTTGAGTGAGTTGATGCTATCTTGATTTTCTGAGCGGTTTTCAATGCTACGCGATGTAGCCTTCGGAAGTTCTATTCCGGCTTTTTTTGCTAAAAGCTCCACGGTTTCAACAAACCCAAGGCCGTAGTACTTTTGATAAAACGAAAACACGTTGCCAGACTTTCCACAGCCAAAACAATAGAAAGCCTGTTTGACTTCATTAACTCTAAAACTAGGTGTTTTTTCTTTATGATCCGGAAACGGACAAAGGCCTGTCCATTCGGCACCTGACTTCTTGAGCTGAGTGGTCTTGCTGATAATATCCACAAGATCGGCGCTGCTTCGCGCTCTTTCAATGAAGTCGTCACTAAAACGCATAGAATTTTAGTCGCCTACTGGCCAAGTTGTTTCTTTACGAGATCGCTGACGAGTTTGTTATCAGCGCGACCGCCAGCTTGAGCGAGCACTTCTTTCATAACTCGGCCCATCTCTTTTACCGAAGTAGCGCCAGTCTCTGAAACCACAGAAGCTACAAGCTTTTGGGTTTCTTCTTCCGACAGCATTTTCGGAAGATACTCTTCGAGCACCGCAAGTTCCGCCTGCTCTTTTTCTACGAGGTCCTGACGTCCAGCTTGCTGATATTGGTCGATGGATTCTTTTCGTTGCTTTGCGAGTTTTTTGAGTACGATAAAGGCTTCGTCGTCAGACATCGGCTCTGGGCGGAGCTCAATTTCGCGGTTTTTAAGTGCAGACTGCAAAAAGCGAATTGCGCCTAAACGAAGCGAATTCTTCTCTTTCATAGCCGTTTTCATATCTTCTGTAAGGAGTGCTTTTAGATTCATAGTTTCTCCAAGAAAAAAGGCCACCAAGAGAAATCAATGGTGGCCCGATTTTTCGACCGAAAGATTTAGCGTCGTTTCGGTGAGCCTAAAAATAATTTACTGGTTTACTCGTAGCTCTTTTTTAGCTTTTTCAATAGACGCTTACGAGCGGCGATAGACTTCTTCTTAAGCCTGACGCTCTTTTTTTCGTAGTGCTCTCGCTTTTTGACTTCAGAAAGGATGCCAGCTTTTTCACACTGTTTTTTAAAGCGTCTCAAAGCTTGCTCAAAGCTTTCATTGTCACGTATTTTTACCAGAGCCAAAACATTCACCACCTTCCAAGATACAATCCGCAAGGTCTATCAGCCTGGAATCACCGAGTCAAAGGGATTGGCTCCGGCGAATAGAGGGATTTAACCAAAGAGCCTGAAGGGAAAATTGCAAGACACCCCAAACCCATGAAAAACTCATTTTGATTGCACAAAAGGTAGACGGGCATGACTTGCGCTAACTAGAATCGCCTTCGAAAGAGCGCGCCCAAGCGAGAAGGTACCCGTGTCAGCCGAATTCAATCTAGAAGATACTCGATTTATGAAAAGAGCCTTAGAAATGGCAGCAGAAGCATCTAGGTTGGGCGAAGTACCCGTTGGTGCTGTTTTGGTAAAAAACGGCCAGGTCGTTTCTGAGGGATTTAATCGTAAAGAGGCAGACAAATCACCGCTTGCTCACGCCGAGTGTTTGGCAATTTTAGAGGCCACAAAAACTCTTGGGGCTTGGAGACTCCTTGACACAACATTGTATGTGACCCTGGAGCCCTGCCTGATGTGCTGCGGCGCAATACTGCAAGCTCGAATCCCGAGAGTCTTTTTTGGAACACGGGACGCTAAATTTGGCGCGGTCGTGAGCCTTTACGAAACCCTTACAGATCCTCGCACAAATCACCGTGTACTTATTCACGAAGGATTGCTTGCCAGTGAGGCGGCGCAACTGCTGAGTGAGTTCTTCAAAAAGCTAAGAACTCGAGCCTCTAAGTAGAAATTCTTAGCGCTAAAGTGGCCAGCTGGCCGAGATCTCGGCGAGTTCCAACAATTGTGTGTTTAAGTGAGAGAAATTCAGTAGCTAGGCACGTTTAGTCGAGGTCGATTTGCGTGGCCAAATACATCTCGCCACCTTCTGCGGAGTCTTCGAAGCGATGAATATAGCGGATTCCCAGATTAATGGGCAGAAAACGCAGGATTTTTGATTCAAACTCGAGTTCGCCGCCGGCGCTGTTTAACGTAGAATTTTTAAGAAGTGCCTTCAGTTGTGTGTGATCGTAATACAAATTCATAAAAATCCGGTTCGTGTAAAACCAGGCTCCTAAGTTGATGTCAGGATACCAGAGCGAAAAGACGTAGTTACCGCTAGCTTTAACGAACTGTTCGTTTTCTTGATAAGTGTATCCCCGCGACAGAACGTAGCTCAAAGGATTTAATTGCGGAGGCAAGAACTGGTAGTTGCCCGCGCCCTCTCTTGTCTTTTGCCCCGAGAATTCCATTTTAAATCCGTCGTTCAGAAAAGGGCCAGGCAATGTGATCGTTTTTTTACCGAAAATTCTGTAACTGCCGGGCCTCCCCAGCTCGAGTTGTTGAGCTTGTACATCTTCATAAGTCATTGAGGCTTCAAGACTCAGAGGAGAAATCAAAGACCTCGGTGTGAGTGACTTTGCATAAGAAAATGCGCCACCTATGGTTTGGCGTAAATACTTGGTATCAGATCGACTGCCTAAAGATAAGCCACTTAAACTCAACTCGTCAGTTAATGTTTCTCCGATAGAGTAGTTCAGCTCAAACTCGCCGCTATAGAGATGATTTTGAAAAACATAGGGCAAAGTTATATCTAAACCATAGTAGAATTCGCGCCATGAGACCTCGGCCTCAGATCTCATCTCATCGGTTGAGCGCTTACGTGCTTCGCCGACGAGAGAGAATATGGGCCAATACTTCTTGAAGTTAAACTTAGCTGAAGCAAAAGGCTGATTTTCTTCGGCGCTTGATCCAAGGGCAATCTCAGAGCCAAAATCACCTAGGTAATTGTCAGTCAGTAAGCTAAGGCCAAAGCCATTGCCAACAAAAAATCCCCATGAATGCGGGATGAAGGCTCTTGAGTCAAAGCTACCGTAGTCTCCCTCGTTAAACTGGGTTGTGGTATCGGCAGATTTTTCGAAATCAGAATTCTTACTGTTTTCTTTGTTCTGGGTCTCTAGCGTATTTTGCGAAAAATTGACAAGGTCATAGCTTCGGTTGGTTTCAAAATTGTTATAATTGTCGCTAGGTTGATCGCTAAGGTAATTGTAGTCTGTAAGATCACCAAGCTCGATTTTTTTGCAATCGGCAAGAGGGCGTTTTTTTAGCCGAGAGCCATAGGGTGTTTGCTCCGAGAAAACAAAAGAATTGTTCGCAAAGGCCGGCGCATATGAGGCAATTTTACTGTGGGTGCATCTAAAAACCGTATTCGATTTTATGTCGAGTTTAAATACCTCGCTGTATCCCTTGTACTGAGCTTCAAAAAGAACCGCACCGGCACTATGTTGGAGCCAAAAAATATTGTTCCTCGTCTTTGGTATAAGCGTGCGAAAGTTTTGATTCCCAAACTCAGCAAGAATGATCGATTTGAAACCCCAGCGGTCGACAGCAATCACAACAACTCTGTTTTCTGAAGTGGGAACAGCTTCAATAAGATCGAGCCCAGGTATGGCAAGCGCTCTTGCGCGCTCGCCAGAAATTTCAAACTCCTGAATTTTCGAATGAGCCTCGTCAAAAAATTCGCTCGCGACAATCCTATCGCCCGATATGTTGAAGTGAGGATTGTAAAGTCGTTCGCCCGATGTGATATATTTGAGAGATCTCTCTTTTAAGTCGACAAGCACGAGATCAGAAAAACTCTTAAACCCGTATCTCCAATGTGGAAGCTGCTCCACGAAGATGGCGTGGCTGCCCCGAAAGTCTAAACGTGAAAACATATCGGAGTAGGGAATATCACGAATTTTTTCTTTGCCTTTTTTCGTCATGCGAAAGATAGCAGAAAATGAATTTAGATCTTTTTCTACAAAATACAAACTCCCCCCAGCGTACTGAGGGTTCATTTTTTCAGAGAATTCAGTTGGCTCAAGATTGCTAAAGCGATCTTTTGACCATACTTGTTTGAGATCGTTAAACGTTTCTTCGTAGAAATCAAAAAAGTCTTGGCCAGAAACCCGCTCAAAAGCCTGCGTGATGCGGGTAGGGTACGGAAAGTCTGCGCTTCTCTCGAGTACACTCTTCCAAAAATCGGCACCAAACTTTTTGTATCCCTGAGAAACTAGAATGTAGCCAAAAACATAGTGATTAACGAGTTCATTGCTATAGGTACCACTGATAAACTGATCGTAAGAGGGAGTCTCTCCGGCCAGCATCAATGCTTTCAGCCTTGCCAAAAAACGCGGCGATCGGCCACGACCTGCATCGCTGTACTTGGTCTCCGCCCAAACGGCGTCTCCTTCGTGGAACCAGGGCTGAAGTGCGAAGACTTGCGCAAGATCGAGACCAGTATCACCAAATAGATAGTTCAATGTAGAGGCGAGGCCTTGATCAAAATAATCGAGCTGAACAACATGGCGATACTCATGAATAGATAGCGCCTGGTACCAGTCTAAGCCTCCGATAAATGGGTTTATAGTGGTAGATGAATACCACTCCGACCTAAACGGCGACCGCGTGACGAATCCGTTTGGCGAGGCCATCTCGGGTCGCAATATAAGTGTGAACTTGCGTGGTTTCTGCTGATCGTAAGATCGGCCCACATACTGAGAATAATGACCGATAAGTTCGGCAATCTGCGCAGCCTTTTTTCTTAAACGTGATGGATACACAATCTTTACCGAATCCGTCTCGATAAACTTCCAGTCTATTGAAGCCGGACTTTGGTCTGTCAGGGAAACCTGGGTTCGAGCCCTGAGCGAGTAAAAACAGACCAGAAGCGTAATACACAAGAGCAGGTTGGCAGATTTGCGAAAGCACTTCACAGAGCGAGCTAAATAAACGGGGACGTGACGGCGTAACGAGACCAAGCAAGGACTTTTTAACAGTGGACGGGTAACTGGCTCGTCAACGGGATCAATTACTAAATCAACAACAAGGTCGATTGCTGGTTCAACAAAAAAGTCGATTGCTGTATCAGCAACAGGACCATTAATAGGATCATCAACAGGATCAATTACAGGATTCATTACGGTGCCCCAACTTTTGACTGAAAGAAGGCTTATCTGCCGACACTAAATCTCCGATAAATCTCATAATGATTCAAAACAAAAGTTTACCGTATTTTTTGCTGCTCGCTGTCTTGTTACCATTTTGTGCACATTCAGAGGTGAACGTAACCGACCCTGCACCTCAAAAAAATCCAGATTGGAAAGTCTTAAGCGGGCAAGGGTGCAGCTCTAGCAAAGAGTTCGTCACAACGCTCGAGTTCTTGCGCTCTTGGGATCAAACTCCACTCTTAGATGCCTCATCGCAAAATATAGCCTTGCAGGTTGCTGAGGGGTGCACAGGTGCAGCGGCTCGCTTTGTACGCGCTTTTGAAATGATGGCTAAAGTCGGAGTCACTCCAGCTAATTCCATTCCGCTCGCGGTGAAATTGAGTCAAAAGAGTGATGGCTACTTACACTCGTTTGTGACTTTGTTTGAAAATGCCTATTCAAAAGAAAGACTCGATTTGGATTTGTGGACATCTCTCAGGCTTGCGCAAAGGTGGAGCCTTGATACCGCAGCGCCACCGGAAGTCATTTCTGCCACTTACAACCAGTTCGTTGCTTTTTGCTTAGATTCTGGCGAGGTCGAATATTCGAAGCCCCAGTGTGCTGAATGGTCGTCCAAGTGGTTGGCCGTGGCTGAAAAGTTCCAGCGGGATGTTTTTGGCTCATTTGAAAGACTATTTCACTTTCTTATCGATCACCAAGAAGCTGGTTTTACACTCGCTAAATCTCTTACTTTAACTCACGAGGTTCTTAGCTATCACCCAGATGCCGAGGAGAATTTTCGCACCGCCTATGTCTATGCTCTCAAGCAAGATGGGCTTGCTGGAACTAAAGAAACAGCCGTAAACATGGGGCTAAAACTGGCAGGACTTACAAACCCTGAACAGATTAGTTTAGCAAAACGAGCTGACGAATCTGCTAAGTCAATTCAATCTAAAATTAAAACCGCTTTAAAAAACCCTGCTAAGAATGATGATGCGTCTGTAGGCGGCACGACCCAAGCCGCGCAAGATTCTGAAATGAGACTGAAGAATCCAAAAGTCGAAGGGACTAATAGTTTAGCCCAAAAAACTCCGAGGCAAACTACTAAAAGCGCCAAGAAAGATTTGTCGAAGGTGCCAAATCGACTCCCTGCGAATCAAAAGAAGGAATAAATCCGAAGTAAGCTACGGGGCCGTAAATCTTCTTTTTATAATCTAAATGCGTGTCGTATTCCTCGATCCAGTTCGACCGAAAAATCAATGGAGTCAAAGATAGAACAGCAGAAACAATGCCCATAATCTCTGCTGGACGCTCCCCGGCGGACGCGGCAAAGAGTGAAGCTCCGAGGTTAGTAGCGATACTGATGTACATAATTTTATGGCCAAGCTCAGCTGGTTTTCGTAAGTGTTCTTCAGCAATTCGCTCCTTGGTTAATTTTTCTGACATTGTCTTTTCAGAAAGCCTCTTCACTTCGTTATAGCCTTCGAGATAGGGCTGATGTGCAGCACTGAGAACGATCGTTGCTAAAATCCAGCCCCCTCCAACACCGTAGGCGACATTCTTTGCCCACTCGCTCGTTTCTCTGTCTGTTTCGGTGGCCTTCTTCGGGTGCTGACCTATGGTTAATCCAGAATACAGCGTAGCCAATGCAGAAACCTGGATGGGCCAGTGAGTGATCCATCGATTCGATTGCTCGTCTTTTGCGGCTCGTAGCAAGCGATCGCTGGCCGATGGGTTTACATTCAGCTCTGGGTACAATAAAGCGTCTTTGGGCTCTGTAGGTTTCTCGCTTGCGGCCTGAGCAAGTGCTTCAGCAGGATCTCCAACTATAATAAGCAGTAGAGCGATCAATGCTGATAAGATATTTTTGATAAAAATATTCTTCAAATACATGTTTGGTTCGCGCTCCGTTTAGTGTTGCAATAAGAAAATCTATCAAAAACAGAATAGGGAGATCTGTACTATGTTGTCTACGCTTAAGCATATGTTTCTGATGTTGTCAGGAGTGTTGATACTTCCGTTATTTGCCTTTGCCGCCGGCAACGGGGTCGTAGTCGCATCGAGAGGGCGTGTAGAAATTTACTCAAACCCAAGCCAGACGAAGGTTGGGTCTGGGCCCCACGTGAAGTTCGAAGAACAGTTTTACCAAATGAAAAAGGCAAAAGCAGGGCTGAAAGTTTTCTTGGGCGATGTTGTGAGCACCGGCACAGACGGCCATGTCAGAATTATTTTCCCGACTGGAGATCAAATGACCGTCGGCACCAATTCGGCCTTTTCTATCAACTGGGAAAGTAGCAGTGGTTCAAAGGATGCTAAGACAATGATTATGAATCTTATCTACGGTCAGATACGAAGTGTCGTAAATCCTCAGGGTCCGATGAAGGGTCTAAAGGTTAAAACCAAAAGCGTTGTTTCGGGTGTGAGAGGGACAGATTTCTTTATACATTATAGACCCAATGCTGATGAAACCGACGTGGCCGTGATGAGGGGGCAAGTGGAAGTAAAACCACTAAGCTCTAGCGACTCAGCTCCCCCAATCATCGTGGAGTCTTCTTATAAAGCTGCCATCAAACCAGGAATCCATAAGGAGCCGACGCTAAAAATTGATAAAAGTTCTAAGCAGGAGCTTCTCAAGATTCAACTAGAAACCTTTATTTTAGGGCTAGAGGCTCAGAAGAGTCAAAAAGTCTCACCAGAAGTGAAAAAGGAAATTGAGCAACTCGATGCTAAGGCCAAGGCGGTCACCATTGCCGACATCAAACGCTACGATCCGAAGTTGGCAGAGAAGGCCAAAGGTGCCAAAACTCTAGATGAAATTCAATCTGCTGTGGTCGCAAATCTGCTCGATAAGGCCCCTGAGAAGCCCGAGAAACCCTCACTTCAAGAGCTGCGCGAGCTCGATCATGACGTTTACGAAAAATACTTCGCCCCCAAACTGGAATAAGCTTTTTCTAAATTACGAGTTAGTTTAAATGCGAGGCTCTCCGAACCTTCGAGGGTCGTCACACATGCAAGTCGATCAGGTGGCGACTTGCAGCGGGCACACGATAGCTCGGAGTCAAATTTGGGCCCTCGAAAATGCAATCTTTTCAGTCACTCATGTTGGTGAATTCGGAGTATAATCCTTACTCAACTTCAATATTTGTCAGGGCTTCAAAGGAACCGTGCGAGGTGGTTTTGTGGCTCGCGAAGTTTCGGCGGACGAATTAGATACTACATATAAACCAGAGGATAGGTAAAAAAATGGCATTATTTGCGAAAACTTTTAAAACGATGATTGCCTTATTCTGTACCGTGTTCGCCGCGCAGATCTCGCTCGCAAGTGAGCTTTATCTTAAGTTCCATCCGATAGAAGCTCAGCAGACAAGACAAGGAAGGGTCGCAAATGGATATTCGATTCATGGTTCGAATTCTATTTGGGTGGATATTACAAAACGAAAATTTGTTCCAGAGTCGATGGACTTCGACTTAAGCCATTTGAAGAGCGATGAGTTGTATAAGATGGGGCTTAGTGGAGCTAATAATAAACTTGCCTGTCACAACTGGCGAGATATGAGAGCATATTTGGGTTCAACAAATGAGACACTAGGGGGTGAAAATCCCGTAACTATGTCGCCCGACGAGATTAAGTTATCCGGCGATAGGCAGAACTGGTTGAGCGTAGCATTTAAAGAAGATGTTCCTACAGGAAGGTTGTTAAGCGATACCTCTTTGATTGTCACCCAAAACACAGAGTTAGGTGCTGTCTACTTTAAAAACCCAATTCGAAAACACTGGGAAGGGTTAAGACTGAGCGGTCACTGCGCAGAAGTCTCTGATTATGTGGCACACATGCGAGTAGCAATCTTGAGAAACATAGACGACGGTGCGGATTCGAACATTCAACGAAAAGGTGCGGATCAACTTTTTTACGAAAATTATGTGCCCACAGAGTTAGCTATTTTCAAAAAAGACTATAACAACAACTCATCGGAGCTACTTGGATTTTTCGAACATAACAGTCTTCCCAAGCTTGCTATTCGATTTAAGATGAACTGCCGCGGTAAGTGGTACAAAGACCTAGGAGTCGACAATAATTTTCGTGACGAGAAGTTACAACTTGATTGCGAAGCCGTAAGAGAGTCTTCAATTCTGGGACGAATGACCTTTTTCTTACGATGAGCGCTGTATTTGAAAAAATGCAAAGCGATCGCCAGTTAGATCGGTCGATTTAATGTTTTTAGGTGAAACCTTAATTTTTAACCTTGATTGATAATCCTAAACTAAATGAAGCAACTGGTTCTTTATTCTCTTGGCCTTCCAAATAGGCCCTGATTTCGATGAGCTCAGTTTGCCGCTCTTTGGTTTGCACTGCTTTATCGAAAAGCCTATTAATAGCAATTGAGTCTTCGCATACAAAAACGACGGGTCCTTCGGGCCTTTTATGAAATGTGGCCATGAAGCTTGCGAATACGAAAGAAATTTTAATCTTCCTTTTTTCAGCAATATGAAGAGCGAACAGCCCAGCGGCACAGTCGGCCCCAATCGAAAGTGCTCCAAAGTACATGCTTCCTAAGTGATTTTTTGTCCAATAGTTAAGAGGCATTTTTAGTTTGCAAGCGGACTCGCTCAGTTCAATTACTCTTGGTTGGGTGATAAAGATCAGCGGAATCTTCCAAATAGAGAAGGCATTCAGTCTTAGCGTTTGTTTGATTTGTTCAAAATCTGGGTTTAAAGGAAACGGAAGTTTCATGATTTGCCTCAATAAAACTTAAACGAAATCTTTTCTCTATTGATGCTCGTCCGTGAGCAAGAAGGGGTCAAGTTATCTGTCTGCCCTTTATACTGGTCGAGGAAGCTTCATTTTTTACTTTTGAGAGTGGTTTGCAGTAAAGGAGATTTTCATAGGAGCTCTTTTTCTTTTGAGTTAGCCTAGTTATATATATGAAGACCCAAATCACTGAACTGTTTGCTGTAAAATACCCAATTGTGGCCGCGCCTATGTTTTTAGTTTCAAACGAAGAAATGGTTGTGGCCACTTCTGAAGCTGGCGGAATTGGCACTTTCCCGGCGTTGAACTACCGTCCGACAGAAAATCTAGAAGCAGCCATCAAAAGAATGCGATCGCGCACTCGAAAGCCGATTGGCATGAACATCATCGTTCAGAAAAGCAATCGTCATCAAGATGCTCACATTGAACTCGCCCTAAAATATGAAATTGATTTGATTATTACCTCTCTTGGAAGCCCTAAGAATGTTTTATCAAGGGTGAAAGGTACAAATACGAAAGTGTTTTGCGACGTCATAGGCAAGGATCATGCGAAGAAAGTAGCCGACCTAGGTGCAGATGGCCTTATTGCTGTTGCAGGCGGAGCGGGTGGGCACGCCGGAACGATATCTCCGTTTGCGTTGATTCCTTACTTAAAGAAAGAAGTGGGCTTACCGCTCATTGCTGCTGGTAGTATTGTAGATGGTCGAACGATGTTGGCCGCTATGGTTCTGGGCGCAGATGCCGTGTATATGGGAACAAGGATGATCGCCACCAAAGAATCGCCTGCTACGCAAGATTATAAGCAGGCAATTTTAAGTGGTAAACCAGAAGATATAGTTAGTACCGATCGAGTGGACGGTTTTGCTGGTAATTTTATCTTAACGCCAGAACTTAAGAAGTTTGGAGTGGAGTCCGGAGCAGTGGAGACTGTGCTAAAACAGAGTGACAGGTTTGCGCGCGGATTGGCCCTTTATCGGGCGGCCAAAGCGCTGTTTGGGACTGGGGAGAAGGGTTCTTACAGTAAGTTTTTTTCGGCAGGTCATGGAGTGGGCGCCATTAAGGACCTACCGAACATCGAAGAGCTTATCAATCGCACAATGAGTGAATTTCAGGAGCTCAGAAGAGCTCTGGCAAGTCCTTCAGAGCATTGAAAAGCTAATAAACCTGATTATTCACAGGGCTTAAATTGGACGCCAGATAAATCTGGGTTCTTTTTTGCGTCTAGAATTTCGAAAACGGCACTTCGTTGGTTGATTTGTCCGTCCCTTAACTCTTTATAAACTTCAAACTCAAGTTCGAATCTGGTTTTTTTAATATCAACATGTTCGGGCCAAAGATTGTCGATATGATTGGTGCCACCTATTGAAAGTGGAATCAGATGATCGATCGTGTAACTGCGCCGGCATTTCTGGGGTATGTTGTACGCATTGTATATTTGAGTCTTTAGCTCATAAGTCACATTGCGATTGCATTTGGCGACACGGCCAGGGTAGTGGCGTCCGATGTAATCAGGATTGGCCTCATCACATAGACTACCGGTTGTTAGACTTGGATCTGGGCGCCTGGGAACAACGTGCGCATGCCCGATGGCACTGACGAAAATCATGAATGCCGACAGTAAATACAAAGATGCCCGAACTGAGATAAAATACATTTCTAACCCCCCAAAAATGCTTTCTTCTCTCAGATACAATTAAAACGGACTTATCACCTCGAAGTAAATTGGGTTTTGGTTAAGATTTCATTTGGCCTTGTGCATCGAAGTACAAATTTGTGGTTTACGGCTCTCGAGGCTTGCGACTCGGCTGACTGAATGATATCCGGTTAGTTTGGTCATTTCAGTTTGTGTTAGGAAGGCCTTTTTGGAGAGGTGGGAGAGTGGTTGAATCCGCTTGCCTGGAACGCAAGTAGGCTCGTAAGGGTCTCGCGAGTTCGAATCTCGCCCTCTCCGCCAATTTTCGGCTTAACTTCTATCTTCTAATTGGTTTTTGAAAATGCTCTGGGGGCCCAGTGTTTCGTTCGATCTTGATTGTTATATTGCTAATTAGTCATTCCGCTTTTGCAAAAAAATTGGCCATTACTTTCGACGACTCTCCTAGGCATGCGAAAGGTCATTTTGACGGTCGAACAAGAGCAAAAAAACTTATCAAAAATTTGAAAAAACATAATGCTGGCGATGTGGTATTTTTCTCTGTATCTGGGCAAATCGATAAGGAAGGCAGAGAAAGACTTCAAAAATATGCGGATGCTGGGCACACTATTGCCAATCACACCGCGACTCATCCTAACTTCAACGAAACTGCTCCGTCGGAATATAAAGACAACTTTGAAAAAGCCCATAATGTGTTGAAGGAGTTCAGCACATTCAAAAAGTGGTTTCGATTTCCATACTTGAGAGAAGGCAACACCAAAGAAAAGCGCGATGGTATGAGAAGTGCTCTCCGCGACATGAGCTATCGAAATGCTTACATTACGCTCAATAATTATGACTGGTATATCGAAACCATATTTCAACGTGCAGTCAAAAGTCCCAATTTCAATTTTGATAAAATGAGAGATTTTTACGTAAACGTCTTAGTCGAAAGCGTTGAATACTATGATAAAATGGCTGTTGAGCATCTTGGACGCTCACCCAAGCACGTATTACTACTTCATGAAATGGACATTTCAGCATTGTTTATAGGCGACCTCATTGAGGCTTTACGCAAAAACGGATGGCAGATAATTTCTACAGAAAATGCGTATACTGATGAAATCGCCAACTATGAAACACAAGCGTTCTTCCCTTTTAATCCAGGACGAATTGGTGAAATTGCTAAAGATAAAGGTCAAACGAACGGACTGTGGCATGAATCCTGTGACGAACAGTACCTCGAAGAAAGATTTAAGCGAGAGGTTTTGCCGTAGCAACTCCCTGGTTTTTGCCTGGGATCTGACTTAACCCCATGAAATCACACAACTGCCGACCAACCGCCAGGTTTGAAAACAGAATCTTTTCAGTATCTTAGGTCAGCATCGGGTTTGATAGTACACGAACTGCTCAATGCACAATTCAATCTTGTGAACCGCATATATATGATATATACTATATTGGTAGTTACAGTATTGAGGGTTGGGCAGTTAAAATCCAAAGTGAATAAGAGGGATCATAATCCCCCTCACGTTCACGTCGAAGGTGGCGGAGCGACGGTGAGAGTGAATCTACTGACTTTGGAAATAATGGACGACAGCACGGATTTCTCGAAAACTACGGTCGGAAAAATTGTGACCTACATTGCGGAACACAAAGAAGAACTTTTAGAAAAGTGGGTTGAATATCATGAAGAAGATTAAGTACGGTAAAGTTGAATTGTCGGATGAATCATTCGATGACGCTAATGCACTTATTCGCGTTTCGATGATGCTGCCTCTGAATATGGTCAAGGATCTCAAAAGACTTAGCCTGACCGAGCAGCATGGAGGGAAGTATCAGGTCCTTATTCGCGACATATTAGCAGATTGGATTGATCATAAAAAGCCTAAGCGCAAACGCGCTTAGGCAGCAGGCCTTTCATTTTTGGAGCTTCGACCAAACAAAGGCCTGGCTAGCGCCAATATGCTTTGCCACTTTGATAGTGCGTTGGCCTAGTAAATATATAAGGCTGATGATTGGTTACCATCACGGTATGTTCAAACTGAGCAGTGAAGAAACCGGGATGATGAAGGGTCCAGCCGTCCCCCTTATCTATAAGGATATCAGCGCCGGTCGAGATTATTGGTTCAATAGCAACAACGCTATTCTTCTTAAATAGCCTCTTGTCTATGCGACAATTGCACCAATTGCCTTCATTCCTTCAAATTGCGATTCAGTTTCAACAGACATTGGCCCCTCAAGAAAGATTATAGCGATTTCGACTTTCGAAGTATACATGTCATGAATTTACCAACCCGGACCTTTGGGGCCCGTTAATAGATGCGGCTCAAGCAGGTGAGCGGTAAGAGAGTCTGACAAAGCGAATAGACGTTGATCGACTCGTTTTACACTGATAGCTTCGCAAAAGTGGAAGTGGATAAGTTCAGTTTTCATAAATTCGGAAAAGGTTCGGATGCAAAAGCGGCGTTGATAAAGCTTCTACAGGACGCCCATGCTGGCGAAAAAGCCGCCGCAAATGCATTTTTTGGCCATGCGCACTCCCTTTTCGTGAGAGACGAAAGTGAAATGCTCGAAATTTTAAAAATATATAAAGATGAATTGCATCACCGAGATAGGTTAAGAGAGTTTTTGCATCAACTAAACTCAAAACCAAGAATGACACGTGAAATTCAGATGTGGTTGGTTGGAGCATTCGTTGCGGTACTTAGTTTTTTTGGAACTTGGCTTATACCAATGTACGGCGCTGGGCGGCTTGAGAGGGCAAACATAGGTGAGTATGAAGTTGCGGCTCGATTAGCTTTTTTTTCTGGAGAGCTAAGTATCATTGATGAGCTTTTACATTTCGCTGAGATTGAGTGGGATCATGAATTGTACTTTAGAAAGAAAGTTAAGTCTCATTATTTATCTAAATGGATTCCATTGTGGGGAGAGCCCAAGGCGCGGGGTGAAATCAGAAACTCATACCGCAACTTCCAAATTCAGACTGACTAAACTGTCACTCTAAAAAGAGCTGGTTGATCATTGTTCACACCATGCCCATAGACTAAATGCTTAAATTCATGAAGCCCAGACCATGCATTCGGCGACTTCTCTCAACCAATATCAAATCAATTCACCGCGACCTCTTTGTATAAACCTAAAATAAATGATTAACACTAAAGGTAAGAAGATTGCCACAAGTGAGGACGCGCGTTTAACAACAGTAAAGTAGGGTAGGATAGTTGCTAGTAAAGGCATTCTTTCGGGATAGTGAGAGATCATTACGTAAAGCGCGATATTTTCAGCAAAATCAAATATCAAGAAGCCGAAGGGCAGGGCAAGCAGCGTCCATCTGAGTTGCCTTCGAAGCGTGATCTTTTCAATCGCCTTAGACATAAAAATTATTAGAAACCAAAATACACTCAATGGTAAAATAACATCGACAGTAAGAATGCGATACTTATAAAGGTCACGGCCCTCGACACCAAAATCTTCCAAACGCTTATAGGTATCATCAAGGTTAAACGAGGGCTTTATATCTAACAAAACTTGGTTGCCCGTGTTCTCTAGGAAGTGTGGAACACTCCCTTTAAAATTAAAACCGTGAACCACGATGACCACTGCAAGTGCAACAATGAACGTAGCCCAAAAATGATTCTTCATCAGTTTAGACTATGTCGTAGCTTTATGTTTGTACATACGATCCTCAAAAGCAGCGCGCGGCTTAAAGTTGCAGACGATGAGCGATATCTCGACCTTTGACGTTCGATTGGTAGGGTTTGATAAAGCTTATATGGATATTATCAAGCCGATGCTAGGTTCATTGAGATCGAAAGAGTTGTCAAAGGCCATAAACTTAAAGAAATCACTGGCGAGGTCGGAGACTCGTACTCCCACGCTCAAGTTGTTTCAACAATTGCGTGTCTCCTTAGCATGGCAACGGAAATCGGACAGCCAGAGGATCTTGCTATTGCAGGTCTTTTTCACGACATCGGGGTTTACGGTAGCCGTGATGACATATCTATTTTTGATCTCGACATACTGAGCGCCGACGAGCAGGAGCAGTACAAACAACATCCTCGTCGCTCTTTAAACTTATTGAAAGAAAAGAGAGTTACAGTAACCCAGACTATTGCTGACATTATTGAAAAGCACCACGAAAGATCTAATGGAAGCGGGTTTCCCGCGCAACTTTTAGCTAACCGGATTCCGCATGAGGCACATCTCTTGGCTTATGCTGATGCCTTTGCGTATTTGACAAAATCGCGACCTGGGAAGCCTGTACTACAGCCAGCGGATGCACATAAATTAATTGCAGAAAGATTAGCTCTCTATGGAAGTCTTAATAAAGATAGAAAAATTTTTAGGATCTCTCGCATAAGTTAGACCCTCCATGTCGTTGACGCCAGAAGCGATTCGGGAAGTGCTTTCGCCTCGGCTTTTGTTGCTATGCTTCGTTTGATTCAAGAAGGGGCATCTCTCGTCTGAGTCGAATGAGACTGAATTTTGAAGGTTCGCATAATTGCCGCCGCGCTGGGATTTTCGATTTTTCGTGCGGCCGATATAAGAAATATTTCTTCAAATGCCCTCGGAATTTTTCCGATAAGAAACAATTCTCTCTTAATGAGGAACTCTTTCACAGCAAACTCTGGCATGATCGATAGTCCAAGGCCTTTGATTGCGAGAAGCTTCTGAACCATGATGTCTTGTGTCTCTACCAAGAAATCCAATGGGAGTTGATGAAGCTGGCGGAAGTTTTCAAACTCATGCCTGACGTTGCTGTCGGCCGTGGGTAAGATAAAGGGCTGCGATTTTATCGACTCAGGAAAATTGTCTTTTAGTTTTAAAAAGGCCTTAGATCCAACGACCCAAAGGGGAAGTCGAGCAATTCTCTTTGCAAATATTTGTCCGGGACGAACTTGTGGAAGGGCGTTGGTCAGTAAGAGGTCGATCCGATGATCCATCAGATCGTTAAGTAGCTCGAGTGGCTTTCCTTCCATGACGGTGACAGAGCTCTTTCGGCTCAGGGCCTGGCTAACTAATTCCACCGTGAGATGTTTTGGGATCGTATCCAGTGCTCCGATTTGAACGTGAACTCGATCGGACGCGGGCCGATCGTTCAGTGTTTGCACCATTTCGTCTCCAAGACGAAAAATCTCTTTTGCATATGAAAGAACCACCTGGCCACGCTCATTGACTTTCATTTTCCGGTGGCTGCGTTCGAAGAGAGAAAATCCGAGTTGGGCTTCAAATTGTTTCATCTGTATTGAAAGCGCAGATTGCCCGATGCCCAGAAATTCTGAGGCCTTGGTGAGACCTCCTTGCAGCACAATCGTGTGAAAGCAATATAAATGGTGATAGTTAATCCAGGTCGCTTTTCCGTCGATCACAATTTTCATGGTTTGATTATATCAAAGTAAACGAACTATTTTATGAAATTTATTAATATTTTTTTTTAACCGAATATTTGTTCATGAAAAACACAACACCTAAAGAAGCAATAGAGAAGCTGGTTGAAGGAAATCGTCGTTTTACCACGGGCTTGGTATCCGTCGAAACCCTTTTATCGAAGTCAAAAATGTCTGAGCTTGCACAGAAAGGGCAACGCCCCTTTGCGATCGTACTGACTTGCTCTGACTCAAGGAGCCCAGTTGAGATGATCTTTGACCAAGGTCTAGGGGATATCTTTGTCGTTCGTGTCGCGGGCAACGTTGTTGCGCCCAGTTTGCTTGCAAGCATCGAATTTGCTGCTGCAAACTTCGGCTCTGCAACAGTAGTCGTCCTGGGGCATACGCAGTGCGGTGCTGTGAATGCAGCTCTTCAGCAGTTCAGGCATCCTGAGACGCCTCTTCCATCAGCGCATCTGGAAGAGTTAATCTCTAGAATTCGACCGGCGGTTGACTCTGTGGTCCATAAAAAGGGCGCCTCGGCACCGAACCTCATGGACGCGGCTATCGTGGCAAATATCCTCAGGAGTCGAGAATTAATTTTGGAGCAGAGCAAGATTGTCAGCTCGTTAGTTTCGGAAGGAAAACTCTCGGTTGAGCCCGCGATTCTGGATATCTCAACAGGTTCTGTCAGATTTTTAGAAGTCCACTAAGGAGAAGAAATGTATCGTCTTGAAAGAGAGGAGTTCGTTAAATCTCCTTACATTGCGCTATGGTCTTTGCTTGGCTTCCAAGCGGGCTACATTAACGCCTTCGGATTTCTGGCATGCGGAAGATACGTCTCTCATGTGACTGGTTTTGGAACCCAGATTGGCATTGCGCTTGGCACAAGGAGTATTACCTTTGCAATTGAACTTTTAGGGTTTCCAATCTTTTTTATTCTTGGATCATTTTGCGGAGCTATTGTTACCGCGGCCCGCATTGAGAGGGGTTTGAAGCCTTGGTTTGGTTTTGTGACCGCTTCGATTCCATTGCTGCTTCTTTGCCTTTACGTTTTTGGTTTTTTGGGTTGGTTTGGGGCCTTTGGCGAGGAGCTTTTGCTTGCACGAGATTTTTTTCTTCTCTTCTTACTCTCGTTTATCTGTGGAACTCAGAATGGTTGCTTTGCCGTCATGACGAAGGGGCAGATTCGAACCACTCACCTCACGGGTATTAGCACAGACATCGGAACAGATTTGGCTCGGCTATGGTTTGGAAATCTAGACAATAAAGAGCGAGGTGTCACTCAGCGAACCAACTTTTCTCGAATCGCAACTTTTGTTTTCTTCGCGATGGGTTCGATCGTATCCGTTCATTTCAGTGGGCGATGGGGCTATTCGTCGCTTGCAATTCCGCTGGCGACATCTGTTGTTGTTTTCCTTGCTGTGAGGTTGATTAGCAAAGTTTTGGACCACCGATTTTCTCCAAACCTTGACGGCGTTGATGCTTCTCCAAACATGATACAGCTTAGGAGTTAGCTTGATCTGAACCTTCTGTTTATTTAGAAGGTTCATTCTGCCTTTGACAATTTCTTAGTTTGCTCAGCTTAGCATCCTGTTTAAAAAGGACAGTCAGAGCGCTTACGTATCCTTAACCTGTTAGCCCAAGGTACAATGTTATGAACTTCTTCATTCCAATTCTCGAGTTGCCAAGGAAGTCTTAGAGAAGCCCCCAGCTGGGGTATTCTTCGAAATTCTTTTGCCTGCGTGGGCGGCGTCTCGAAAGGCAAGCGTGTTTCGGTAAACTCCAGTGGTCGAAGGCACGAGGCCAAGGCACTCTCGACTGTGACTGAGGGGGCAGCTAGGTAGTCTTTACACTTAAGGTGTTTGTATTTATGAATGTCCTCAAGTTCACGTTATACTAGCACTTCAAATATCCGAGTGTTACTTGTTCTACTATCTTCACACGGCCTCTTAGAGGCAAAAAGGTAAATACGAAGGGATGATGTATGGTAAAAACACATAGGAGATTTGAGTTACAGATTTTTCAAGTTCAAAGACTTCAATCCCTAAATCGCTTTGTGATTCAGACGAGCACTATCCTTCTTATCGCATTGTATGGCTTTAAAGGCTTTGCCGGCGGAGAAAAAAACTCTGGTACTTCCTCTAAAGAACTAAACTGTTGGTCCTTTTTTTCTTCTCCCTCTGAACCCATTGCAGACGCCAAAGCCAAAAAGGCTAAAAAACCGGCAACCAAATCAAGTCGATCTAAGAAAGCAACATCAAAAGAACCGACCGTTTCTGTAAAAAGAGTCATTAAATACGATCCGCTTTTTGAACCGGGATGGGCCGCTCGCAATGTGAAGATTATTGACCGTGGGTCCTGGTATGACATTTTTGTTGGTGGTAGCCGTAGCTATAGGGTAAATCCCAGTGACAATTATCATGTCTCTGAGTTGGTTTTGAAACAGTTCAGAACTTATAAGAACAATTTGAAAAAAATCAGTTTCATTTCTGAAGTGCAGTTGCCGACGGATACAAGTGGTCATGCTCACTATCATCTCTTTGAGAACATTGAATATATAGGGTTTAAATCGCAGGACAACGAAGCGGCTGTCTTGGTGAATCACTATAATCGACTTTTTTTTATACCAATCAAAAATGGAAAGATGGGGCTCGCTCAGCACGTGCCGACTGAGCTCTCCGCTCAAAGCAATACCGGCACCACGACTGAAACGGGATCCTCCGAAGGTGTTGCAACGACAATTCCTGGGGTTGAAGACAGATTTGGGGAGAGTGTTACATCTATAGCTGTCGTGAGAGACAAGTTTGGCGAAGGAGTCGTATCAGTTTTTACATATGTGCATTCAGCTAATGGTCAATTGCGAGTGATTCATCTGGACTCGACGGGAGCGGTTTTGGGAAAAGGCGTGGTCCTAAGTAACCAAGGAGAATACCCTTCATTTCAAGCCATGCAGTTTTCAGATGTGGACAACGATGGAACAGAAGAGCTTATTGTGAGGCTCGACAATATACAAATCATCAAGTTTATTAATGGTCCGCAGGGGCATACTCTTCACGTCACTGATACAGGAATCGTGGGTGTCACCAACCGTACCATAGCTATTGGACCTAAGGTTGATGGTGAGGCCTACCGACGTATTTATGTAACAGATGCCACTCCTTTTATTGATATGGCGGGCCACCTTCTTGTTTATCAAAATCAAGATGGCCAATGGAATGAGATTTTGAATCAAACTGCTTATGACAACCACCCTCAAAATCTACAGGTGGTTAATTTTGGTGAAAAATCAGTCGTGATTCTTCCAGGTTATGACAACGGCGAAGTCATATTTCTGCCGGTAGACAATAAGGCCACTCAGCAGATTGCAGGGGAGCCGACATTTGCCCCCTTTAACCCAAGCAATGCTACAGAGACAATACCATGGGTACAAGTTCCGTATAGTGAAGATGGTCGCCCGCAGAGTAGGAGCCCGAAATCAGCTACCCACATTGCTTTGGCTCTTTTGGGTATTCAGCAGCGATCAGTAGCCCTCATCGAATTTGAACTAAAGTAATTCTCGCAAAACCCAGGTCCCAGCTTGTGCACCACTAGCTCCAAGTCTAACATTAGAAATTAGGGGTGCGATTAAAGCACAGTTAGGCTGCATTTAGTTTAAACTCGATGGTTTCATATTCTACGACAGGCATCTTCGGAAAGATGTCGTAGTTATAGTCGTGTTGATTGGGCTACGCATTTATTAGACTTACAAACGCATTTGAAACCTGTGCTGGGATACTGAAAACAGGGAGGTTCCGGAGGATTATAAATTCGTATGTATTCCGCAGATAAGCACCCCGAACAACTTCGTAAGATGCAGTCTTGCTCTGTCTCACAATCAAACTTCGGGGGCGTATCCTTGGCAAGGCTTGAAACGCTTGGATTACCCGTTTGGTCGGCACCAAGCGCGGGTAAAGAGCAGAACAAAGCCAGGCCAATTAGTATCGAATTCGCAATCAACATGTTTTAGAGATCACACTATTCAGCGGATTTCTTGTTACCGCATTTCTTACAGCTTTTTTTGCTGCACATTTTACCTTCCGACTTAAAGGCGTTTCTTTCGTCTTCACTGATCTTGCCATCGTTGTTGGTATCCATGGCTTTAAACTTCTCTACATGAAATTTATCAAATTCCTCTTTAGAAATTGCGCCGTCTTTATCGGCGTCCATCTCTACCCAATGCTGACCCTTGTGCTCTCCCTTTTTGTGTCCATGTCCATGTGAACAACTCGCCGAAAATAGAAGTGACGATAGTGCAACAAACAACAGAATAGTTTTCATTTTGGTCTCCCCCTTTAGAGTTTGTATAGATTGTAGGATCTCACCACTGAAAAGTTAACACCCAGTGCACAATACTAGGCCCAATACCTTTTCAGATGCATGCTGTCAAAAACAGCTGAACATCAAGAGAATCACTCAGATAATCACTGGAACCTCTCTTATATCTTATAAACCATCGCAAAATCTTCGAATTTCAAGTTTCAAGTGCGAAGACCGTTCTCAAAAATGTAAGCAGGTCTATGCCTATAGAGAGAAGCATGAGAGAAAACTGCTAGCCTCTAAAAAACAAAAGCCAAAGCAATAAGACGAGAATGCCTGGGACGCCTACAACATATAACAATATTGGTATTGCGATCGCTCCTTTCGCATTCTCGCGTTGGGCTACTAAAGCATTTTTAAACCGCATTAGAAACCATTCGAAACCATTTTTGTGATCGTTTTGTTGGTACCTAAACTGATTATACATATTCAGCCCCTACGTCGTATTTTCCTGCAGACTGTTTCGGTTTGCGCTCATCTTCTCGGTACTGGTTTAGCAATTGAGAATACAGTTCGCCGATTTCTTGGCGCTCTTCTGAGTCAAAAGTATTTCGGACCTGTTTCAACAACTCTTTTTCTTCTTCTTTAACATGGTGTTCAACAACTTCAGCTAGAACCTTTACTTTAGCCATCCAACTGTCTTCGTCACCCTCGCTTTCGTTAACTTCTTTAATAAGTTGCTCCGCAATTGCGTGCTCAGTGTCGCCCTCAAGTGCGTTGATACGTAAATCGTCCACTTCTTTGAGATGCACATAGAGGCTCTCTTCTTCTGCCTTTGCGTGGCTTGTAAGCGTGCCTTCAAATTCGGCAAATGCAGGATATTTTTTCTTAAAACTGGTATCAGAGTCTTTTAAAATAGAAATCAACTCTTTGATTGGTTTATGATCTCTAAGGATCAAAGTAGCGATGTCGCCGGACTCAGACTCAAAACTGGACGTACTCTCGTGGTTATCCTTCGCTTTTTTTTTAGAAACACTTCGCTTTGTTGATTTAGTACCATTTTTTGATTTGGATGATTCTTTTCTCACTTCGGGACTCCTTGCCACGTGGCTATCGGGTTTTAGCACTTCATTGAAGCATTAAAAAAATATTAGAACTTCTACTGGAACTTCCTCAAACTAACACATCTAAATTAAATGCAATGCCTGCGCCAAAATCAGATTGTCCTCGCTCAAGTACAGCTGAGGCAGAGTTCACAGATGGGCGAAAATATTAAAAAATACGTGTCAAGATGCCTGATTACTCCCCATAATGACCCGCCCTTGCATTTCAATTCTTTGGAGCACCGTTTACGCCGTGGTCTCGCTATTGCAGTGTAGTACTTTGGAAGTGCAAATTCACACAACCAAATACAAGGAGTTTTTATGAGTCCCGAAAGAGAAAAAACTATGAGCAATAATTATAACGATGAGTCGAAGTCTTCGCCGCAATATGGCGGCTATGGTGGTCAAAGTCAGCAAGACACCACTAGATCGTCAACTAAGTACAGCGGTGGTCAGAGCCAGCAAGATGAGCGCTCGAATTCGGCTCACAAAAATGGTGGTTACAGTCAAGGACAACAAAACCAAAATAGAACCACCCAGAATAAACCTTATGATTCGAAGCATGATTCTAAGTCAGATCAGACAAAGCATGGCACCGGTGTGAACCAACCGAAGTCTGACAGGAGTCGTACCAACGAAGATAGAAGAGATGCCGAACGTAGCCCCGGCCAGGAAGTCGCAAGGCCAAAGGAATTCAACAGAGATGAGAAAAAATACAGCGACAAATCCGAGCGCATCTAGTTTTTGTTGAATGGGCTGGCTGCATTTGTGGCAGCCCCTTTACTCAACGATAGCACTTTTGCCGAATGGGCCTAGAAGATGAAGCAGAGATGGAGAAGAATTTTTGGACTTTTCAACTATAGCAAGTAGTTCTTTTCCGAATTTTGAGGTTTTTCCGAAGGAAATGAATCTGGGAAATCGTATGAAAAAAATCATGCCAAAGTGGAACACAATAGAAAGTGAAGTAAGTGAAGTATGAAACCTAAGTGAAGTATGAAACCATTGAAAAAAAGAAAGTTAGAGAAAGTTTATGAAACAGAAAATGATAGCGAAAATAGTGATGTTGGGCACGCTTATTTCGAGTGTACAATCTTTCACAAATGCAAATAATGCCACGGATAATACCCGGACCGACAATACCAAAATTAATCAGCGTGACAGTGCTCCTCAAGAGCTAACTGCTGACGAGCAACCTTCGAATTCAAGTGACATGAATATTACACGGCGTATTCGTCAAGATATAATGAAAGAGAAAAACCTATCGACGTATGCAAAGAATGTGAAGATCATTACCGTCAACGGTAAAGTGACTCTGAAAGGGCCGGTGCGATCGGAGCAAGAACTAAATGCCATAATGAACAATGCTCGAATAGTCGCTGGCGTATCAAACGTGTCTAATGAAATGTCGGTAGTAACAGATAGGAAGTAAACCCTTACTTAAAACTTAAAGGAGATTTTTATGAGTGACAAAAACAAAGTGGTTCTAGGAATTTATCAATCACGGAGCGAAGTGGAGCGAGCAGTCGAGGTTCTAAAGACCGATGGATTTTCAACCAGTGACATTTCGGTGTTGATGCAAGATAAAGCAGGTTCTCAAGATTTCGCACATACCAAAGGAACTAAAGCACCCGAAGGTGCTGCAACCGGAGCGAGTACAGGCGCGGCTATAGGCGGAACACTAGGATTGCTTGCCGGCATTGGTGCCTTAGCCATTCCAGGCATTGGCCCATTCATCGCAGCCGGCCCAATTATGGCCGCGTTGGCTGGTGCGGGTGTAGGCGGAGCGATTGGCGGTATCGGCGGTGCCCTAATAGGACTTGGCATTCCTGAGTATGAAGCAAAACGATATGAAGGCTTTGTAAAGGACGGCGGAATTTTAATGTCAGTGCACGCGACTAACTCTGATGAAGTGGATAAGGCAAAGAAATGTCTTAAAGAAACTGGCGCAAAAGACATTTCTTCTACGGGAGAAGTGAAAGCCGATAGGAGCTCCGCAGCTCAACAAACCTCTGCCAATCAAACGTCGCTCCGAAAGGATTCTTCGCTCAGCGAAAGATACTAGGCAAAGTGATTCGCTCGGTGAAGCATGTTCGGCAAAAAGGCCGCGATTCGCTAAGCGACAAAGTTTAAATTGGTTAGTTCGAACAAAATTTAAACAACCAACTGACTCCCCGGATTGCTTCTGGGGAGTCGTCTCGTTAATCATGTTAGTCCTCTAGTAGGGCTTCAGCGACAGAATAGCTCATCAGAGGATAGGTCTTTTCTACAAATTTTGCGCCATCCTCTGTAGTACTCAAGATTCCGTCTCGCAATACTGCGAACGGAATATCCCGATCAAGAGCTCCATGAATTGTGGCAAGCACACAACCCTCGGCCTTAAATCCTGTCAGGAGAATAAAGTCGACGTTGAGCTCTTTGAGGCGTGCTTCTAAAGATGTTTCGCGAAAACTATTGCCGTGTAATTTGTGAATTTTTTCATCGGTTTCGTGCGTCTCGATTAGGTCGACAAATTCAAACTCAGGATGCCCTGGCTTGCAACTCTCTTGGTCTTGCACAATAAAAACTGGCAAAGATCGTTTGCGGAAATGCTGAGCCACGTGATTTATATGTTCACAAACATGTCGGAGAGATGGCGTCAGTGCCTCAGCATGAGAGAGAAAAGTCTTCTGCATATCGATTATCAGTAGAGCGGCTTTCATAACGCGAGGTTAACCCTGACTGAGTCAGAAGTAAATGAACAGTTGGTCGCTCATTCCCAAAATGTAAATGGGCCACAGGGTAGAAAAAGCATGCGGACTAAAAAGCTGTCTGTCTAGGAAGACTGCACTGACGAGTTATGGGGTCGGCGCTAACCAGTTGCTAGAACTGCATTTGCAATCCGGCACCGAGGCTTTTTTCTGTGAGCATAAGGCCTGCTGCCCACGACCAGCTAGGCGAGTACATCAAACTAACCTCGAACTCAGAGTCGCGTTCACCGCCCCACCCTGGTCGCCACGAAAAATCGGCATCGGTAAAAATACTTTTCGTCCATTGAAAGCGCTTTTCTAAGTCAAACCGGAACCGTCCTTTGTGATTCACAGACACAGCGCTTTCAATCAACATTGGTAGAATATACCCGACTCCGACAACCGCATATCCTTGCTCGTGATAAAGTGATGGGCCCGCGAAGACGTTGACGAATCTCGAAAACCATCGGCGGTAATGCAAATCACCTTCGGTTTCCCAATCGTTTCCAAAGTTAAAATGTTTCCCTTCGATATCTGCTGTTTCCATTCGTATATCAAGCTCATCCCAGGTTCTCATCAACTTTATGTTTGCTTGCGCATGATTAGTCGCGGCTTCGAGCATCGAGTAATAGTAGATATGATCGTGAAGGTGCGGGTCTTGCCGGTCATATTTTTGCATTTGCGGTGTTAGCTTATAGTCGTTGTAGCGCACGACTCGCGCCATACCGGTTTTCATATGGTAGAGATTGTGACAATGGAGCATCCATTGACCCGGTTCATTTGCGTAGAACTCAATGGTTCGGGAGGAGTGTGGCGGCACGTCCACCGTGTGTTTTAGGGGGGAGTGATCGCCGGCATCATTAATGACTCGAAAGAAGTGACCATGAAAGTGCATTGGGTGATGCATCATGGTCTCATTTACAAAAGTGAACCTAACCACCTCACCTTCATTTATTAGCAAAAGACGATCTTCATGGATCGCTTTGCCGTTGATATGCCAAATGTAGCGCTCCATATCTCCGCCGAGTGATAGCTTCACATCATGAACTTTCGCTTTTTTTGGCAAAGTCGTAGGCCGTAGCGACTTGATTGAATCCACGGTCAACGATTGAATCACAGGCTCATCAGGTTCCAATTTTCTTGGAGCTGTGTTTTGACTAAGCATTGCGCTAGATTGGTTTGACCAATCAGTGTTGTCGTCATCTCTCGGCTCTTCTGCGGACGCTTTGTGTTTGCCGTGCGTATTGTGCGGGTGGTGGGCGCGGTGGGCATTGTGGGCGTGACCTTGGTGATTACTCATTTCTTCGTGCTTCGAATGGTCTGTGGAGCCTGCGTGGGAGCTATGCTCCATTGCTGCATATAGATTAGGCTTCTCCTTTAGAGATGCAGAAACTTTTGGACCGCTGCCAATCCATGTTGAAGCAAATCCCGTAACATCCTGAACTGTAGCGCGCAGTTCGTAGTTCTTGGCTTCAGGAACTGTGAAGAGAATGTCGTAGGTTTCGGCCATGCCGATGAGAAGTTCTTTCGTTTGCAAAGGTTTGATGTCGACACCATCTGCAGAAATAACTGTCATTGCTTGATCAGCGAGCGAAACATAAAAGTAACTGGAAGCGCCGGCATTGATTATGCGAATTCTCAACTTTTCACCAGGTCGAGCCGTCAGAAGTTGTGAGTCGATTTTACCGTTAATGAGAAAGGCATCATAGCCTACGTCAGACAAATCCATCCCTCCCATTCGAGTCCATTCATTGTAAAGATGACTCCTTAACCCACCATCTTGAATCGCTCCAAAATAGGAACGAACGGAATCTTTTTTGTAAAGGTAATAGTCGCCATCCTTTCGAAGATTACGAATGATCATATCGGCGTTTTCATCGGACCAATCGCTGATAACGACAACTGCATCCCTATCGTAAACAAACATTTTTTTCTTGGGGTGAACTATAAAGGCGCCATAAACCCCTTTTTGCTCTTGAACAGACGTATGTGAATGATACCAAAATGTACCGCTTTGCCGGATTTTGAACTTAAATAGTCTTGAGCTTCCGGGATAGATAGGAGGAGTATTCACATAAGCCACTCCATCTTCTTCGGGGGGCAGTAGTAAGCCATGCCAATGAATTGAAACTTCCTCTTTGGTAAGCTCATTGTTTACCAAGATCTCAGCATCGTCGCCTTCGGTAAATTCAAGAGTTGGCGCCGGAATTCCCCCGTTTACAGTGAGTGCAAAATCAGCCTCCTTTTTGCCACTCATATTTACAGATTCATTTCTAATAGTGATTTCATAGTGAACTGTTTTGGCAAAGGAGATCCAAGGAAGTAAAAGTAAAACAGAGAGCAGTGTTAGCTTCATTTAGTATCCTCCTTGCGCTGGGTGCAGTTTCAACGACTCAGCAGTTTATGTTGTCCCAAAGAAGAAGACTCAGTTTGCTTTTGATAGGTACAAACTGCGCACTAATCCCTTCTAGAAAGATCTTCTAAGATTGGACAGCTTGGTCTGATATCTCCGTGACAGTTTTTTGTCAGCTCAACTAGGGTAGACCGCATTTGCTGTAAATCTCTTATCTTTTCTTCAAGTGTGTGTATGTGCGCAAGTGTCATTGCTTTTACGTCCGAGCTTGCACGAGTTCTATTGCGCCAAAGACTAACAAGTTTTTTGATTTCCTTCATTGAAAACCCTAGGCCTCTGGCGCGTTTAACAAAAGTCAAAATATGAACATCACTTTCAGAGTATATCCTGTAGCCAGACGCAGTCCTTGCGGCTCTTGGAACAATACCAATTGATTCATAGTGACGAATGAGTTTGGCATTCACGCCTGAAGTTTTAGCAGCTTGTCCTATTGTCATACGGCACAGTCTAAACCCTCCAACCATTGGAAGGTCAATGTTTTATACTTACGCAATTAGACTAGGTGAATTGGATCAAGCTGAATTGGATCAAGTTGAATCAATTTGTTAGAAACCCTTGACCTTCCAACTGCTGGAAGGTCGATGATGGGCAAGTAAGCGGATTTGAGGAGAAACGTACATGATTCCAAATAATAACGATAAAAACGACAATTTTAAAGACCACGACCACAGCTCCTGCCACGAAAAGCACAAGAGCGACACGCGTAAACCTGATTTGAGTGGAGACAGTGAAAGTCAATACACTTGCCCAATGCATCCTGAAGTTACGCAAAAGGGGCCGGGGAGCTGCCCCATCTGCGGCATGGCACTTGAGCCAGTAGAACTCTCGGTCGAGAATATTGAGAATCCAGAACTTATAGATTTCTCGAAGCGTCTTAAAATAAGCATATTGTTGTCGGTTCCTCTACTGGTTCTAGCTATGTCTGATTTAATTCCCGGGCAACCTGTGCAGAGGAATATGAGCTGGTGGCTGTATTCGGGAATTCAGATGATTCTTGCTACACCAGTGGTCATTTGGGCTGGATGGCCCTTTTTTGAGCGCGGTTGGATTTCGATAGTAACTCGCAAGCTTAATATGTTCACCTTAATAGCACTGGGAACAGGCGTGGCGTATCTTTACAGTACTGTTGTGACCTTTTTCCCGCACCTATTTCCGGATGCTTTTCGAGGTCACGGAAATGTTATACCCCTTTACTTTGAATCAGCTGCTGTAATCACAACACTTGTTTTATTAGGACAGGTATTGGAGCTTCGCGCTCGTAGCCAAACTGGAAATGCCATCCGATCTCTTATTGGCCTTGCTCCAAAAACCGCTAGAAGGTTGAGCAGCGATGGCCAAGAAATCGATGTACTTATTGAACAGGTGCAAACAGGCGACAAGCTGCGCGTTCGCCCCGGAGAGAAAGTTCCTGTTGATGGTCATGTTCTCGAGGGCAAAAGCTTGGTCGATGAAAGCATGGTTTCGGGAGAGCCTATTGCATTAGAAAAATTCAAAGGCAGCAAAGTAATTGGTGGCACGTTAAATAAATCTGGTAGTTTTGTTATGGCGGCTACGCGAGTAGGAAAAGACACTCTCTTGTCTCAAATTGTAAAAATGGTTTCGCAAGCACAAAGGAGTCGCGCGCCGATTCAAAAAATGGCGGACACTGTATCTGGATATTTCGTACCAATGGTAGTTATTGCGGCCATTTTGACAGCGATTACCTGGTTTGTGTTTGGGCCAGAGCCCGCACTGACGTATGCTATTGTAAACTCTGTGGCCGTGCTAATTATAGCGTGCCCCTGCGCACTTGGTCTTGCTACGCCTATGTCGATAATGGTCGGTGTTGGCAAGGGTGCTACGCAAGGTATACTAATTAAGAACGCAGAGGCATTAGAACGGCTCGAAAAGATAACCACCTTAGTTGTCGACAAAACCGGAACGCTCACTGTCGGCGCGCCAAAGCTCATGGCAGTCAAAGTTATTGGCGGATTCACTGAAAGCGAGGTTCTTTCTTCGGCGGCTTCAGTAGAGATGGCCAGCGAACATCCGCTTGCTGAAGCTGTGTTAAATGGGGCTAAAAAGAAAGGCCTATCTTTAGCTACAGCAACAAATTTTGAATCTATTGTTGGCCACGGTATTCGGGCCACCGTTGCGGGCAGAGAGGTAATAGTTGGCAATGAGCGACTCCTTAGGAATCACAAAGTTGACCCATCAGATCTGATGCCGATTGCGGACGACCTTCGGCAAGAGGGTCAGGGTGTCATGCTTGTTGCGATTGATAAGATTCCAGCAGGTGTTTTAGCTGTGAAGGACCCTATTAAGGAAACAACAAAGGAAGCGATTAAATACTTTAAATCTAAGGGAATCAAAGTGGTGATGCTGACTGGCGACAATCGCTTAACCGCAGCGGCTGTAGCTCGAGAGGTAGATATTGAAAGCTTTGAAGCAGAAGTACTACCGGAGCGAAAGGGGCAGATAATCCAGCAATTTCAAAAAGAGGGCGAGCGCGTTGTAATGGCAGGTGATGGTATCAATGATGCTCCCGCTCTTGCTCACGCCGATGTAGGAATTGCAATGGGTACAGGAACAGACGTTGCGATTGAAAGTGCGGGTGTGACTCTTGTTAAGGGCGATTTACTGGGAATTGTTAAAGCCCATCGGTTAAGTCATCACACAATGAAAAACATAAGGCAGAACCTCTTTTTCGCGTTTATCTATAATATTGCCGGAGTTCCGATTGCAGCGGGCCTTCTCTACCCATTCTACGGAGTCTTGTTGAGTCCGATGATTGCAAGCGTTGCCATGAGCTTTAGTTCAGTTTCTGTCGTGGCAAACGCATTGAGACTTAGGGCGATCAAACTCTGAAAACCTTTTTAACCTTTAGCGTTCCTTCGGCGTGAGCAACGTCGAGGACGGAAGAGGATGTATTTGAGATGAAGCGAATTTTGAATATACGCCTCAGTCGTCGTAGCGGCATTGGCGAATTTCTTGGCAGTCAGAGCCTATGCAGTATTTTTCGCCATTGCATTCGCCGCGTACCTTGCAGTCGGAATCAAACGAACACTTTGAAGCTGTGAGTCTACATTTGCCAAACGAACAATCATCATCTCTGACGCAGTCGGAATCAAAAGTGCATTTGTTCTCGGGCATTTTTTTAAGAAATTCTTGCTTCCGATCAAGGTCCGCACTTTGCTTTCGGAGTTCCTTTTCTCTATTAGCAAGTTCAGCCTCTTTTGTTTGCAATCTGAACTCTTTTTGCCCTATGTGAAAGCCTTTCAAAAAATCCTTTTCCGAATCGCCGGAGCACACGCCTTGGTACGAGGATCCCGATAAACCGAAATTTTCTCCGCTATCAAAAGTGCAAAAAATTGCTAGCCCGGCAGCGTAACCCTCTTGGTATTTCGGTTTGTCTGGTTGAATGCCATGTTCGTCGCATCGCGAGGAGTATTTTGCAAACTTGTTGGCGCTATCGCCAGCCACCCCATCACTTTTGCCTTTGCTGTACCAATCCATACTTTCACAGTCTTTTTGCGAAAGCGTCGTGCAAGATGAGAACAAAAACAACACTGCGGAGGCCAAAAACAAAAATGCGATAATTTGCTTTGTTCGTAAATGAGTCATATGTGTAAACCCTTTTTAAGCCCCAGAAGACCTAAGTAGATATTTCTAGTTGTTTTAAGGAAAAGTGCAACGTTTCCCTTCTTAAAGAAAAGCGCGAAGTTTTGCTTTTTAAAGAAAAGTGCGAAAACTGGTCTCTCACGCGCGGCACCTATCTACTAGTTTGATCCTAAAACATAGATTCTGAGGCTTATGCAATTTTCCATATTTTTACAACCTTTACCTTTATCGGAGGGCTTGTGGGTTAAAAAATGCTCACGTCCAAGAGTTGAGGCCGGCTCTACTTGTGTGGTCGCCTTTTTGACGCAAATGGCCCTGTCATAACTTACACGATGGCGCCTCAAAATTACTGTATCCGGAGGCTTGATTTGCGCCAGGTCGGTACTTAGACTGGTCGTTCATGGAACTAACAGAAATCCACATGAGGCAGAAACAGTTCTTTGAATCTCAAAAAACAAAAGACATAGCTTTTCGCATCGCGCAGCTCAAGCGTTTACGCGATATTCTGCGTTTAAATGAAAATGAAATTTTTAAAGCCATTGAACACGATTTTGGCAAATCAGAATTTGAAACGTTTTCGACAGAGCTGCTACTTGTATACAACGAACTGAATCTTGCTATCAAAAATGTGAAGCGGTGGGCTCGCGTAAAGCGGGTTTCAGCAGGGCTATTTAATTTTCCGTCGCGAACCTACATATGTCCTGAACCTTTGGGTGCGGCCCTTGTGATAGGAGCGGCCAACTATCCGTTTCAGCTCAGTCTTAGCCCAGTTGTTTCTTCAATAGCGGCGGGTAATGTGACGATCTTAAAGCCAAGTGAAATCACCCCTCACTCCAGCCGGTGCATTGCCCGCCTGATCAACGAAAATTTTGAAAAAAGATTTTTGTGCGTCATCGAGGGCGGCGCCCACACCACCCAGCAGCTTTTAGATCTGAGATTTGACAAGATTTTTTTTACAGGAAGCGAAAGAGTGGGCAAAATTGTCGCACTGGCTGCAGCGAAGAACCTGACGCCAGTAACACTTGAACTTGGCGGAAAGAGCCCTTGTTTTGTATTTGCCGATGCAGACCTCAAAATGTCAGCTCAAAGAATAGTTTGGGGGAAGTTTTTAAATGCGGGTCAGACCTGCATCGCCCCTGATTATCTACTAGTAGAAAAAAAGATTTACGAAGAATTCGTAGAGCTTTTAAAACAACAAATTCCGAGGGCAGTTGGCACAAACCCCGAGGAGAGCGCTAGTTACACAAAAATACTTTCAGGGGCGTATCTTTTAAGGCTGAAAAATCTGATCGACGGCATTGCTCATTCAAAGAAGTTAAAGGGGGCGATCCTTGAAGGAAGAATAGGAGCAGGTACGAGTATTGTTGCTGGTGGTAACGTAGACGCTGAAAAGAGATACATGTCGCCAACACTTGTTCGGGATTGCACTTTTCATGACGAACTTATGAGCGAAGAGATTTTTGGACCAATTCTGCCCGTTATTGCGTTCGATGATGAAGAAGCAGCTATGAGTGAAGTGTTAAAGCTTTCAAAGCCTCTCGCTCTCTACGTGTTCACTTCTAACAAAAATCTCGCCCAAAAGATTCTGCGCAGAATTCCTTTTGGCGGTGGCTGCGTTAATGATGTTCTCATGCATGTTAGCTGCGCTAACTTGCCTTTCGGAGGCGTGGGTTCAAGCGGAATGGGCAGCTATCACGGAGAGTTCGGGTTTCGAGCGTTTACTCATCAAAAGAGCGTACTTAAGAGAAGATTTTGGTTTGAACCTACTCTGAAGCATCCGCCCTATGCTCGATGGAAGTTAAGGTTGTTGAAAGTGTTTTCTCGTTAGCATCCGCCCTATGCTCGATGGAAGTTAAGGTTGTTGAAAGTGTTTTCTCGTTTTTAGTGATTGGTGATATTCGCAAATACTGCCTCCATGAGATTTTAGATGAACTCGAAAGGGCTCGTATTTAGTCGTCGTCATGATCCCGGCCATTTTTTATGTAGCCGTTACCAACGCTGATTGTAATGGGTATAGCTGTAGGATTTGATGAAGACTTGAACTCATTTACCAAGCCATTACCTACGTTCAGGTCGTACTTATATTCGGCAGAACGACTGGGTTCAACTTCGACCTTTCCATTGTTAAGGTTTACCGTAAACGGGCTTAGTGGCTCATCAATCTCAATCTTTCCGTTGTTGCCAGAAACGTTCACAGGAATGCCCTCAGGCAAGTGAAAGGAGCACTTAATGCCTGAAGACTTAGAAAAATTAAGTTCAAAGGAATCTTCGCTTTCGATGAGGAAGTCTCTCTGGCTTGCTGACTTTACTTTGCACTGCCACCTAAGCTCGGTTGAGCTAGAAGTGTAGAAATCGGCTTTGCCATTTGTAAAATGGATGAGGATTTGCTTGGGCTGATTGCCTTTGAACATTCTGTCCCCGGAGTAGTCAAAGGAGCTTGAATCGTCATTAAAACTAAAGTCACCGATTTTGAACTTACCGTCAGAGGAATTGATCTCAATGGCGCCTCCCAAAAAAGAGACTTTGTCGTTACTTTCATCTACTGACATTAATGGTGAGAAGCCGAAAATCAAAATGAGAAACGTGACGAGAACCATTGCTACTGTTCCCAGAAATCCCATCACCAACCATTTTATGATGAGGTTTTTTGAGGCTTTAGCAGGCTCAAGGGCTTTTTCGATTTGATCTGTTGTCATAGGCTTTCAGTCTCCTTTAGTTCGCTAGAACAACTCTCGCATTCTCTGCGCCTTGTCAACTGTGCTCGGCTAAGAAACAAGGGAAAGCCTTAGTAGTCTCTCACCATGAACAGAATTTCTAAATTGTCTTGATTGCCAAACAAACGAAGCTGAAAGTTTACTGGGTCGAGATCTTCCTCATAGCCGAAGGGTTCGTCAAACAGCCTTTCTAAGCCCAGTGAAACGAGTAGCCTGTTGCTTTTTGCTTTCGTTGTAGCAAATTCCATTTGCAAATTGTATTGGTCTTGCTGTGTTAGTTTAGCTAGCTCACTCGAAAGAACTTGCTCTGAAGTCTTCGTTTCAAAGAAGTGAGAAATCAATCTACTTGGTCCGGAGTGAAGCATAATTAATCCGGCAAGTGATTGGTTAATGACGGCCAACTGACTAGCAGAATCCCACTGACTGTCTGCTCCGCCTGTCGAAAAACCAACAAGGCCAATATTTACGAGTCCTTGCGAAATGCCGGCACCTAAAAATAACGAGAGCCCAGCAAATGACTCGGTCAATGATCTCATTAGTGGACTCTCTGCTGAGCGATTGGGCTTGTAATGTCGTTCATAAAGTGAGCTGGCCCATAGCAGTGTGCCCGCTATCATCTTAGAGGCACCTAGAGAGGGGTCGAAAAAAAACTCCGCGAGACCCCAGGCGAGAAGTGCTGCTGGAGTTATCAATTCTAAGTTTTTGCTATTTGAGATAAACGTCATCATCTTTTCTTTTGCCAATGGGTTTTTAAAATCGGGTTCGAGAGGTGTTTTTTGTGACGGCGAAGAATCACTAGCTCTGGGGTCTTTGAGGTTCACTGAATCTCGCCACTTCAAAATTTTCAAAAGAAGCTTGGGTGTAAACGCAAGATGGGCGAGGCCCGTTAAGGCGGAGACACTTTCTACAACGTCTCGTAGGTACTTTTCACCAAAAGTAAGTGGGCGTGTGGTCTTAGCTACAGCTAAGACTTCATTCAAGTAATTCTCTATTAATTGTGGGCTTTCCAAGGTTGCAGCGTAGACTCTTTTCTGAGAGTGAAGAAAAATGCGCTCCTTTTCGTCAACTTTCATGTTCGATATCGCCGACTTGTCGAGAAGTCGCAAGCCGCCAGTAAAAGTATTTTTGAGGGGGTTTCCAAGTAAGACTTCGCAGGCAATGAGACGATTCTCATTGGCAGAAACATTTGAGACTTGGCAGAGAAATAGAGTTAAGAAACAAGTCAAAATCAAACCGTGGCTGGATTTATGCTTGCTTAGGCAAAGAATGAATCTGCTTACACGGCAATTAACACCTGTTGCGGGACTGAACTCCATTTTGTCAAAAAATAGTTTGAGTGGCTTCAAATGGTTCCTTGATTCGAGCGATAATTAGTATTCTGCGTCGACCTTCCCCCTTCGGCCTCTACAGGTCGGATAGAGGGCCAGGGTTTTCTCATAATTCTGATGGAGGACGAAAACAATATTGCCCCTGTTGAAATATTTTTACATATCACCTACTGGGCCGCACCAAGTCAGCAAACGTGGTGCCATCGACTTTGGGCTGGATTGAACCACATACGGATTCTTGAGTTGGTTGCCCAGGAGTACAGTAGGAAAATATTGAGAAGGAGGCACTCGTGCTAGTCTCGACATCTTCGATAAAACTGTCTGTGCAAATTATTTTCGCTCTCCTTCTTGTGCCCGCCATGGCCAAAACTGTGAGCACAAAGTCAACGCAGGTGCTGATAAAGGAGTACTACGCGGAGATTCACGGACAGACTCTCAAAGAGATTCTCACCTCTGCTTATGGTGATGAGGCTTATGAACGGATGAGTCCAAAGTTTCAAAAGAGGTTTGGCAACCAGAAATTTGAGCTCGCTCTGTCAAGTGTGACGACGAAGCAACTCAAAAATAAAAGCGAAGAAGTCTCGCTTCAGCTTGCAGATTCGAAGATTATGCTTCTGCGTGAAGCTCAGCGGATTTTTATAAATGGCCGATTGATTGCTAAATACAACGGAGACTTAGAGCGCCATCTCGTTGCCATCGAGGCAGCTTTGAAATCACGCCGAGCCGTCAGGTTGTTTGAGATGCTTTTACCATCGGCGCATGCGGCTGACGATGAGTGGGGCATTATAGCATTCATTGGTGGGATTGCTGAGTGGGCTTGGGAGCAAATTCCTTCCTCGTGTCCCAAGCCACATACCAGGATTCTCAAAATGCTAAAAGAAGGTTCGAGCACCATACATGAGTATGGTGATGTGCTGCTTGCAACTTGTAGCGCGATGAAGGGTTCTCGCTGTGCGCATGCAATTTATGATTCAACCGCTGACACTATTGTCGATCAACTCAATAGAATGAGCTGTATAAAGCCAGGAAAAGAGGGTTATGATGAGGCTCAGAGACTGCTCAAAATATCTGCAACTCACAACCGCTCCAATGTTGAGGCAAAGATTAGGGGTAACTGGTCGGCGGGCACCAAGCACCCAGTAGAGACCGTCATTGTGATAGCAAAATCCAGTTGCATTGGTTTATTAGAAACTATCGAATCACAAAAATTGAACTCCGAAAACTCCGAACGCATTAAAAGTTCCTGCAAGTATATGCAAAGCTCTTCAGAGTCTCCTCAATTTCAAGCGGTGCATTTTTCGATAGAGAAGGCATCAAGCCCTCGCCGCGAATCAAGTGGCGCAAACTGAGCATCTCGTTAGTATCTCAGGAGTGCGACTAAGGCAGGAAATAGTGTGAAAGAAATTCCTCTAGTATCTTAAATCACCCGATGAAAAGCTGAAGCCAATTTCTTCTGGCAACAGTTCTTCGCTATTATTCAAAAGATTTTGAACGATCTCTTTGTACTCTTTATTGGAATCTTCATTTGCCAAGTACTTGTGAGCAAGCTCTTCAAATTCGGAACGCATCCTTGATCGATAGAGCGAAATAACTTTCATAAAAATCAAACTGCCGTCGTTAGAGTCGGCAAGTCCCAAGACTTCTTTAGCCGATAGCCAATCCAGGTAAGCTCGCGGACCCATTTTGCTATAAACGTAGGCTCCTACGGCTCGGCCAATTGAGGTGCCGCCCCAATAGTTGGGAGCAGAGAGTAGCGAATCTGGGTCTCTCTGCCATTCTTCAATAGCCTTTGAAAGTTGAACTTCAAAATCTCTTTCATAAGGGCTTCTCTTAACAAGATCGACCTTGTCAAAAGTGCTGCTCGACTGCAATTCAAATAAGCCTTCAAGTGAAAACTTGAGGTAATTGCTGCTAGCGGCGGGGGCTTCACCTGCAGATACATACAGCTCGGCATTGCCTCCGCTAGATGGCACATGAACAATGAGAGTTTGAAGTGTGTCACCCTTCATAAGATCATCTTGAATTTCGACACCGGTCCCTTTAGAGGCTCGATGGCTGAGTATGGCTGCCGCACCCTCTGGGCTCAAAGAATTTAACTCTGCAAGCGAGTTCAATGCGTAATCTCTTCGAAGATTCGAATTGTAAAGAGTTGATTGCCGAGCCGTCTCCCATTGGGAGCGTCCAAGCTCGCCCATATGATTGCTCTTTGCAAAGTCAGTATTCGATTCGATAACATCAAAGTGCTGCGAGCCGGCCTCAACAACCACGGACTTTTTACTATTAATATCAAATAAAACGAAATACCAAATTGGTAGAGGGCGATGGTGCCGCAAGTACTCGATAGCCTCTTCAAGGGTGCCGGATTTTCGTAGAAGGCCTTCACCTATGAGATAAAGCGGAATGCCTTTTCCTTCTGCCACCTTCGCGTAGGCTTGGTGGACGACAAGACCGATTCCTCTTTCGTTAATTCCGCTAATCGAGGAAAAATTGACTCCGTCTGTTCCGATAGAGAGTGCCTTAAGGTCTGCTGAGCCTTCTTCAGGGACACTTACAAACAGGGATGGCGATTTGTCCCAAACACCAATTCCGTCGTAATCAAAATTGCGTGCAAAGGTGAAGCTGCCGTCGTCTCCTAGCTTCGAAATGCTCGTGCAGCCCAGCTCTTCTGTTTGATGCTGAGGGTTGTTGCCGGCTGCAAAGGCACCGACGTCGGGTGCTTTAATCGCAGAGTTAAAGCGATCCCACCCAAGTCCCGACGCGCCGGAGAGAATTTTCATCTCATCCGTGAGACCGTCTGGATCCTCAGAAAGCCGAAAATGCTTCCAAAAAGTGAGGTAGCCAGTAAGTAGCCAGCGCTTGAGGGGATTCAACCGAGAAAGTCCCCGAGTCTGAGCTTCTGAAAAAAATGTGAGCGGCACTGATGAGACGATCCCTTTTTGCAAGAGGGCACCAAACTGAGAAGCTCGGGTAGATGGTGAGCCGGCAATCTTAACGATTTTTAGTCGGTCACATTGATACACGCGCGCGACTTCGTTTTCGACTAAGGTCGTGCATTCCTCAGCCCACACCGCTGGAGACAGGGTCACTAAGAAAAAGTATGAGATGAGGAGCTGTTGCCAATTCATATTATTTGCCTTTTCTTGCTAGGTTTGACGAAATAGCCACAGCCACGAATTTTTTTTTCATCAGATACTCCTTAAGGCCAACTTGCGCCCTCGGTCAGGACCCCGCCTTCATGACAGGGTGATTTTTCCTTAACCCTCTATTAATCTTGGCAAAAGGAGCAAGATGAGGCAACGTTCCGCTCGCCCTGAAATATTAGTTTCTGAGTTAGTTTGTGGTTGGCGCGAGTGGGTCTACCTGCCCACACTTATTGGGCTGCCGATAAAGGCTAAAGTAGATACTGGGGCCAGAACATCGGCTCTTCATGCCAGCGAAATCAAATGGATTGGCAAAGGTCGGAGCCGCGAAGTGGAATTTAAGATATTGCCAACCCAGCATTCGCGAAAAGGAGAGAAGAAAGTCCGGGCAAAAGTGATCGACGTGCGAAAGATTAAAAGTTCCTCCGGTCATGAAACTATGAGACCAGTGATTAGAATTCCCATTCAGATAGGACCTGTGTTATTTGAATCTGAAGTGACACTTGTCAATAGGGATCTCATGGGTTTTCGAATGCTGCTTGGGCGCCAAGCTCTACGTAAGCGGTTTCTCGTCAATACAGCTAGATCTTATTTGATGAAATCTTTGTAAGTGCGTATATCGTTTGGGCGCTACCTTTTGGAAAAGGTGATTCCCGAGCGCTACGTGAAAAAGTGCGACCGAAATATTTTAAACTGATAAAAGTCTCATTAAACAACATGTTCTGAGAATTTTGAAGAAACCTAAGAGAAACCTAAAGATGAAAATTTGTATAATGTCGCGCAATCAAGAGCTTTACTCAACAAAACGATTGGTGGAGGCGTGTTTGAGGCGGGACCACCAAGTAGAGGTCGTCGACCCGTTGAGGTGTTACATGAATATCACCTCACATCGACCGACGGTTTTGTTTAAAGACATCATTCTTGATGATATGGATGCAGTTATCCCTCGCATTGGAGCCTCCGTCACTTTTTACGGCACAGCTGTTTTGAGGCAGTTCGAAATGATGCATGTGTTCCCACTCAACGAGTCAGTAGCGATTACCCGGTCTCGCGATAAGCTTCGCGCCCTTCAGCTGCTTTCAAAAAAAGGTATTGGTTTGCCCGTAACAGGGTTTGCCCACTCAACTCGGCACACGGACAGTCTGATTCAGTTGGTAGGGGGAGCTCCTCTTGTGATTAAACTTTTAGAAGGCACGCAGGGTAAGGGTGTTATCTTGGCTGAGAACAACAAAGCCGCTGAGAGTGTGATAGAAGCTTTTCGCGGGTTAGATGCTCACTTTCTGGTTCAAGAGTTTATTAAAGAGTCGAGAGGTAGCGATATCCGCTGTTTTGTGATTGGTGAGAAGGTTGTTGCTGCGATGATGAGAACGGCAAAAGAAGGTGAGTTTCGATCGAACCTGCACCGAGGCGGAAGTGCTCAAACGGTAAAGCTAACGCCTGAAGAAAGAAGTACGGCAGTGAGAGCAGCTAAGGCGATGGGACTTAACGTCTGTGGTGTTGATATTATTAGATCAAATCATGGGCCGCTCGTGCTCGAGGTAAATTCTTCGCCGGGTCTCGAGGGGATTGAAAGAACTACCGGAAAAGACGTTGCCGGCCTCATTGTCGAATTTATCGAAAAAAACAAAGACGCCAAAGTGAACCGCTCAAAAACCATGGGCCACGGCTGAGGCGACTGCCCCTGCTGCTATAATTTCAACGATAGCAAGAGAATAAACAAAAAGAGATAAGAACAGCGCGGGTACTTTTTCAGGATGAAGCCTTAAATTTCCGCTGACCTCCCTTGTACAAAGTTCATGGCGCCGACAAATTTTGACAACGCGCATTGTTAAATACCTCTAAGTGCCTTATATTCGCAATGAATCCTAATACAGTTTGGCCTCCGCAATTCCCAGGCAAAATTACTTGGGTTTGTGATGCGCCTCGCGAGGTGTTTCCAGTGAAAACGTCATTCTTAGTCCTGCTATTAATTGCATCCCATTCGAACGCGTCGAACCTCTCTTTTTTGATGTTTAAAAGTAAATTCAAGAAAAACTTATCCGCTAACAAAATGAACAACGTATTTTAATAACAGAAAATAGCTCGAAAAAGGACCTGTAATGAAGAAGCATACAAACCCATTTGTACACGCAATAAATTTTCTGATTACCACTTTAGTGGCGCCGATCTGTTTTTCCCAACAAAAGCCTGTCGATTCTGTAGTTGGTTTACAGTCAAATATAAAGTCACAACAGGTAGAAGTGAGTAGTCATCAGATTACGTTAATGACGTTTGAGGCTTCTCTTCCCAAAAACCATATTCTTGCGATTGACGGTGGCGTGGCTAAGGTTGCGATCCATTTGGAGTCTCTTTTTGGAGCTGATGAACTCATCCTTGAGGGCAATCGTCTCTTGCTGGCAAAGGAAAATTCTCAGCCCTTGACTTGCATTGCCGACGTCATAGGTTTTGCGAAGAACTATTCCGAGAAAACTAACTTGGCCTACGAGCCAGCGTGTGACGCCGGAGTATATGTACGCAGAACCACGAATGGTTACAACACAACGGTTGAGTTAGTTGCTACAAAAATTCGAAGCGTTCTGCCTTCTGACTATGCCGAAGGGCTGTTGGCCTTAGGAAAATCTTCTTTGAGCGCAATGCGAAAGTGGAGTGAAGAAGAAGCTGTTCTCGAGAAGTCATCGCATTCTGTTCAGCACGGAGACGCTCCGCTACCGGATGCGGCAGTATCTTCGGAGTTTAGAGGGAGCATAGTTAAGAATCATCACCTAGGCGTTCAGGTTCGACAAAAGAACTTGTTAGCGGGTCGCTGGTATGAGGCTCAGAACTTTTCAGGATTCTATGCAAGCGTTGTTGTACCAGAATTAATTGACCCCAGTATTTTGGGTTCATATCCCGACAAGGTTAAAAAACTAACTTCGACAGAAAGCGGCAGCATGGTGCATTTGGTGGCGGCAGACTTGAAGTCATTCAGTGCGGGCTGGTTTCATGGCACTCACCATCCCGGAGTTGAGTGGTCAAAGCGCGCGCACAATGAGGTGAAAAATGGTAAGGGAGGGCCCGACGGTTTTGACAAGCTGTTTCCCCTTCGCCCATCTGGAATGCCGCCACTTGATAAATTACCTAAAATTGAAGCGACTTTTTCTGGAGGATTTCAAGCAGCACATTCCGCTTTTCTTTATGGTGACTTAGCAAAGTCTAACAGCGGTCATCAATATGGGTTTATGGAGTCTGGTTTATTAATGAGCACACTCAAGCCCAACTTGGCGACGTTCTTTGTAACAAGAGACGGGGCGGTGGATATAAAAACGTGGGCAGTTGAGGACAGTGTTAGAAACTCGCAACTCCTCTACGTAAGACAAAATGGAGTGGCTCTTGTTGATGGTGGCGGCAGAGATTCAATCGGAGCTCCGACTAAATACGTTGCCCAATGGGGCCCTGGTAACTGGTCCGGCAATGCGGAAAGTAAACAAGAAACTCCGCGATCGGCGGCCTGTATCATCGAGACAGAAACGGATAGATTTTTGGTTTTTGCCTACTTTTCTTCGGCCACACCAAATGTGATGGCGAGAGTGTTTCAGGCCTACGGTTGTGATCGTTCTATTCACCTTGATATGAATTCAGCGGGACAAGCCTACTTTGCCCTCTCGAAATTGGTCAGCAACGGTGAATCGACGAGCTATCTTGTTGAGCCTTTGGTCAAAGAGATGGCAGCGGCTAATCCAAAATTGAACGGAAAGACGGTGCCGCGATATCTTGTAGTGCCAGACTACAAAGATGCTTTCTACCTTTACAGGAAATGAAAAAAATAGCACAGGAGCCTTGGGTAAAATGGAATTTACACAGTTATCAAATAAAACCTCCATCAAAGAATTTGATGGAGCGATCAAATAAATCCATCGAATGAATTGATGGGACCTAGTCAAACAAATCACAAAGACAAACAAACCAATATTTTAATGAAACCTAGGGGAGTAACAATGAATCCATTTTCAATGAAGAATAATCCGAACAAAGTGGGCATGCGCTTTTTTGCATCTGAGAGTTTAGAAAAGAAAAAAACTCTTCTTCATCTACAAAAGCAGACCACCGAGTTTATCTGTCCTTTGGTTGCTCGTGGCTTGCTAGCTACAGCTCTTGTGGTTTGCTTTGCTTACTTGTTCACTTCAGCAGGTCATGCATCAGCCCTTGAAGAATTCGGCAAAGATGAAATCGGCGAATATTTTGAAAGAGAGTTTGCTAATGAAGATACAGTTGGTTCGCCTGCGGGTGATGAGCTTGACGCGGGCGAAAGCGCAGCGGCTACTGGCGCAGCAAATGTTGGCGGCGGTTCTAATATCTTGAGTGAGTCTACTCTCAAATACAATGATCCTCGAAGAACCCAAATTGCAGAAAGTCGGGTGCCCTGGTACACAGGTGGAGACATAATTCTTGATGAACAAATAGATCTACGTGTTTCGACCGAGAGCCTAGCCGAAACGATCAGTTATTTCCCAGTTGTGATGTGGGTGAACAAAGCTAAAGAAGGTCAAACGGCCCAGGTAATGAGGATCTATAGACGACTTTCAATCGACGAACTGGGATCTGGCCTAAACGCACTCGAAGGAAGTTCTAACGACTTTTGGGTTCGTGAGCACTCGTTTTTTGTTTCAACCGGAATAGCAAAACAGTACGATACTCCAAGCGGTGTTTTTCAGTTGGATCAAAAAAGAATGTATAAGGATTACACTTCAAAAAAGTATGAAGCCGAGATGCCCTACGCGATGTTCTTAAAATACTTCTACGAAACAAGCGGCGGTGGGGTTTTGGGTACCGGAGTGGCACTGCATCGAGTTCCGAAGGGTGTTGTCGCCGAAGGCAAGTTAGGGAGACAGGCTAGCCACGGCTGTATTAGGATCGGGCTCGAAAATGTGAAGGAACTCTTCAAAAATATTACTGAGAATTATAAGGGCAAGATGGTACCAAAGTTTTCTTCTTTTAAAAACGGCGCAACAAATGTCGTTGGTCAAGTGGATGTCGACGGCGCAGGTAATCCCATTATGGAACTGGGTGTGCAGGTGTTGTTGATTATCGTGAATCAAGATGATTAAACGAAGGCAGATGAAAAAAGCATTTTGCATAAACATGATTCTTACTCTGAGCATGTTGGTCTCTCAGTCTTCATTTGCCGACTCACAAACTAGTGGCTGCTTATCACGTTTTGAAAAGGCTGTTCAGTTCTTGGTTAAGCCCGAGAATGATGAGACTTGGAGGGCGCATATAAAAGGCTTTGTTCCTTACCGTTTGAAACAGTCGAAAGATGATTTTCTTTATGAACAGTTGATTCGAAAATCAGCAGTCGCTTATGAACTTGCCAAGAAAGAAATGTTAACGCTTTCAGAATCACAGAAAAATTCAAATTGGTTTTATTGGTCAGAGATCAGCCAAAATATTGATAAGCCTAGGATAATCAGCATTCACGAAATTGAAAGTAAGTTGAAGTCGAGATTTGATAAGTCTTTTAACCGCAACTTTAAACTCACAGGATCTGGCTCCCGTGGTTTTTATCAGAAGCTCCTCGTGGGCTATTGCGGAGCGAATTGTCGTGCAGGTTTCATTGAAGTTGCGCTGGAGGTTCCAGGAGCAAAAACGTTTCGAGTGCTTAGAGGGCCTCCTATTTGGAGGATAGATTATCCGTCAACGCAGGCCGAGTCTGCTTATCATGAGCTAAACTTTGAATTGTTTGAAGGCTTCGTTTCTAATTTGACCACAACGCTTGGTTCATCTGTTTGGTGGCTTTCGTTGGAATTTGTGAAACATTTAGCATGGAACACATCTTCTTTGGGTGCCTGCGTCTGGACTCAAGAGATGGCGAATAAACTCAGCATCTCTGACGAGTCGTCAGATTTCAAAAAAGTTGATCGCAGTTTGAATGAAGCGATCAATCTTGAAGTCAAAAAGAAAGTCTTGGATTTGTGGGCCGACGAGTCTAAGGCATGGGGACTTGAGCCTGTTTCCTTAGAGTCTAGATAACGCTGTGTTCATTGTTTCGGATTATAGTCCCACTGGAGTAAGTTAATCAGATGCAATCCGTCGTTATACATACAGATGGTGCCAGCAGGGGAAACCCCGGGCCAGCCTCAGTAGGAATTGTGTTTTACTCTGAAGATGGCGATACAGTTTTTGAGCACGGCGAAGTCATTGGCAATCAGACAAATAATTATGCAGAGTACACAGCGGTAATAAGAGCACTTACTTTGGCACTCGAAAAAGGGTTTAAAGGCGTTACAGTTAAGACGGACTCTGAGTTGTTGGTAAGACAAGTTGTCGGCCAATACAAAGTAAAGTCAGAAGTAATAAGACCACTCTTCAATCAAGTGCGAGTTCTCAGTGGTCGATTCGAAAACTTTCGAATCGAACATGTTAGGCGAGAGTTCAATCACCGGGCTGATGAACTTGCGAATCAGGCGCTTGATAACGCTTAGAGCTCGAATCTAGAATGGCTTTTCTCAAAACAGCCGTGGAGAAGAACAAAGGCGTAGTCATTCGGTACCCCCACCTATGTCCGATAATAAATCCAGTTGCCCATCGATCATCACTGTACCCTATTAGGTCGAGGGCCATCATGAGTGCGGGCATGGTGCGTCGGTCTTCTTCGAAGGAGATATCACCTTTGCCGCTGGCATGATTGTCAAATCGGTCCTGATAATAGTTTGGCGAACGATTGGGCTTCAGTTTTTTGATAAGGCTTATAGGCACTTCGCTTTGCCAAGTCTTTTCACCTGAAAGAATTTCTTCAGAGCTAACAACGTTGAGTAAAAAATCGAGGACTTCGTCTGCGGTTTGATCATCATTTCCGTGCTCTTCGATGATTCTGACGAGTCTTAATGCGTTTAGTTCAACAACCTTCTGAGTGAAGTCGGAGTTGATCCTTTCTTCAAACTGAATGTACTTAGCATCGAGAAAGAGATCAAATGGCTTTTCGAGCAGCGTCGGCAGGTTAAAATTCACAACAAAAGTTTTGCCGCCGGGAAGCATAAAATTAACTATAGGGAGCTTTAGAAAGGAATATCTTGGGTGCTTACCTGCATCCTGAAGCCATTTAGAAAAATCCAATTCAGAAAGACTCTTCGATTTGTCTTCAAACTTTAGATAGTCGTCGCGATCGCCGTAGACTCCCTTCCAGTTGGGATAGTGTTCCCAGTTGGGCCTCGGATCGGGCGCGTGGCAACCCAAACAGAGGGCGGGATTCTTCTGTGACAGTACGCCTTTTCCCGAAGAAAAGTCGATAGCAAAAAAATTAAAGCGTCTTTTTATACGATCAAATTCGTAAGCTTCTACTGTTGAGCCTCCGCTATGTTCTTCTGAGCCATTGAACGTAAAAACAATGCTCGCGTCGGCATTGGGGAGCAAGATACGCGGACTTGTAGGGGTTGCGTATTGAATGCTCTTTGAGTCTCCGATGATAATAGGATTTTCTTTATAGCTTTCAGGCAAAAAATCTAAGAACGCCTCGACACTCGTTAACTCATTGTCTTGCAAGAGTTTTTGTTGAAGGTTGCTATAGCTCATTTCATTTTCGAAAAATTTTTCAGCATTGGCATTACTTGCTTGGACTATCAGTTCCCCCACCAAAAAGGCTTGGCACATGCAGATGCCTAAAATTGCTATGACTACGGGTTGTTTGCATTTCGTTAAACGTTTGGGCAATTGTTTGGAAGAATTGGCAACCGGCCCTAATAGGAATCGCATGATCGAGCCCCCCGGTGCTTCATCAAAGTCCTTGAAGTTAAAATGTCGGCGGCTCCCCTATGAGCCCACTCTTGTTTTATACAAAAGCAAAAACAAGAGTAAAAATGGGAATCTAGACGGGAAGGGCAAAAAAATCTATCTGCGTGTCACCTTTGTAAAAGTTATTGGTATCGGGCTGCGGTGTCCTGTGGTATCTTTGCTTTGTGGGATCGGCGGAAAATCGCTCTGGGTAAAGCATCCAAAGTTTTTGTAAAAAAATTTTGACTGTTTTATTTAGGGAGGAAAGTCCGGGCTCCGTATGGCGACGCAAAGGGTAATACCCTTCCACCGCAAGGTGAGGAACAGTGGAACAGAGAGAATGTCCAGGGCATTGATCTTATTGTCGGGAACGGGAGACTTTAAGGGAGCTGCTGGAGTGAAAACAGCTAAACTCTGCGTGGAGCAAGATCAAATAGGGAAGCATTAGAAAGCGCGGCCAGCGCAGAGCTTCCGGGTAAGATCGCTTGAGGGATTTGGTGACAAATCTCCTAGATGAATGATTTTCTCCCAAGGTGCGAGGAGCCTTGGAAGACAGAACCCGGCTTATAGCTGATCCCACTACTTCCTCACCCTCGCGGCAGATAAGCGTCGCACTTCGTCGTCAGCTTCAGGATTTCGTTCGTTGCGGCCTATTTGATATAGGCCTCACTCCCTCACCCATCGCTTCCTTGAATTGCTTACTTCTCTTTGCGAGGTCGCGGCAGATAAGCGTCAAGAGCGGTTTTGGAGGTAAACGATCAGTTCTTTGCCCAATCGATCGGGAGGCGAGAACCGAGATCTTGTCCAGTACAAAGGAGAAAAAGCTTTCTCTGTGCGCTTTTGGATTTCCCATTCGCTCGCTGAGTGCGGCGGCCCGCCGGGGCGCTCGAAACACAAAAATATTCCTAGCAAATGCCCCCGGGGAACTAAAAGAGTGCGCCAAAGATCGACCAGCTCATTTCGACGTGTCGGCGGCACGGCGGGATAAAAAGTGTGCTCAAAGACAATGTCGAACTTTTGGAAATGTGATTTTTTAAGGGCAAAAGCATCCATTTGATGCCAAGAAAGCTGCTCCGAAACTCCATAAAGCTTTCGTGCCTCATCAATGGCGTCTTTCGAGAAGTCAAAGGCTTCTACCTTATGGCCTTTGGATGCAAAAAAAGCCGCGTCGTGGCCACGTCCGCACCCAAGTACAGCAATTCGAGACCGAGGTAGTTTTAGTTGAGCAATAATTGTTTCAAGACTTGGATGGGCATTTTGCATGTCCCAGGGAGTGCTCATTGTTGAGTACTTCTGTGCCCAAAAACTTTCGGACACTTCATCGCCTGTTGACGATAGCCACGAGGGCAAAACAATCTTTCCTGCGGGGAAAGTCAGTGAATCGTCGTCGAATTCGATGGCGGAGTTGAACAATTCCATCTGAGCAGCTCTATTCATAACAAACGGAATCTGTCGCTCTGTGTATCCATGTACGCGATCCCAATCATCTAAAGTCAATCTATCTAGATTTACCGATTGCCAATAATTGTAGGCAAAGCGCGCACGGAGCTCTTTATTATCTTTCCATTCGATCATCTGGGCAACAAGAGGAGCATCATTCACCTCCGCTATTGCCGTTTCGCCGCCGACTGTTGCCAGCCATTCCCCAGTTTCTCCGAGGCGCAAACTTTTTAACACAGTTTGGCCAAAGTCTTCATCGGTTGATCTAATTCCATCGAGATCGATGTAGCCTTCGGAATCAATTTTCAGAAATTTATTCATGCGTAGAATCTAAGTAAAACCCGTGCGCGAGGTCAATAGCATTATCGCGCTTCTATCGTCTTGAAATAAGACATGTAGTCGAGAGTGAGTCAAATTAAGACAGAAATAATGATACGGAATGCTTTTTCTAGTGAAATGCCAGCTGAGACCTTCCGAAAAATACGATTAGGAGTACGTATGCGCGGAACGGATCGTTTAAAAAAAATCACTTCACCATATTTCATTTCGCCATATTTCTTTATGCCAAGTCTCGCTTCGTCTGGGTTCGCATCACTTTGGCTCTCGATATTGCTGGGCCTTTCGACCGCATGTACTCGAGATATTGAAAACACGACTGCCAGACTGCGGTTCCAGACCGATCAGAGTTTAAGTTATAGCAAAGTAGAGGGGTTGGCTGTCGACTACCGACTTGCCCACATTGTTATAAACATTCGAGGCTCTGGAATTCCTGATGTCATAGTTTGGGATTGGGACGGTGAGCGAGGCAAAGACTGCTGTGACCCCGCACCTGTGGAAGTCAATATTGAGGCTCCATCTGGCCCTGGAAGACTGATTCAATATGTCGGAGTTTACAAAAACATTCTAGGTAATGGGCTTCTAACAACCTATGCAGACGCTTTGGTGGACCTTGCTTCAGGTGATCAGGCAGTTACGCTGGTTGCGAGTCAATACGGTGAAGCGAGTGGTAAAGAAGCCGTAATTTCAGGCCAATATGTAACCTCCCTGGTGGGAGGCATCCCTGTTGGGCCAACCGGAAAGATAGACGTTTTGTTTGTGCCGCCAAATGGTCGGCCAGATATGACAGTGTCAAAGGGCGGAATTCTTAACGGATGGTTTCAAATCTTTGCCATTGACGGAATTCCATTTAAGTACCGAGTTTCAAACAACACAGAAAAATTCTTATTGCAGGGGGTGAGCTTTCAAGAATTAGCTTCAGCTCCCGCTAAAGCGAGTGAGATTCAGGTCTCGACACCATCTGAGTACATTGTCGATTACGGTGGCACATCGCCTGCTTATCCTCGAAAAAGTGGCGGACTATTTCTGGGATTTTATGGGCCGGCAGTTGATTCCACATTTGTCGTTTGTTACCCAGACGATACGACACTTAATAGTATTTATAAGACGGCCTCCCCTCAAACTAACCACATTTGGTCGAAAACCTTTGTTGCCAGTGAATTTTCTTTAGTTAAAGGTGGAGCGCTGAATACAAATGCAGTTTGCCTAAATGCCGACCAGTCACCCAAGGTTTTAAACTTCGATGCAAAATTTAAGAATGGTGAGAGATTTGCGTCGGGTATGAAAGGTGGGTTTAAGAGAAAATCGGTCACTTTTTCTGATTCCAATTGTAACTATAGCAGTGACGAGAGATTTATTCCGGTCTGCAGAAATGCGGGAAACATTGAGCTGAAGTGGAACTATCTTTCGGGCGTAGCGACGGTCGCTCAAGGTAGTTCCATTTTTATTAAAGATTCACTTGGTTGTTCGAACAACTGCTACGGACTTGCAGAAACGGGAGATGGGTTTGAGTGCGACAAATTGGAATCACTGGGCTTCCAAAGAGTTGGGGATAAGTTGGCGGAAGCTGGTGAAAACTCGTTCACGTTCGCAGAATCCTTGGCACCTGAGGGTTCGAAATATCTAGGTGTGGTTTGCCCTTACATCGATACTCTCGCCGGGCGAAAATATTTTGCCAGCGCGGCGAGCTTTGAAATCTATGACTCTTCCTCGAATGGAACCGGAAACAATTTAGGCATTCTGAATGTGCAAGGGTTAGAAACAGGACATCTTTACGACAGCATAATAGACAATTTTTTGGTAGGCACTAGTAGCAACGAAGTGCTTGTTTCTCTCTCCGGCGTGCCCGCAGGAATGGCTTACTATAGCTATGTAGTCAAAGAAAGTGGGTCCGGGGCAATTAAATGTTCATTAGCAACTGCTGATAGCTATATTTCGAGCCCTATTACTCTCGACCTTTCAACGTGCAGCCTTTACTCCGATGAACCTCTTGCCCTCGAGCTGATTGCCTACGATGCCACTCAAGCTCAAATCGATGCGACTTCTTTTAATTTTACCAGAATCTATGAAGTGCCCACTCTTACGTCGTTATCTGTTGCCCCGCCCGTAAATCAGGGAGGATTTGTGCAGTTTAATTCAACGAATGTTGCCACCCAAGTATCCAATTATGATATCGACACCTGGACAGTATTTACTGGAACCGAAGGAAGTCATACTGTCACGGATGCATCAACGGCAGTCTTCACTCATATGACCACAGCACCTTATTCGGCTGATGCAACCATTGATGTTCAAATTAAGTTCATTCACAAAGTGTATCCGAGTATTTACTTTAACTACGTAACGACGCTTACTTATATTTACAATGGAGGAAGTGTTTACTTTAGTAATCCATCACCTACAGTGACTCAGTACTAGTTTCTGGCTCGGCTTCGTCATTCTTTATGGACGAAGAGTCGCCGGGAGTAATGGTGGTACCTTCTTTAAATTCCAATTTCTCATTGGCGATTTCAATGTGTTCCAAAATGAACCCTGATCTATCAGCACTTGGCGCCAAAAGTGCAAAGCCATTAAGTACGCTTTGCGATGCGGGGCCCATGTTGCCGGGTAAATCAAACGAATATTCAAAAGAAGCTTTCACCATCCCTTTTGTCATGGGTTCTGTCCATACATGATGAAAGATGATATTTGATACACCCGGTAGGTTATCTCGGACATACTTTTGAATAAAATCAGCAAGTTCGAGTTGTAGTTGATTGTGGGTGCTCACATCAAATTCGGTCTCGTGCTGAGACCAATTCCAACTCACGTAAAGAACCAATACAACGAAAAGCACACTGATAAATTTCATAGAAGAACCCCATCTTATAGTCGCCTTTAAAGTATCTTGCTTGCAGCAGGAGAATTCAAGAGCGAAGAGTAATTTATAGACTTAATTCAGCCAATTTCAGCGGCCATACGTAGCCAATCATATGGGCGGCTCAGTGGGGCGAGCAAAATACTTTAATTCTTCGTCTCCACTCGTCGTCAGAATGGGCCGTTATATCGTAGCTCTGGGCTCGCCCTGACCATCTTAGGCGTCGACAGTGAAGTGCAAACATTTGATCGTCTCCGCAGGAATCGCCGTACATCAAATCGCCCACGAGGGGGTGACCTACACGTGCAAGTTGCGCGCGGATCTGATGAGTACGCCCGGTGAACAGTTGAATTTTGCTTTTGTAAATTCCGAGTTCGTGATCCTGTGAAACCTCTAGCACTTCCAACTTAGCGGGCTTTCCAAGTTCGTCATCCCTCTCAAATGCTTGCACCGGAGCCCTGCCAGTCGACAAGATGCGATGTTCGAGAATACCTACTGGAGGTGGGGTTCGCGTCCACGCATCGTAGTACTTTTGCACTCTCCCGCTTCTGAGCTCTTTGTTGAGATAATGGAGCTCATTGAGATTTTTAAATAAAACGAGGCAACCAGTCGTTCCTAAGTCGAGACGTTGGCCGATCCAAAGATACTGACCCAAAAACCCCTCAAAGATCTTTTTTATATTCTCTTCAATGTTGTCTACTGTGGGGTGGCAAGGCACAAACGACGGTTTGTTGACGGCCAGTAGGTCGTCGTTTTCAAAAAGAATTCGCGCCTTCCAGTCGAAATCGCGAATAGGGTAGCGCCGGGGATTGGTGTGGACTCTTACGAGATCTCCAATGTTCAAGTGAGCGGCCGGGTCGGCACGCTTCTGATTGACGTAGACGCTCCCGATTTTTAAGAGTTCAGAGCCTATATCGGAGTATTCTCTGACGAGCCTTTCAATGAGTGGCTCAGCAGTTTCGGATTTAAAGTAGACTACAGCATAGTTCATGAAATTCCTTACATAGCGCATTGCATTCGATTTTGCGAGTGCATATTGCTAAGTGACCCTTCCTCATTGAAATTAGCTAAGATATGCCAAAACTTAGCTCTAAAATCTCTAAAAACTCCCCAGAATTTCAATCAAACTTGAATCACCACAAATCGCTTCTACGCCGGTTCGAAGAGGCCGCCGCCAAAGTTGCTGAGGGCGGAGGTGCAGATGCGATAAAAAGGCACAAATCTCGTGGCAAAATGACTGCCCGCGAGCGCGTCAATCTTTTGATCGATGTGGGCTCTCACTTTCTGGAGTTCTCAAGTTTGGCTGCTTTTGAAATGTATGACGGAGCAGCGCCTTGCGCCGGAGTTGTCACGGGAATAGGTGTAATAAATGGCACGCCTTGTGTGGTCGTTGCGAACGATGCAACTGTTAAGGGCGGTACGTATTTTCCGACGACGGTGAAGAAGCATTTGAGGGCTCAAGAAGTGGCACTCGATAATGGCCTTCCGTGCATTTACCTTGTCGACAGCGGAGGCGCTTTTCTGCCGCTTCAAAGCGAAGTCTTTCCGGACAAAGAACATTTTGGACGCATTTTCTACAATCAAGCGCAAATGTCATCGTTAGGTATACCGCAGATAGCAGTGGTTATGGGTAGCTGCACAGCTGGGGGCGCTTATGTGCCGGCAATGAGCGATGAAAACGTCATTGTGAAGAAACAAGGAACCATATTTCTTGGTGGTCCTCCGCTGGTGAAAGCCGCTACAGGAGAAGAGGTAGATGCAGAGAGTTTGGGAGGGGGCAAAGTTCACAGCTCCGTTTCTGGCGTCACGGATCATTTAGCAGAAGATGATGAGGATGCGATTGCTATTTGCCGGGAGCTTGTTCTCCATCTCAATCAATCGAAAAAGCAGCGTCTAAAAAAGACCGCTATCGTTGAGCCGGTTTGTGATCCAGAGGAGTTGCTCGGTGTAATTCCCTCAGACACAAAGCTTCCGTTCGATGTTCGAGAAATAATTGCTCGTATTGTTGATGGGAGCGACTTTCACGAGTTCAAACCCTTATTTGGCGATACTCTCGTAACGGGCTTTTCAAAAATTTACGGATATCCGGTCGGCATTATTGCCAACAACGGAGTTCTTTTTAGCGAAAGTGCACTTAAGGGGGCCCACTTCATTGAGCTTTGCGTGCAAAGAAGCATTCCCTTAATTTTTCTGCAAAATATAACAGGGTTCATGGTTGGTCAAAAATACGAAAACGAAGGGATCGCAAAGCACGGGGCAAAGCTTGTTACGGCGGTGAGCACGGCCAACGTTCCCAAATTCACAGTTATCATCGGTGGGTCCTATGGTGCCGGAAACTACGGCATGTGTGGGCGGGCCTTTTCACCAAGACAGCTTTGGATGTGGCCAAATGCAAGGATCTCTGTGATGGGCGGTGAGCAAGCGGCAAACGTTCTTTTAACGGTAAAAAAAGATCAACTAGCGGCGAGTGATAAAACTATGTCTGAACAAGATCAGGCAAACTTTAAAGAGCCGATATTGAGTAAGTATGCGGAGGAGAGCTCTGCATACTATTCTACTGCCAGGCTGTGGGATGACGGAATTATTGATCCTCGCGATACGAGAAAGGTTCTTGCCATGGGGCTTGAATGCTCTCTGTATAGGGCGTGGCCCAAGCCGCGAGTTAACGTCTACCGAATGTAGTTTTACAACTGAGTAAATGGTTGCAATTTAAAAATGCTTTTTTTTGGAAAGAAGATTTTAAGTTCGAGTAAGCAAGAGTAAACCTTGGAAGCATCTTGAAATGAGGGGGCCTTTAATTTGAAGCATGCTGAAATGAAAACACTAAAGGTGGGTGGTGACTCTCAGAATGTGATTGTTACTTTGAATCGTCCAGAAGTTCGAAATGCATTTAACACAGAGATGATTGCAGAGTTGACGGCATTTTTTCGAGGATTAGACCAAGAAACGCAATTAGAAACGGTGGAGTTGGCGGGAGATGGCAAAGCGTTTTGTGCCGGCGGAGATTTAAACTGGATGAAATCAATGGTTGATTTTTCTCTTGAGGAAAATCGCCTAGACGCTATGAAGCTCTATGAAATGTTTGATGCCATTTCGAACTGTCCAGTGCCTCTGTTAACTCGGGTGCACGGGCACGTCATGGGCGGTGGATTGGGGCTTGTTGCTTGTGGTGATATCGTCGCGGCAGAGAGTCAGACCCAGTTTTGTTTTAGCGAGGTAAGAATCGGACTTGTACCGAGTGTGATCAGTGCATTCGTAACGAGGAGAATGCAGGCATCCAGGTACCGTAGGTATATGCTCACTGGCGAGGTGTTTGGGGCAGATGCTGCCCTGGAGTCCGGATTGGTACATTTTATTGGCTCGCAGGATAGATGCGAGGAGTTTCTAAATAGTCAAAAAACGTTGATTCAGAACAATGGTAAAGCAGCAGTAAAAGACACGAAATCTCTAGTCGACTTTATAGATCAGTCGCCAAATGACGAAAAGATAAAAGCTAGGGCGATCGAGGTAATATCTCAGCGACGAGTAAGTGTAGAAGGGCAAGAAGGACTAGCCGCCTTTTTAGAAAAAAGAAGGCCCAGCTGGCAGAAATAGTTTTTTTGATTGTAAATGTGAGAGAGGCAATTTTTTTAAAGAATCCCCGAGAAGAAATACTTTAAAGAATAGGGGTTAGTTTTAAAAGCAAAGCAACTCTAGAGAGTAAAGTTTGGTGATAAATTTATGAAATCAAATAACTGTATCAAAAAGGTAGCAATAGCGAATCGCGGCGAAGTAGCCGTTAGAATTATTAGGGCATGTCAGGATTTAGGTTTAGAGAGTGTACTGCTTCACTCAGAGGTCGATCGCGAAACGCTCGCCTATAGATTGGCGACTGAAACAAAGTGTATCGGACCTGGTCCATCCGATTTGAGCTACCTTAATATCAATAACAATATTCAGGCCGCACTAAAGGCGGGAGCGCAAGCTTTGCATCCGGGTTTTGGGTTTCTTTCTGAAAATGCGGATTTTGCAAAAGCGTGTGCCAAAAACGGAATTATATTTGTTGGTCCATCGCCTGAAAGTATTTTGGCCGTTGGAGATAAAATCCAGGCACGTAACCTTGCGCAAAAAATTGGTGTGCCTTGCATTGAGGGTTTTCAAAAGGACTCTGCTACATTTGATGAGATTAGGCAGGCCGCTGAAAAAATCGGTTACCCGATATTGCTCAAAGCTGCCGCGGGCGGCGGTGGTCGAGGAATGCGCGTTGTTCGTTCGCAGACGGAACTTCGCCCCTTGTTTGACTCTGCACAATCTGAAGCTCTCGAGGCATTTTCGAATCCCACACTGTTTATAGAAAAATATCTAGAAAGTCCCAAGCACATTGAGGTGCAAATTTTTGGCGATGGTAAAGGAAATGTTGCAGTACTTTCAGAGCGAGAGTGCTCGGTTCAAAGGCGGCATCAAAAAATCATTGAAGAGGCGCCCGCTGCGACGCTAGAGAATACTGTTCGAGAGAGCCTCCACAAGTCCGCTCAGGTCATCGCACAAGCCGTCAATTACAGCGGAGCAGGGACGGTGGAGTTTCTCGTCGAAAAGGGCAGGTTTTATTTTCTAGAACTCAACACAAGACTCCAAGTGGAGCACCCAGTGACAGAGATGGTGCTATCAGTTGATCTAGTAAAGTGGCAGCTTCAACTGGTGAGCGGCAATTGGGTTCAGCCCGATTGGATCCAGCCAAGAGGACACTCCGTAGAAACCCGAATATACGCTGAAGATCCTTACAACAGGGGGTTACCGCAGCCAGGAAAGATCGAGTACCTTAGTCTGCCGCAAGCGCCTGGGCGTCGGTTTGAGTTTGGTTATGAAGCGGGCGATGTTATTCCTCAGTATTACGACTCGATGATCGGAAAGATTGTGGCTTGGGGTGAAAGCCGCCAGCTCGCAATCGACGGACTCATCAGGGCCTTGAAAGACACAGTTATATTTGGGGTGAAGACAAATATTCCGCTTTTGATAAGAATGCTTGATCATAGGGAATTTCGTGATGGAACAATGAGCACAAGATTTTTTGAAAAGTATTTCTCACAAAGTTTGCCGGCGCCCAGTGTGCCTGAAGAAATTGTTAGGGCTGTGAAATCAGTTAAAGGGGGAGGTGACTCAAGTCGTGCTGGAGCACGGTCTTTGAACAGTTCAAAAACTAACTCTCCTTTCTTCGCCAGGTGGAAGCGGACCAGTGGGGAGCAAGATGAATTGAAGCTCAAAAGAGGGGTTAGCCAATGATCATAGAGGTCGATGGTAAAAAAGTGAGTGTTACATCACTTCGAACGAGTGGTGGTATCTGGGTTCACTACGATGGAGTGACTGCTCTCATTAAAGAGGATGGCCCTAAAAGGAAGTCGGCAGGTGCCGGCGCGGCTGGAATAGAAGACGGAAACATCACGTCGCCGATGCCTGGGAAAATCATCAAAGTAAACATCAAAGAAGGGCAGACCGTAAGGGCCGGGGACTCCTTGTTAACCCTTAACGCAATGAAGATGGAATATGTGATTTCTGCCCCCACAGATGGCTCAGTCAAAGAATTGTTTGTTGAAGAAGGACAAACGGTTGCGCTCGGCGCCGCACTTGTTCATCTACAAATTAAGGAGAAATAGGTGGCGCCTGCATCCAGAAAAAAAGTGCATATCATAGAAATGGGACCAAGAGATGGTCTTCAAAACGAGGCCGCTTACTTGCGTACCGAAGAGAAAGTGGAGTTTGTTAAGCGACTTTACCAAAGTGGTCTTCGGCAGATAGAAATCGCCGCGTTTGTTTCACCCAAGTGGGTTCCGCAAATGGCGGATTCGCGCCAAGTAGCGACGAAGGTACTTCGCTGGGCAAGGGCAAAAGCAAAGGACAGTTCAAATCTGTCTATTAAGAATTTTAGCGCGTTGGTTCCCAATGCGATTGGAGCGCAAGCGGCTATCGATGCTGGCTTAAAAAGAGTCGCCTTTTTCATGTCGGCTTCGGAGGGTTTTTCTCAAGCGAACACCAATTGCTCTGTCACTGAGAGCCTTGAGAGATTCAGTAAAATAATTGAAACCGTTCGCGGTAGGGGAGTTCAGGTAAGAGGCTATTTGAGTGTTTGTTTTTTTTGCCCCTTTGATGGGGCCGTTGACCCGAAAAAGGTAGTCAGACTTAGTCAAACTCTGCTGAAGAAGGGGTGCTACGAAGTCTCGATTGGAGATACGATAGGTGCGGCAACCCCAGGTCATGTGGAGAGATTAATAAAAATTTTAAAAACGTCTCAGGTAGATATTAATAAGATTGCCATGCACTTTCATGATACCCGAGGCACAGCGCTTGCGAATGCGCTTAAAGCTTATGAAATGGGCGTAAGGACTTTCGACGCAAGTGTGGGTGGTCTTGGGGGGTGCCCGTACGCGCCCGGAGCTGCAGGTAACGTTGGAACTGAAGACTTAGTCTATATGTTTGAAGGAATGGGTATCAATACCGGCATTGATTTGCCTCAGTTGAGACGAACAAAAGATTGGATTTCAAAAAAAGTGGGTCGTGAACTCCCCTCGCGCGTCAGCCGGGTAGGGCTTCCGCGAGGATGGTAGCCTAACATCCGGCCTAGATTCCATTTGTTGGAAAGTAGAACAGTGTAGTGGGCACGACAGTCGTGCCAGAAGGTTGGGTGCAGCTTTGAGTTGTGAAGTCACCATGACCTTGATAGGCGCCGAAGTTGGGTGAATAGACACAAATCTCACCGGTTTCACAAATACCGTCGTCATCTCCACTTGAATCACCCCATGGCTCCCAAGCATTTGCCAAGAACGTTTGTGCAGATGTTCGTTGGTCGATCACCACGCTGTCTCCGTCTACAGCGTCTGGGCAGTCGGAACCGTTAAAAGTATTTGCGGTTGCACCATCTTCACTCTTATCTAGTAACACTGTGTCGGTACTAAGAAGGCGCCAATCCCAAATCTGACAGGTCTCTCCGCCAGTAGAACAGCGACCTCTGTGATCAGAGTTCGCGAACGCAGACCCTGATTTACCGAAAGCCCTAAAGAGCGTTTCGAAGTTTATCCAGTCCGTGATACTTGCAAGTGCACTTGTGCCGTTGGTGTTTGAACCATTGCTCGTATCAGTAACAGAGACTTTTCCAGCAAAACTGGTTGCTGGACTTCCTATGGCGACATGGGTCGCATCAGATCCACCTTGGTTAGCACACCCCGGGTTAGAGATTCCCGGATTAGTTCCTGGAGTGCCACCAAGTCCACAGGTCAAACTTGCAGGTCTCAGCCAGAGACCTTTGAACTGAGTTCCACCGCCAACTTCAACGTAGACATCGGTGCCGTTCAAAGCGAAGGCGCTGTTGTAAAAATGATTGCCTGTCGCTTCTAGGACATTCCCGATATAAACCCCATAGGTGCTATTCAAAGAAACAATATGGTTGAAGGTTCCGTAGTCTGAGCGATACAGATAGAGATTTCCTTGGGCATGACCGTTGTTCGCGAGGAAGGCATGATTGAAGGTTGCTCTTGCCGCGTTTGAGCCCACCAAAATTCCGGCCCCCTGGTTACCGACCGAGGTGATCTTCGAAGCCGTAATATCAGCGCCGTCGATTTCGAGGCCATCAGAGCCATTGCCAAAAAGATAGGCTTCATTAATGAAACCGTTTGCGGTCGCATAAATGCCAACGCCGGTGTTGTTGTAGGCTCTTGAACCAAAGACATTCCAGTTGGCTGAAGAAGTCCCACCGATTTGGAATCCGTTGGCGCCGTTGCTGTAAGAGATGGAATTTTCAATTCTACCATTTGCCGTAAACCACCAAATTTCAAATCCGTTCCCGGAATTACCGTAGGCGGTCGAATTTTTGATGATAGGTTGACTTGAGCCGGAACACGTATTGAATCTCGCTCCGTTAGTGTTGCCATAAAAGGTGGAATTCTCGATTGTCATCGCACATTGCCCAGTTGCCCGAAACCCATCAGAACCGCAAGAGTGCACCGTGTTGTTCGTCATCGAATGATTGCCAATTTTATTAAGATAGATGCATTCACCTGTTGCACCAGAAACCGTGTTATCGATGAGCTGGTGCACTGATGTGCCGGCCCCTGATATCTCGATGCCGCGACTTCCGCCAGTGATCGTGGAATTTCGAATGATCGAGGTGTTCGCATTGGATGTGGTTGCGAGATGGATAGAGTATCCCGTTGAGCCGCTAGAGGTGACATTATCTAACTCTACGCTAGCGCCAATCGAGTAATAGTTCTTTCCTGCACTACTTGAGAGAGTCACATCTGTATAGTAATGTCCTTGTCCCGGTGAAATTGAGTTGTCATGAATATTAGCTGTCGCAGCATTGGCGAATGAAGAGTTATGTACCCTCACATATTTTGGCCAGCCGCCCAAGTAGAGGCCGTACCCAGCGACTGTAGCGGCAGTTGCATTGACGTTTGCCTCGATCCATAAAAAATTATTGTAACCTGAGGCCAAAACAGAGATGGCAGTCGGTGAGGCTGTCTCTCCGACTCCGCTAACGTTGTTGGAGGCACTGCCTCCATAAGTTAGGGTCACTCCCGGAAGAGTTACAAATCCTAAGTTATCTGAGTTAAGATTATACCCTTGAGTCGTTGTGGACGAACTCACAACATAAATTTTCGGATCAGTTGATGCGCCAATTGTTAGATTTACTACAGAGTCAACACCATCACCGTTTGCAGCAGGAGCCTCTAAATCGTTCGTATGCCATGCTACCGATCCCGTTTGCCCGACTGTGTAACTGTTCCATGTTAGTGTGACTTGATTTTCCCTCCATGCCAGGGATGGTGTTGATGTAATCAAGTCCTTGAGGCCTTTGCCAGTTTGAAACGCATACGAGTAAAAAGTAGCAACGCCGCCTTCGACCTGACACTCCCACTGAAAGACACCTAACGAATCAGTTGCTGTGAGGCCAGTACAAGAGTCAAATGATGAGTGCGCAACTTTGCGCACTTGCCCTGCGTGAATACAGGTAGTCCTCATCAAGCCGGTATTCGCCGATGTGCATTTTGTATTGGTTTGGTGAAACTTGTCTTGCCCTGCATCTGCCCAGTGAATGTACTCGAGCCAATTGTCATTGCCTGTGTAAACGGATGCAAGAGTGAGTGCTGCATTTTGAGCGTAGGTGACGGAGTTGGAGCAAGTTGCTGCGCCCTCGTTTTCAGCGGCATCAATTGCCGTTACGCTAACTGAGTAGACGCTGTAAGCAGTTAAGCCCGAGTAATTGAAAGATGCGGCTGAGCTTGTTGAGGTGGCCCCAATGCCGCCAGCACATGAAGCTTGAGAGTAAGTTCTTATACGGTACGGCGTAGTTGGGTGTAGCCCTGAAGAATTTGCTCCTCCGGGATCTGTAGCGGCGGCCCATGTAAATGTGTAGCTGTTTGAAGTGGTGCTGGAGTTTGTTGCAGGAGCTGTAAATGAAACTGCTCCTGGCGACGTGGTGTCAAGAAGGATCGACGCAGAAACAGAAGAGCTAACAGAGGTCGCATTAGCTACCCAAACGTACACGGTTTTTGTTCCGTCACCTGCAGACAATGAGAACGTCGAAGGACGACTAGTGTGCCATCCTGCCGAGCTGCCAGAGCCACCGCTGCAAGAGCCACTGACGGAAGGCTGAGATGTTTGGGTCTCGCTAACGCACCACTTCGTCGCCGTCGAGTCAGAACCAATAGTGACATTGACGGTCGCGGCATTTGAGGTTGCCGTAGAAGCCGAAGTCGCATCTGCAAGACTTAAAGTAGGGTTGCCTATAGCTGTGCCTCCGCCACCTCCTCCGCCTGTCGTTGGGCGAGAAATAGTAGCAGAGCAGACTGTTGTGCTTTCATTGCCGGCTTGGTCGAGTGATTTAACTCTGAGAGAGTAGCTCTGACCTTCAGTTATGCCAGTTAAATTGTATTCAGTTGTAGATTGATATCCAGATGCGATGGCGCTGCCCGAGCAAGACGAGCCGCTAAACAATTCTGCAAAGTAGGGTTGTTCAATAGAAAGCCCTGAGGTGGCATCGGTCGAATTTGACCAAAGCCAAGTATATGTCGAGGCCGTAATTGAGGCACTAGCAAGTGGCGCGGTAAATGTGGGAACTGAAGGAGAAGTGCTGTCTTTGGTGATATTGCCGATACCCGCGCTTGCATTAATAATGCTGTCGCCACCATCAGCTATCCAAACATAAATTGTTTTAGATCCGTCCGAAGCAGAAAGAGTAAAGCTGGTTGGTTCAACTGTATACCAACCCGAAGCGGGTCCCAAGCCTCCAGTACAAGCTGCTGCGCCATTCGCGGGAGCTGAAGTTTGTGTTTCAGAAATACACCATTTTGCTGCTGTAGAATCATTAGAGATAGATAGTGATACAGACGTCGAGTCCGTTAGGTTATTTGAAGATGTCGTGCCGTCTGTTAGGATTACGACAGGCACGGTGGCGTCTTTCTCAACAGAGTTCGAACAAACTTTGTTGGAATAATTTCCGGCCCTATCACGAGTTCGAACTCTGATGGATCTGGCTGTACCAGTCGTTAAGGGCAAATTATAAACTGAGTTTAACCATTTTAACGTTGAACTTGGACTTCCGGAGCAAGAGGCATTGTCAAAAATCTCAATGTCAAATCTATCGGAAGTTGCCAAACCAGAGAGTCCGTGATCCCGAGCCGTATAATTAATATCGTAGTTAGAGCCTCCGGTTTTCATCGAAACAGTTGGTGATAGAAAACTTACGTCGTCAGGTGCCTGAGTATCTACAACTATCTCCGAGCTGCACTGCTCAGCGCTATTGCCCGCAGAGTTAGTAGCTAGGACGCCAATCGAATAGCTTTTGCTATCTTCTAAACTTGTAAAAGTGGCCTGAGCGTTTATGCTCTGAATCGTATCTAAAGGATCACCCGAGCAACCTGGTCCAGAGTATAGCTTGGCCTGATAGCCGGTGGCTCCTGCGGATGCAGACCAGGCTAAAGAGTGAGAAGTTGTATTGATATAAACCTTTTCAGACAAAAGATCAGATAATGATGGGAGTGAACTTCCCCCTCCGCCAGTGTTTGACAGTTGCTCAGAAATAAACCCGCAACCTGACAATCCAAATACTAGGAGCGCCCAAAAGTTATAAGTCAACGTACGTCCCACGAGTTCCTCCTAAAGAAACTGAGTCTCGCTGGTAAGTGAGGCTCATAAGCTTATCGGCGCTGAGAGGTAACTCTTTTGGTTTTGGTCGTTTTTTCTCAAAATGATCTATTATTTGGAGACAGAGTGGTCGCAATTGATACGACCGGCATGGTGCCAAACATTAAGAATTTAAAGATAAGCAAGCATTAAGAGGGTAGGAAATAAAAGCAAAAAAGTCTTTTTCAAAGCCGCGCTTGAGAATTAACTGGAATTGACCCAAAAAATGACGTTAGATTAGCGAGTTTATTGAGGGATTCTTTATGTTTAACTTGGGCTTTGGCGAACTAATTATAATCGCGGTATTAGGCTTGCTGCTTTTAGGACCCAAGCAACTGCCGGAGCTGGCAAGAGTCATCGGACGATTTATTAACGAGCTCAAAAGAGCCAGCGAAGACGTTACAAGCAGTTTTATGGATGCCCGCGATCGAGCAGACCACAGTATTCGCAAAGTTAAAAAACAGGTGACGGATATTCACCACAAAGTTCAAGGCGAGATAGATCAAACGAGAGATGAAATTATTAACTTCGAAAGGCCACTTCAAAAGCTCGAAGGCGAAAATTTATTAGAAAACGAAGAGCCCTCGGTTGCTTCTTCTGCGAAAAGTGAGATCGGAACGTCTAAACAAAATGATCAGTTGGCTCTAGATCTTGACAGATCAGGTGATTCTTCTGCCATTGATTCGCCTGTAGGCGATTCATCTAAGAACGAACATTCTAATAGGAATTCCTGAATATGGCTGAAGTCGATAATGAATTTGAGGCCCAACCACTCGTCGAGCATTTATCTGAGTTAAGAAAACGTCTCTTTTGGTCATTGCTCGCGATACTCATCGGCTGCATTGCCTGTTGGAATTTTAGCGAAAAAATATTCGATATAGTTCGGCACCCCATCGAACCCTTTTTGACAACTGCGACTCAGGGTGGACTTGTATTTACGGGAGTGATGGACAAATTTGTCGCACATATAAAGGTTTCGCTATTCGCGGGAGTAGTTATTTCTGCACCTTTTTGGATGTACCAGGTCTGGTTATTTGTTTCGCCGGCACTTTACCGAAAAGAAAAGAAGTATGCATTTTCGTTTTTGACGGTCGGTTCCCTACTTTTTGCAGTAGGTATTTTATTCGCTTACAAAATTTTCTTTCCGACTGCATTTGAGTTTTTACTGGGATTTGGCGGCGAAAAAGACACGCCTTTTATAAGTATCTCTGAGTATCTCTCGTTTTTTATGTTGATGTCGCTTGCAATGGGAGTTTCATTTGAACTTCCGTTGGTTTTGGTTGTACTCGGTGTAACCGGGGTGATCGATCGAGACTTCTTAGCTCGAAACCGGCGATATGCAATTCTTTTACTCGCACTTTTGAGCGGAATTGTAACCCCTCCAGATCCTCTCTCTTTAGTTATGATGTTGGTGCCCATGGTGATACTTTATGAATCGGCGGTTTGGATAGTGAAGCTGCTTGCTCCAAAGAATCCCACTATCGAATAGCTCGGCTATCGAGTCGTGCTACCGAATAATTCAGCTATTGAGTCGTGTTACCGGTAGGGCTATCGAGTGGCTAGATTTAACGCGTATTTCGAGATAACCAGCGCGCACCCGCATTATTTAGGTTTTCTTTAATTTGTTTTTCTTTGAAGGTTTCTTGGGCTTTTTCGAAGACGATTTGGCTTTCTTTGATCTCTTGCTTTTCTTAACTTTCGACTTTTGAGATTTCTGAACATTTTTTTTCTTTTTCTCATCAGGTAGCTTTAGTTCAGCGGTAAGACAGTCACCACCTGGTGAAAATCCCACATCAAGGATGTCGGCATTGATCCTGCGTGTACGAAAATTTGGAACAACCTCCGCGATTTTATAAACCTCGGTAAAGGGATTTCCATCGCAACTGACAATACTATCACTCGACGGCAAACTTGCCTTTTGTACATGAATTGTTGTTAGCGCCTTTTTTTCCATCAGGTTCTTTACGTCGTTGAGTGCTATTTTGCTTTGCTGTATCTGATCTGCAACCAACAAACTCAAGTCAGCTTTGGAGTCCTCGGCGTCATCTAAGTGAACTTCGCCTCGTTGAACATTCCCTGAAGAGCAAAGTGAACCATCTCGCATGTTAGACTGGGCAGCTTCTTGAAGTGGTACGTAAACCCACTGAATATTTAACGCCTTTCCTCCTTTAGAAACATCGTCTCTCGAAATATAGAGCAGCCCTATGGTTCGCTGAGAGGTCTCGAGCTTCCAGTCAGCATCGGGGTGGGCAAAACTTGATCTGTGTATGTTTGAGAAAATGAAGTTCGTGTTCCATCCGCCGTCTTTGGTAGGGTCTTGCACCACATCGAGTCCACCCGATGCTACTCGGGCCTTTTGGGGTTCATAAATTTCATCGTTAATTCTAACGGCAAGGTACTCTTTAGATGAATGTTTGAGCTCGTCTTTCACATGGTTCAAAGTGCCGTCAATACATTCAAGATGGTGTGCCTTGAATCTAGAGTTTTTTGAAGCATAGCTTTCGGAGAGGAGTACCAAGTTCTTCCCCGGAAGCTCCTTTTGAACATCGAGAATCCATCTTTCGACAGTCTTCTTGCTCATCCTTGTGGGAACGGTGGATTTCTTAAGCTCGACATTCAGTTCTTCGACAGAGGCTTGGGCTGCTGAGTAGAATCCAGCGGGCACAAGTCCAGTGGCAAGTAGAGCGAAGAGAGCATAAGGTGACATTAACCGGCGAGAGTATGTCAAAACTCTAGACACTAGCTGGGGTTCAAATCTAAATGTTGGGCGTAGACTGCTAGTGAACTGCATACTATTATTTCAATTCGAAATTAATGCCAAAAGAACTCTGCCCCGAATTGAATCATTGAAAATCGTACCGAAAGGGGCAGTTGAATCGCAATGGGGTCACTGAGTGCCTCGTTGCCTCATAATCCTGACACCGAAGTCAACGAAGCTAGGGCAATAGGAGCCAAAATGCCCCATTAGGGTGCGGTAGCGACCAGGCCAATTAATATGACGTTTACATTTCGGCGAATGCGTTCATTTTTTGCGCATAGCGATTTCAAATCAAAAGTAAATTCTAACTTAGGGTCGAAGCGGAGTTGATTGCTAATCGCTCAGCACCATTTGGTCAGCAAGTGAAAGTGGTCATGGAATCAAGGTGACGCCGCAAGAGTAATCAGGCACGTTTCGAGTTGGCCTGTGAAAACAAGCCACCACTCAATGGGTCGGCAGTTGCCTTCAAATTTTTGCGTTTGGGGCTCCCCTTCGGTCAGCAAGTGTTTTCAAGCTTCTGCGCTTGAGCTTGCCATTTGACCAAAAACGCATTCAATCTGTGCTTCCTAGGCGTGTAAGAGACAAAGCCTGCGGCCTCGTTGCGGTTTTTCTCAAAGTAGTTGTGGATGTTTGTAAGAGTGCTTCGACCCCATCCGACAAGCCTAGTGAAGGGTCGCTCTATCCAGAACTGTTTGGATTTTCTTAAGCCCAGTCGTTTATGAATTTCATCATACTTACGGGCCATTTGTGCTGCAAAAAACCTGAGGAACCTAAGAAATTCCCTGCGTGCCTCATTGTAGGGTTGGGATCGACTAGGTTCAATGAGCAGATGAATATGGTCTTTGTTAATCGCTTTGTCTCTGATCTTGAGCTTATATCTTTTGGCAGCAGATTCTAACAATTTGCCAATTGATATTTGGCTTTTGGTAAACCAGATATTTTTACCGAGCCGGGCCTTAAAAACGGTGTGGATAAGTTTAGATGTGTCAAAGGGGCGCTTCACTTTTCTGTAGTCGAGTGAACCTCCGTATTGGTGCTGTTTTTCAACCCACCAAAGCTTTGTGTCTGGTCGTGGCTCTTTGATCAAAGAAAGTTGTATCTTGCGTGAACGTAGGTCTTGTTTTTGTGTAAGTCGTGAACTCAAACTGTCACCCTTCAAACTTCATTCATATTTCATCTAAGGTTTGGGATAAGGGATAGTAGCGAAAAGTGATTAGTTTAGCAACATTACACTTCTATAAATGCTTTGTGTTACTGGGCATTCTAATATACCGCTACCTTTTGCAGCAGGCCAGTATCAGGCAATCGAAGCACCAGCACCAACACCAACACCAACACCAAAATTTTTGCTGTTGTTAAAGAAGGGACAAACGTATGGACGCCAGTAAAGCGATCGACGCTGAATTAAAGATGTGCAATAGACAACCAAAGCTGAGCAATATGAGATGAAACACACCAGCACAAGTTGAAGACTGTACCTTTGAGAGACTACATGACGGGAGGAAGCAGGGTATTTTAAGGGGCCTTGTCACCCAAGGCTTTTTTGGCAAATAGAACAGTGCTGACAAAAATGAGTGTGGCAATGAATGCGCCGGCGATAGCGTCTGCTTGGTGCCATTGCCAGAAGTATATGCAAAGGCCGGCAACAATCGAAGCCACAGAACTCAGCGAATCCGCAACTACATGAAGCGCGGCAGAGGCCACAACGATATGCGTATGGCCGACGTTCGAAAGTGATTTCAGAATGAGTACATTAACTATGAGTCCGCCTACAGAAATGGGCAGCATAATGCTCAAGTCTACTTCGAGTGGCGCGTGCCACCTCTCATAAGCTGATCTGAAAAGGAAGAGAGAAATTCCGAAAAGCAAAATAGTATTAATAAGGGTTGCTAAATTTTTTACGACATCGGATGCGGATTTCTTTGCTGCTTCATTTAGATTGATATCGCGACTGTTCCGGTGCCAATTCGAAAATTCCATCGCTAACCACGCGATTGCCAAAGCAGCTGAATCCGCGAGCATATGGTAGGCATCTGAAACCAGCGCTAGAGACTGAGATATCGTGCCGCCAATAAATTCGACCAAAAAATAAATTAGACTGATCGCTACGGCTTTTCGTAAACCCTTGAGGGCAATTTGGCCAAACTCATGATCGTGTTCGCGACATTCTTGATTCATAGAAGATTCAATCTTGTTGTTTTTACCTAGCTTTGTTAAGTAGAGAGCATAGCTGCGCGCGCTGTCAAAGGCCCTACAAATCGCAAAGATTCGAATAGTCCTAAAGTTTTGGCGACCCAAAGTTACATGCAGATTCTGGTTCTCGCCAGTGAATTCTCTCAGGGGAAAGGGTAAGGCCTTCTCCGCCTAACGACGCCATCCAAGCAGGTGCTGACTTTCAGGGATTCTTTTTACGTCGTTCGTGAAACTTAAGGACGCCATCCAAATAGGTGCTGACTTTCAATGATACCTTTTACGTTCTTTGAAACTTTGTCGGTCCAAGCCGCCTCACGACTTCGTATCTGTTCAAGCACTTCTTTTGAGGAAATCCTGAGAAGTTTGTCATCGGACCCTTCTAAATCAATAAACTTGTCTTCACTCACTAAGTCTGACAATGCCCCCTTAAAGCTAGACGGCACCGGGAAAGACTTAAGAGTGAAGCAATTCGTCTTTTGATCCTTGGCAACGGGCTGCTCGACATCAAGCGAGTTTGCGGGGTAACACAAAATGTGAGAGTTTCCGCTCGTCAGTTTGCCCAGTCCTTCTAAAACTCCGCCATCCAGATTGTCTAAGTGAGCGGCATCAAACATTGGCGCTAGGTGCCCAATGCCGACGAGAAGAAACACCTTTTCTTGGGTGCATTTCGTGATGTGCTCCATCAACTCAAAATGGTGCTCGTATCTTGAAAGCTGAACACTAAAACCCAATTCACCGAGTAGTTTGATTCTGTCTAAAAAGTAAATGTCGGCACACTTTTGGGGGCCGACAAGCTTGCTTACGTTGATATCGAGAACAACATGAGGTTCTGAGATTTTAAACTTTGTCTGAATTAACGATCGAGCTGCTTTAATCATGTCTTCATGAAGGAGCGTTAACGGAGCAAAGCTCCCGCTGAGCGTAAGGACCGGCTTTCCATACAATTGGTCGCCGGCTAGATCGGTGTTGCCACTTTCGGTGATGAAAACATTCTTAGACAGTTGGTTTTCAACAAGATGAAAACCAATAACTCTTCGATCGGTTTTAGAAAACAAAGGACCAGACAAATGCACGCAGTCGATCTCAATTCTTCCGAGGTCAAGGCCATCCACAAGAGAATCAATAAGATCAAGGGGATCTTTAGAAAGATAGTAGGCGCCATAAATGAGGTTGACGCCTACAATACCAAGAGCCTCTTGTTGAAGGAAATTTCGCTGATCGAGCATTCTCACGTGCACGATAATTTCACTAAACTCTGACTCAGGTGATTGTTGAAATCGCAGGCCCATCCAACCGTGGCATTGGCTTCGTGACTTGCGGCTCCTTGCTGCGACGGTGTTTGCAAAGGCAAAGAAGGCCGAGTCTTTCCCGCGTGGCCTCCCTAGGCGATCGGTCAGAAGGTCGAACTCGTGTATCAACATTTTTTTTAGCCGACTTTCACAAACATATCTCTTAGATGGTTCTGCCCCGTAGATGAGATCGCTAAACGTCATGTCATAAGCAGACATTGTTTTTGCAACCGTCGCTGAGGCTCCGGCAACTCGAAAAAACGAGCGCGCCACCTCTTGGCCTGCACCAATTTCTGCAAAGGAGCCATAGATTTTCGGGTTCTGGTTTATGATCTGACATTTCTCTTTTGTAGATAATCCGTGTAGGAGCATGCTTTCGCTTTCTTTAGGCAAAGATCTTGCTTACTGAGTTCGAGGATGCCGAATACTAAGTTCCGACTCGCTCTTTTACTCATAATACCTCTGACAGTGTGGGCTGCAACTCTCGTTGGGCCACGGCCCTGGAAATTTTTCAATTCGACTGGGAACATCTTTCTAGGCCAAGGCCCCAACTCTGGCCCAGTTGCGGAGTTCTGGCTCCATCGTATGGGCTTACTCGATGACGAACTCGACAAAATCTGTACGGGTCTTGGCGTAGGCTGCCATTTTAGGTCGAATCTTCTTGAGGGTTTCGATGGCGAGGCGTGGAGCGACTTCGAGAGTAAGGTCGTTTTGGAATATGTTTCTAGATTGAGAAGAGAAGATTTGACTCGGCTATTGTCGAGTTTGGAGCTGGGCATTTTTCCAACCACAAACTGGAGCACTTCTCGCGCTCCCCAAACAGCTATCGCCCAAACCAATTCGAAGGCCAACCCTCACCCGAGTTATGCAAGTGAAATTGTCTTGAAGCTAAGGGCTCTTGGGGTTTTGCGCCCTGGACTGGCTCGGAGGCTCTTAATGAAAAGAGGCTCGCTCCCGCGCTGGATTCGTACCTCCGAATTTGCTCAACTTCTCAGGAGTGAGTACGGATGGAATTTTCCTCGAGATATCTGGCCCAAAGGCGAGATGTTAGACCTTTCGAAGTTGGGAATTCTCTATCCACAAGATTTTCTAAAGGATGTCGACGTCGTAGTTCACTGGACGGCAGACTTAAACGCGGGCCTAAAAGAAGACATTGTTAAGAATTTGCAAAAAAGCCAAAAGAGCTGGGCACTTATGGTAGGAGACCACTTGTACCTTGGTAGAAGCCAACTCACTCTCCCTCGTTTTTGGTCCAGTAGCTTGAGAGTCCACCGCGAATTTCTCATCGCACCTAAAGAGAAGTTTGGTCTATCGAGCTTTATGGGTGACCAATTTTTCTCCCGGAAAGTGGAACTCTTTTTGATCGATAAGGAATCTTCTGTCGAGTCTATTCTCGCTAAAGAAGGTCAGCAAAAATGCAAATGTCTAATGGGGTTTATATTTCCGTCGGGATTGCGATTCGTCAGCCACTGGTCAAAAACGAAACGAGACCTCAAGCGCGCACTCAAAGTCGCAGGCTATGACAGCGGCTCCTTTAAGCCAAGCCGCGCGGCTCTTCCACTTGTGCACTTGAGTGACACAGATTTGCCTTTAAAACTGGTAGAGGCACGTCGCAACCAGACTGAGGTGAACCTCATCTTTAGTCCCTTGACTCATGCGACTCGCAACTGAGAATGGGATATGCCCAAAGCAAAATCTAAATTGAGCACAAAATCCGAGGTAGAGTTACTTCGAGCAGCTCTAGCAAAGAAAAGTGAAGAGTTGGAGCTAGTAAAACGAGAAATGGCCACGCTTAACTCGCAGATTGAAGGTCTCATCGGGGGCTTCGAAGATCAACTCAGAGCTACACAGGCCATTTATGGCATGTTGGTTCCCACGCACCTTCCGAACGTCCCTGGGTTCAAAATGTCATCTAAATTTCGAGCGAGCGATAACCGCGGAGGAGACTACTTCGATGTTTTCGACTTAGGCAGCAAGTTTAAGTTTTGTGTGTTTATGTCATCGGCGCCAGGTCATGGAGCGTCTGCTCTGCTATTGTCTGTGCTGTTTAGGCTTTACGGGGAAAAAGAATTCAAGAAGGCTTCTGCTCCCGAAAAAGCACTTTCAGCGCTTCTCGCCTCGATCGAGCAAGAATGGGCTGCATCGGGTGAGGGGCTGATGCATATTGCCTACGCCGAAATTGATCGCAGGAGTTTTTTGGTAAGGTTGGCAAGCGTGGGCGGTATCTACGTGGCGGCATGGAGAGAGGAAGAAAAGCAGCTCGAGGTTTTATCAGTTGCCGACGAAAACGAAGGGGGCTTGCAGAAGATTTCTACCAAGAGTGTTCAGCTGCGGCCACTTGATAGACTGATACTTTGCAGTCGAGGAGTCGTTGAGCAGGTCGGTAGCGATGGACAAATGTTTGGTATGCAGCGAATCAATGAGATTCTCGCGGATAGTCGGTTACTTGGATCCGGTCCTCACGAAGTCCGAAATGAGATTCTCTTTCAACTCGAAGAATTTGCGGAAAGTGAGAAGCCAACGCGCGATCAGACCGTGATCGTTATGGAAGTCGAGTCAAAATCGCTTCGATTAGCTCCAACTCAGTGAGTTATTCGTACACCAAAAATTTGCAGATGTCAGAGGGGCCAGCTCGTAGCCTCAAGTCTTGCGATAAAAAAATCGCCTTTTCCCTCTGGTAACGCCGAGTTACTATAGGGAAGTCTTGTTTTTTAGTAGATCTTACCTATACACGTATATGGCATCAGCTTGAGAAAGGAAGAGTTATGGCAGAAGAGTACAGAGGCGCGATAGATAAAGGGCTTGAAGGAGTAGTAGCCTGTACAACAAGAATTTCTTCAATTGTTGATGCAACACTTACTTACCGCGGATACGTAATAGAAGATTTGGCTGCACAGTCTACCTTTGAAGAAGTTATATTTTTACTGTGGCATGATCGTCTTGCAAGCAAAAGCGAAATTGCGGATCTAAAAACGAATTTGTCCAAGCATATCACTATTGAGCCTGAACTCCTGGAGTCGTTAAAAACATTGCCAACACGAAACGTGCATCCGATGGCGTGGCTGCGGTCGGCTGTGTCCATGATGGCGCTTTGGGATGTGAATGCCGAAGTCGAAAATGAAAAAGCAAATTTTGAGAAAGCTTACCGCTTAACTGGTAAGATGGCTTCTTTGGTGGCAGCGTTTGAAAGAATACGAACGGGTCAGCCCATTGTGCCTCCAAAGCCAGAAAAAGGTATCGCGTGGAATTTTCTTTACCAACTGTTTGGTAAAGAGCCAGACGCAGACGTCGTAAGAATTTTTGATGTCTGTTTGATATTGCATGCTGATCACGAGCTAAATTGTTCGGCTTTTTCGGCGAGAGTTACGGCGTCTTCGTTGAGCGACATTTATTCTGCTGTTGTTTCTGCTATTGGTGCTCTGAAAGGGCCTCTCCATGGCGGTGCTAACGAACAAGTGATGAGAATGCTCAACGATATTGGTACAGTGGAAAATGCGCGTGAATGGGTTAAAGACGCACTTGAAAATAAAAAGAAGATTATGGGATTTGGTCACCGTGTTTATAAAAATGGAGATCCTCGCGCAAAAATACTCCGATCGATGAGTGACCAGCTGACCGCAAAAGTCGGAAAACATCACCTTTATGAAATGTCGACTCTCATTGACGATACTGTGCAAAAAGAGAAGGGTCTTTTACCAAACGTCGATTTCTATTCGGCAACTGTTTACTACAGTATGGGTATTACGCTCGACTTGTTTACACCTATTTTCGCAGCTTCTAGAGTGTCAGGATGGTTGGCTCACATATTTGAGCAGTACAGCCAAAACCGAATATACCGACCTCGCGGCGACTACCAAGGTAACAAGCATTTAAAACTATAATACATTAGCCAGCAGCGTATTTGGCGACGTGTTGAGCGACCCACTTTGGATCATCAAGAGTAAGATCGTGTCCGGCTGTGGGGTGGCTAAAGTGCTTGCAGTCCAATCGTTTGGCGAGCAAGTAGCTACTCGCTTCGTCCACCATTTTGTCTTCTGCAGAACTTAAGATTACAAGCGCCGCCGCAATGTGCTTTGGTGTTTTAAATGAGGCGCCTGCTGCGAGCTGGGCAGCTGCATTCGTTATTGAAACGGGCGCACTAGAAGTGGCTTTGTGCCATTCTTCTAAAACCTTGGCGTCATCTTGGCGCAAGTTGGAGACTATTTTTAGAATCTCGCGTTCCCGATCTTCGTGAGTCTCTTTACGCACAACTTCAACGAGTGAGCGCATGGCTTGGGGCCTTAGTCGCTTCCAGAATGGCCCAATGTCTGACGCACTAGAATTGATCACAACGCCCGATTCGAAATCCTTGGGGTATTTTGAAAGCCATTCTAACGCTACCATTCCTCCTAAGGAGAGGCCAAGTATACCGCAAGGGCCTTTGGGTCTGATAAGCGTGAATCTCGAGCGCACGTCTTCGACAATTCCGCCAACGGTCAGGGGACTTAGGCGCTTAAATTCTGTTCCTGCACCAGGCAAATCGAGAGCGATCACTTTTGAGCCCCGCCCGAGGGCCCTCTTTAGATGAACTGGAAAGTCGCTCCAATGTCTCACCTCTCTTGACCAGCCTCGTAGCAAAAGCCAATTATTTACCTTCATTTCTAGTTCCTTCTTACCAGTAGATTTATCGGTATGTCTCAATATGAGATTCGCTCAAGAACAGAGCATTCATTTTGATACATATGTATTCTCTCTGTCTAAGAATATTTCGACCGAATTGTAATACCGTTTTACCTAAAAACAGGTGGGATGCCTTCCGAGAAAGGCACCCCATAACCAATGAGTTCTAATAGGGGCTTTCTTCGCTCTAACAGGATGCATGGCTCAGATACTGAAAGTCTTTTCGCAGCATATTGAAAGCAGGGCCTTCTTTTGGTCTTTAGGAGAACCCACAAAACTCCGAATCAAGATTGTCACATAAGTTGAGCGTCTTCTTCAGGTGGCATTAGATTTCAGCTGAAATTGTCTATAAGGAGAAGAAGATGGTGCATCCTATCGTTGTGGCGGGCAGCCAAGAGCTCAACGACAAAGTCGCAGAAGACCTCTCAAGAAACCGGTTATACTCGATATTTCTGGCCAACTCTTCGATTGAAACGATAAGGATGGTGCAGGGTCAGAAGCCTCATCTTGTCATTCTTAACTTTGACGTGTTCACACCCAAAAAGAAGTCCCTCATAGTGAATCTTAAAGAAATGGGATATAGCGATTCAATTTTGGTGCTTGCTAAGTTCGTCTCTGCTGATAGTGCTGAAGCAATAACTGCTTTAGATAAATGTGTTCTTATCGAGCGGCCCTATGTCGCGAATGACTTTTACGGAGTCGTTGGAAAGCTTGTCTCGGGTCACGACGTGAGACAAAGAGTGCATCGACGCTTTTTTACTAACCAAAAAGCCCACATAGTTCCTTTTTCCGGACAAGAAATGAATTCGATTTTAAGAAATCTTTCTCGAGGTGGAGCGCTTATTGAATACGATGGTACGCCAGTAGAAAAAGGCGAGATATTGCGAGTTAAAGTTGATCTTAAGGATCTGTCGAAGAGTTATAACGTGCATGCAAAAGTGGTTTGGTCGGAGCCAAAGGATTCTGGGCCTTCTACGATTGGCGTAGAGTTTATCAAAGCTGGCGACATCTACCGGAATCTATTGCAAAAAATTTAGTCCCTATTGTCTTTTCATTGGCGTAGTGAGAGCAACTCTAGTCAAAGACACTCTTTTCACAGAGAAATTCGCCGTTTGAGATTTGCGATGGTTTGGATTTGTAAACTCACTAAGCTACTGCGGTTCTGACAGAAAACCCATTGAGTAAGACCATCACAATAGCAACGGGAAAGAACACAAGCGTCCAAAAACACAACCAAAACTTGGAGCCCTCATAGTTGATGGCAAATGTTCTGCTGTCTACCATGAACTCTCCAGATGTAGCTAGCAGTACGAGCGCCACCGGAAAGAAAACAAGAAACCAAAAGATGAGCCACAGCATAGATCCTGAATAGGAGATTCTATATTTTTGTTCTGACATACATCAACGGTTACGCTTTAAACGAAGGCTTGTCAAACAAGACGACTTTGCTTCCTTGGCGCCGACAGGCTGTCGGGGGCCATACGCCCGGCATAGCGTTTTCTATAGGCCATAGGTTGGTCTTGTTAAGCCAGAGTAGACTCAGCGGCCTCATAATCCTTAGGTGACTCTCTGTCTCTTGTTAGGGTAACAAAATAAAAGAAGGATTTTTTATGAAATATTTTTTGATCACCTTTAGCGCCGATCGCACTGTTGCTCGAATCCATATGGACTTATCTAGTAACGGAGGAGCCTTCGACAGCGACGTGGCCAAGGAGTTCAAAGTTCTTCTTGGGCAACTAAAAAAAGAAAAGGCGTTTTCACTGTTGCACTTTACCAGCGGTGAAAAAGTATTTTGCTCTGGCGGCAACCTAAAAAAGCAAGCTCTTCTAAAGAATTCAGTAGATGGCTTACGGGGTCATCTTTTGATTCGAAAAGTCTTACAAGGGTTGGCAGCACTTTCTTGTGTCAAGGTGGCATGGGTGCAGGGTGATGTCTTTGGAGGAGGATTAGAAATCTTATCTTGTTTTGATCGAGTGATTCTGGCGCCGCAGGCGATCGTTGGTGTTTGGCAAAGAAAGATGGGTCTTTCATGGGGCTGGTTCGGCGCCGCAAGACTAGTAAATCGAGTTTTTGTTTCTCAGCTCGATTTTTCTATGTTGAGTGCTGAAACCTACTCTTCTTACAAGGCCGTTCATATAGGTTTCGCGGACGAAGTGTGTGATCCTCAGTTTTGGGGGAGTAAGCAAAACGAGTTTGACGAGCGGATATCAAAATTAGACCCAAGCACGCTTAAGGCTCAAAGAGTTGCATCTGCCAACGGCAGCATCCAGCGGAGTGAGTCTAAAAACTTCCGCTCGCTTTGGTGGAAGAGCCCGCACCTCAATGCTCTGAATAATTTTCGAAAAAAAATGGGTTGAGCCTCTGCTCGCTAAAAACGAGTACCACGGTTGAACAAAATTGTGTTCACCTCTAAGTACCTCTAGCGTTCGTATCTAAAAGCCGACTAACGTTCGTATCTAATGGGCACTTAGGCCATTTCCACCAGCTCCCTCAATGCCTTTCGAATGCCGTTAAACACTTGGTTTGGTTTGGCGTCGTACATATAGGCGGGAGTTGTGATGACCTTATTGTCGCGATCTGTGAGATAGTCTTCAACGTCGCAGTCATGGTGTTCAGCTCCCGTCTTCTCAATTTGCTCGGCAACTGCACGGTCGTTACCTATCGTCACCTCAACTCCTTTAGAGCCCAAGACGGTGGCAATCACCGCAGGAGAAATGCAAATGCCTGCGATCGGTTTACACTGGGTATGAAAAGCCTCGATAACTTTTTGAACACTTGCTAATACGGTGGCATTTGCCCCTTTTTCTGCAAACGTACTCAAGTTTTTTGCGGCCCCAAAGCCCCCCGGAAAAACAATGGCATCGAAGTGATCAGGATTGAGCTCTTCCAAATCAAGTGCTTTGCCCCTGGCAATTCGAGCGGACTCCGTAAGAGCGTTGCGTTTCTCACCAGTTGGTTGACCAGTGAGATGATCGACAACAGAAAAAATTATGTTGGGAGCGAAGACTTGGTAGTCGACGCCTAGCTCAGACAATACAATGAGCGAAGAGATGGCTTCCGTAATTTCGGCTCCATCTAAATAGCCACAGCCAGATAAGATGACGGCAATTTTCTTTTTCACAAGCTACCTCCGAAATTGTACGAAAAAAAGTGAACAGTATTTTTAATCGGCTTTACCGATTCGAAAATTCACAACACTCGTGCACTTCTCCGCGGGGATTTGGCGCCCATCTTCGATAGTGACTAGATATTTTACGCAGTTTTGCAAAACTTTGGCAAGATACGGTGCTTGGTTGGAAATTTTGAATCGACAGTTGAACCTTTGTGTTTCGCCTTTAAAAGAGAGCAATTCATCAAATTTCACATTGACGTAGTTCATTGAGCAGGGGTTCAGGCCTCCGCACGTAGGACTTTTGGCAACTAGGATAGGCGGCGGGGCTACTTGGGTGGAGGATTCTATTTTAAAAACCTGAACCTGCGCCCCCTCTGGCAAACGCACTCTTTTAAGCGGATTTACAGAACAGGGTTGATAGCCCACTGAAAAATCCGAGTTTGTGGGATTGTCGTCGATGACGAGTCTGTTTGAGTAGTGATCTTCGGTGTTAGAGCCGTCTGATTCATACTTTGTTTCGCGCAGACTCAAATTGATAATGGTCTGATTGTTCATCCATTCTTTAGAGACCACCAACAGTTCTAATAAAGAGAATGTTCTAAAATCGCCAAGTAGAAGACGAGCGCTTGTCTCGCTGACATGCCAATCGTCGACGCGAATGAGGGTTGGGTTTTGCTCACCGGTCGCTTTGCTAAGAGCAGAATCTCTTGTTTCGTAAGGCACCTGCGGGCCAAGATCTTCCTTTAGTTCTTCGAGTCCATCTTCTGCGCATCCTGCAAGCATTAAAAAAAACAGGGCAATGAGAAATCGAAAGGCAGAGGAAAATAAAGGAAGGCTAGGCTCGACGGACTTTTGAAAGATGGGCTTCATATTGAATCCCAGCCCCACAACCAAAGCGGAAGTGGAACCTGCAAATTGTTTCTTTGCAAAAATCCCGAAGTATTGGCTCCAAGGTCTTTGACGGGTCCAAAAACAAGCTTTGTAAGTTGGGATTCTGTAAGTTCAAGAGATTCATTTTTGCAGCTCAAAATGAAGACGTTATCTTGAGCATCAAAGTGGAGGCTGCACGTGGCCGTATCTGAATTCATGGTTGCGGTAAGCGTTCGTCTGATCTTTGCAGCGAATTTGGTGGGATTGAGAATCTTAATAAGTCCAAGGTAACCTTGGTGCCTTTCGAAACCGCAGCTCGAGAGAGTGTCAATGAGTTGTTGCGAATGTGGTCCTACAATAATGCGAAGAGCTTGTTGTTTCTGCTTAAGACGTTCGTTGAGAAGATTTGTGATTGTTTCGACATCTCCGCCCCACTCGTGAACATGGTCCTGAAGGTCGGCGCCTTTACCCTCGACCAAATACCCGGCAAGCTGACCAGAGGAATTCCAGGCAGTGATAACCTGGGAGTTTGGGATTTTTAGGAGTCTTCGTACGTCATCGTAGGTGCGAAGTGTGTTTATTGAGTGTTGGTTGAAAATTCTGAGCCATGCATTTGGATCAATTTGATTGCCTTCTAAAAACTTAAGGTCCTCACGCGGCGGAGTAGGTATGAGCTTATCTACGCGAAAGTTGATCTCTTCGCCGGCAAGTTCAAAACCCATTGCAGAATAGAATTCAAAGAGATTGCTCCAAAGAATAGCAATGTCGCAGTCTTGCTGTTCGCTGAGATCTAAACACTCTTGAATTACTTTTCGGCTTAACCCTTTGTTTCGATACTTTGGATGAGTCAATACGCTACCAATAGCAGACACCTTCCAAGCGATTCGCGGGGTTTTTACAATCAGCGGGCGGACAACGGCATGAGAAAGGATTTCCCCGTCTTCCTCGATGAACCGAATGTTGTGCAGGTTTCCTTCAGAAAGGGCTGTTGGGTACTCTTCTGCGACAGACCAACCGGCCTGTGGACGAAGCTCCGAGTCCAAAAAGTTTATAAGCCGACTCAACTCTTGTATTTGCGGCGCACGAGGTCCTTCCATGGACACCCCCTTAGACTTTTATTCTATCAAGCGAAAGCCGGGATGTAATGGGTCCTACCCGCTCCGACTCTAAATCTCTTCGGAAGGCCGGCTTCGCTGTGGGCTATTTGTAGGGGCTTAGAGCTATGAGAAGTCCAAACGTTAGGGCTCTTTAGCGAGCACCGGCGCACTGAGGTCTACGTTTGACAGTGCTCAGAAATTGGAGATAATGCCCATTCGGTTTGAGGACAAAATGTCAGACAAAAGTCAGAAATGGGATGATAACGCTCCCGGAAAATTCTATGTAGACCAGACTTGCATCGCTTGCGACGCCTGCGTTACCGCCGCGCCTAATAACTTCAAAATGGATGAAGACAACGGCCACGCATTTCTAGCCAAACAGCCACTTTCTCCAGAAGAAGAAGACCTTTGTCGAGAGGCTATGGAAGGTTGCCCGGTCGAGGCGATCGGCAATGACGGCGAAGAATAAGATCAAGCCAGACGGCCCAAGAATCAGAGAAGTTATTAAAAGGTTAAAGGCGCAGTACACGGAAGCAAAGTGCTCACTCGATCACAGCAGCCCCTACCAGCTCCTCGTCGCGACAGTCCTTTCTGCTCAGTGCACAGACGAGAGAGTCAATAAGGTCACGCCACATTTGTTCAAGAGGTATCCAGATTTTGGAGCTCTGGCTGAGGCTGATCAAAATGATCTCGAAGAAATCATTAGATCGACAGGCTTTTTCAGGAACAAATCCAAAAATTTGGTCGCCTGCGCTAAGACGGTGCACGGAGTTTATGCCGATATTCTCCCAAAGTCCGTCGAAGAGTTGAGCCAATTGCCCGGAGTTGGACGCAAAACAGCCAATGTTGTTTTAGGCAATGCATTTGGGATTGCTGCAATGGTAGTAGATACTCACGTATCTAGGTTGAGCCAACGCCTGGGGCTTGCAAAAGGAAAAACTCCCGAAGTCATTGAACTGGAGCTAATGAGGGTGATCCCCAAGGTGGATTGGGTCGTTTTTTCTCATCTTCTTATTTATCACGGAAGGGCCGTGTGTAAGGCGAGGAAGCCTCTGTGTGACTCTTGTCATTTAGAAAGCATTTGCCCGCGCAAGGGTGTTTGACAGGTTGTCGGATACCGGGGAATTATGAGCCATGATTGTCGCTTTTTTTGAAAGTTTTAAATACGTGGGGCATTTGTTCCCTTTGGCTTTTCTGCGAATTTATGTGGGGATTTTTTTTACTCACGAAGCCTCTGAATGGATATCCCTGGGTTGGACACGCGAGCCTCATTTGGTTTCGACTTTGGAAAGGGGGCTCTCCATCGGCGCAACCTCACACTGGTATGAAAACTTTTTGGTGCAAATTGTAAGCCCGAACTGGAAAATTTTTTCCGTCTTCTTAATTGTTTCTTACTTTCTTGTAGGTATCGGCTATGTGTTAGGTTACTTAGTGCGTCCGCTGAGCATTTTGGCAATTTTGTTACTAGCGCATCAACTAGAGTTAACAACGTCAGTAGAGTCTCAATTTCACAGCCTCATGATGGTCGTTGTGATTGTGCTTCTTTGGTTCGGAGCGGGTAGGTGTTTGGGGTTTGATTACTTCTTTTATAAGAGGAATCGAGGGATTTGGTGGTAATCTAAGTATTTAATTTGTGGGGAGGGGAATCGAGAAATTGGGAGTAAAAATGAAACCTCGAATTTCAGACCTTCAGAGTGCCCGCTACTTTATGTTCGCCATTCTGGGACTACTAATTATCGTTCTCGTTTCTAGATTTCTTTTTCAAAAAAAGCCTGAAGTTTCCGCTCTTGAATGCGGATTGACCGTTTACTCCTACACTTCCATGGTAGCAGGTTGGGGCCCTGGCCCAGAGCTCGCTAAAATGTTCCATGAGAAGACAAAGTGTAGTCTGAAATGGGTAGATGCAGGCGGCGCCGTTGAAATGATAAACCGAGTCACTCTTGAAAAGGACGGCACACCAGCGGACGTTTTAATGGGTATCGACGACTACACTATTTCCAGAGTGGAAGCTCTACCTGTTCGGCAACATCTGCTGGATTTGAGTGAATTCGACGAGCGAGTTTTAGCCTCTGATCAGTTAGACGCTTTTTATCCATTTGATTGGGCCCCGCTGACCTTCATTCGCAAAACCGAAAATACAACTGGTAAGCAGTTAATCCATGACTACGATAGTTGGAAATCTTTTCTAGAGCAGACCCCGCGCATTGCTCTTATTGATCCGCGCTCAAGCAGCGCAGGGTTTCAGTTCATTGCTTGGTTGACAGCGGGGGTTGCGGATAAACAGCTGAGTCTAGATACTTTTAGATTCGTCAAAAGTTCAGCTGCCGGGGTTTTTCCTTCTTGGAGTGATGCCTATGCTGCGTTTACTTCTGGCCAGGCTGAAGCTGTTTTTACTTACACCACTTCTGCTGCTTATCATCGTTTTGCCGAAGGAAATCTCAACTACGAGCTAGCGCGATTTAAGACGGGCCATCCTTATCAGGTAGAATATGCGGCCATTGTGAGTCACACAAAAAACTTCGCAAACGCCCAAAGGTTTCTTGCTTTGATCGGAAGTGTTGAGGGGCAAAAAGTGATTTCGCTCAAGAACTATATGCTTCCAGCACGAACTGAAGTTACGGACTTAGCCTGGAAACCTTATGAAGATTTCCAACTTCAAAGTGTAAATTCTCTCTTAAAGCCGAAAGAAATAAACGAACTTTGGATAAAGTCCTACTAGCGCTGGCCGCTCTCACACTTTTAGGACTGCTGCTTCCCTTTCTTATGGGAGGAGCCATCGTTCAGGGAGTAGCCCTGCCTGAGTGGTCACTTTTAAGTAAAACCTTTTTTTTGACCTTCCTTCAGGCGCTCATGTCGGCCTTAGCATGCAGTTTGCTCGGTGTAATCGGCGGCATTGGACTTAGCTCCTTTGGCGCCAAATCGCGCAGGTTCTTCGAGTCCCTGGCGTTACTTCCTACTTTACTGCCTTCTTTGTTTGCTATTTTCGCGGCGTTCTTTTTATGGCATCCGTTCCCGTATGGTTTGACGGGTATTGTGTTTGTGCACACTTTAGTGATGGCGGGTTTTGTGGCCGTGTCGATCTCTAAGTCTTGTCACCAGCAAGATATGTTGGTAGCAATTGAGGTCTCTAAAGTTTTGGGTGCATCTGGCTTTCAGTTTTGGTCTAAGATAGGCCTTTTCAAACTAAAACCCACCATCATTTGGTCAGCGGTTTCTGTATTTGTATATGCCTTTATGAGTTTTTCGATTCCGCTCATTGCCTCAAAATCAAAAATCTATTCGGTAGAACTATTGGTTTGGGATTTGGCGATGATGCCCGAAACTTGGAAGCAGGCGCTCGGAGTGTCGCTGCTTCAAACCATCCTTGTCGTAATGATGTTTGGACTTCTAAATCGAATGAGTTCTCATGACCCGGTCAGACACTCAGGATCCTCATCGACTACAATGTTAAACTATGGCCAAAGAAGGTATTCTCTGTTAGCACTGATGGCTTCTTTAGCAATCTGCTTTAGCTATCTGAGAGTGCTTTTCGGAAGTAGCTTTTCTCTTATAGAAGCCACGCCTCAAAATTACTTAATCCACTCATTGCTTTACACGTTTCTTATAGGTCTGATTTCAAGTCTTCTTGCATTTGGATTTTGTATTGGGGTTTGTGCTCTCTTTTTCTATCGACCCTGGTACAACTTGCAGCTCTCGTGGGTGGGCTTAAGCGCAAGCCTTTTGGCATTTGTTGCCTTCGTTGTAAGAATTAAGCTGCTACTCACTGAAGGACTTCTCGCCGTCATCTTTTTAGGTGGCCTCATGACCTTGAGCCTTGGGCCGTCATTACTAAGGGGCTATGCGCACAGTGCTTTTCTCGCATACACTTCAGACATTCAAGCAGCGAAACTTCTTGGGGCGAACAAGTGGAGCATCCTCTGGAAGGTTTTACTCCCTCAGGTTTATGGGCGATTGCGATTTGTGAGTGTACTTGTTGGCGTTTACGCTATGGGCGATTTTGCCATTTCACGAGCTTTCTTCGATCGCCCTCAAACACTCGCACTTCAGGCTCAAGCCTTGATTTCTAGCTACCGTTTGGCCGATGGTATGTTGCTATTGCTCTTAATTCTTGCATTGGGTGCGGTGTTGTTTTTTATTTGGCCCAAACCGCCTAAGTATTTGAGAAACTAAAACTCGTTTTATGAGGCTTAAGTGTCTGTAGTCGAAAATTTAAATGTTGCTAAGAAGGGGTTCCACCTCTCTATCAAGCACTGGGATATTCCCGACCAAGGTCTGTCAGCTCTCATGGGCCCATCCGGTTCTGGAAAGAGCACAATCGTCAGAATTCTTTCGGGCCTCGAGAACTGTGCGGGGTTGAGATGGCGCTTTGGTGACACTGATGTGATGCCGCTGAGCTTTAAGCAACGGAAAGTTTCGGTTGTGTTTCAGACACTAGATCTTTTTAGCCACCTCAGCGTCAGGGAAAACATCTTATTTGGTGCCCGGGCGCACAAGATTGACTCCACTCGCTGCGGCAAGTTGCTAACTAGGTTGGTAGAGGGGTTTGAAATCGGTCATTTGTGCGATCGAAGGGCAGGTTTGCTTTCTGGCGGCGAAAGGCAAAGAGTCGCAATTGCCCGCGCGCTGATGATTGAGCCACGGTTTTTGTTTTTGGATGAGCCGTTTTCGGCTCTTGATAGAGAGCTAAAGAAAAATGTTTTAAATCTGACAAAAGAAATACTGACAGAATTGGCTGTACCATCGCTTCTCATCTCACATGACCTTGAGGAGGTCGAGGCGTTTGTGACTCAAAAAGTCTTTCACTTAAGTAAAGGCTCCTTAGTCTAGGCTGCGTTGACTGAAGTGGGTGCTCTTGCTGCAATAGTGTCTGCACCAGCATTGGGGAGGACCGGCTATGATTAAAAAAGTAGGTTTTAGTTTTATTGCGTACGGATTGTTTGTTGTTTTTCTTTTCTTAAACCAAACATCTCATGCAAAAGGTGGTGGCTCGGGTTTTGTCATCAGCCCGGCTGCGACGTACATTATGGATAAGCAAGAAGTTACGCAGTCGGGTACGACTTCGACCGCCGATCTCACCTACTTTTTCGCGGACATCCGAGCCGGCTATGTGATGCCGAATGGTCTCTACTTGGGCGGAGTTTACGCGGCGGACACGATTTCGAGCCGAAGTGGCAATACAACGACTGAGACCAAAATCAATGCTATGGGCCCGACTGTCGGCTACGTCGCTGAAAACTTCAGTGTTCTCGGTAGCTACCATCTCTCATCAACGAGAGAAGTGGGCAACACGGCTAAGTATGAAAGCGGATCGGGGTTTCAAGTCGATTTGGGTTATCGTTTTAATATCTCTTCGTTTGCGTTTGGCCCTCACATTAGCTACCGCCAACTAAAGTACACCAAGTTAACTTCAAGCGGCACCGAGATTTCTGGAGCTACAGGTACATTCACAACGCTTTACCCTTACCTCGCATTTTGGTTCTATCTTTAGAACTGGAATCAACTCTTAAGTCGGTGGGGCGCTAGAATTTCGTTCAAAATAGATAAGTAGTCGCCAAAATAAGAGAGGTTGGACTTTTGTGAGTTGGTACACGAAAGCCAAGCAATGTCTGGTTTCTTGGACAAGGTTTGCAATTGAACGAAGAAAGGCTTTTGGTTTTTTATTGAGTTTGTTTTTAGGAGTTTAAAAAAAGTTTTAAAAATTGGAGGAATCACTTAAATGAGTCGCAACAAAGTAAAAAATGTTACATATCTGATAACTAGTTTGCTAGCACTTGCAGGCTGTGCAAAAAACGAAAGCACCACACCCGCCGCATCCGCCTACTCGTATAGCGGGCCTGGCTCTCACTACACGGTATCCGCCACAGGTGCAACTTACACAATTAACAAATACGCTTCCTCGTCGGACACGTCAGCAGATATGACCGTCACGGCAACGGGGACTGACGTAAACGGATTTAAAAAACTATCGGTCACTAGCTCTTCGGGCACTGGAGCGCCTGCGGCGGGTAGTGCGGCCTATGGCCTTGAGGTGCCCGGTATGGCATTATTTATAAAACCGATTGATTCAGGAAACCCAGATCAAGTGGTTGCGGCTGTTTCCGCAGGAGCTTGTCCTTCGAGCGCGCTTAATGCGAACTGGGTTATAGTAAAGCAGGCTGATTCTTCAGACGTGTCAAGTGGGACTCAGGATACTTTTGGAACTTTCACATACTCAGCCGCTTCCGGAGTCGCCAGCGTAGCCACTAGGTACTCTCTTGCCGCTGTTACGACTGACTTAGGCGCCAACACTTTTACCGCTTCAACGTGTTCAGGTGGGATTATGACTGTCGGTGTTCCTGGCGACACGTCGACCATGTATCTTACCTCGAATGGCGGGGCGATTGTAAACACGGCTACAGCCGACCCAACTCAATCTACTTACATATTTGGATTACCGGTCACATCTATAACTGGCACGACTTATTCTGGAACGTACTCAGGATTCGTTTATATGGGTGGGCAGTCTACCGGGAACAAGTTTAAGGTGGTTAAATTTACTTTGACTGGTGCCTCAAGCTCTATCACTGGTACGGGTAATATTGTGACGGATGTAGATACTGACACAACAAGCTCTGATACTGTATCTTTAAATATTTCTGCGCTTAACAGTCCTTCGACAGGCTTGATGGCTGGCACATTAACTTCACCGTCAGGTAGTGGAACTGTGGCATGTATGGCGGTCTCTAATGCTAATGGCACAGGCAAACAGGTAATTAACTGTGCAGGAGCTGATCCAGGCGATACAACAAAGCTATTTAACTTTCTTCTAGTGTCTCGATAGTTCGGATGATCACTATTTTCTATAAGTAGCCGGCATTTGGGTGCCGGCCGTAAATTCATAAGAGTTGACTTGAACTTTCATGAGCGACGGCTGTAGGCGCCTTGAATTTCCACCGAATCAGTGGCACATCTGGGGTTTTGCGTATCAAACGGCCACGCAACTTCAGGTGAGGTTTTATGTCAGATCTTTCTAAAGAAAAGCAATCAGAGCTAGAAAAAGTAGCACACGAAGCTCGTAAGTGGATCATCAAAATGATCTTTGAAGCCAAATCGGGGCATCCGGGGAGCTCGCTTTCTTGCATCGATATCATCACTGAGCTTTTCTTCAATGACATGAATGTGGATCCAAAAAATCCTCTTAAAGAAGATCGCGACCGTTTTGTTATTAGCAAGGGTCACGGCGTGCCGGCTCTTTATGCGGCGCTGGGGCTTCGAGGTTATTTTAACATTGAAGAGACGGCAACCTTTCGCCAGTTAGGGAGCCCTTTTCAGGGGCACCCTGATAGAGTGAGAATGCCTGTGCTTGAAGCATCAACGGGTTCGTTGGGCCAGGGACTTTCCGTCGCTCAGGGTATGGCCATGTCTCTTCGTATGGATAACAACCCAGCTCGGGTATTTTGTCTTATCGGCGATGGCGAAACACAAGAAGGTCAGATTTGGGAGTGCGCTATGTCGACGGGCAATTTCCAGCTCGACAACTTGATCGTCTTTTTAGATTCGAATGGTTACCAAATCGACGGTACCGTAAAAGATGTGATGGATCTTGGAGACATCAAAGCCAAGTTTGAAGCTTTTAAATGGCACGTCGAAGAGATCGATGGGCATAACATGCAGCAGATCCATCAAGCGGTTCTGAAATGCTCACAACTAAAAGGCAAACCTCACTTGATTGTCGCAAAGACAGTAAAAGGCAAAGGCGTTTCTTTCATGGAAAACGACAACAAGTGGCATGGCTCCGCACCCAACGAAAATGAATTCAATCAAGCAATGAAAGAGCTAGAGAGGTAATCGTCATGACAGCAGTTCAGAAAAAAGCAACGCGTGCTAGTTTTGGTGAAGCTCTTGTGCAGCTCGGTGCGGATTACCCGCAAGTGGTTGTTCTCGATGCGGACCTCTCAAAAAGTACAAAGTCAGAGGGCTTTTCGAAAAAATATCCGAATCGTTTCTTTCAGATGGGCATTCAAGAGGCCAACATGATTGGTGTGGCAGCTGGTATGTCCTTCTCGGGCAAGGTGCCATTTTTGTGTTCGTTTGGAGCTTTTTTGTCTGGGCGTTTTGACACAATTCGAGTCACCGTTGGCTATGCACAAGCCAATGTGAGACTCATTGGTACGCATGCTGGTGTGGGTATTGGCGAAGATGGCTGCAGTCAGATGGCGCTCGAGGATTTAGCATGTATGCGCGTACTGCCAGGTATGTTGGTGCTACAGCCTGCGGACGACATTGAGACTCATGCAATGATGGAGTACCTGTGCCGGCATCAAGGCCCGGCTTATGTTAGGTTGTCTCGGCAAGATCTTCCCCGAGTTCATAGTGAAAACTATCGCTTCGAGCCCGGTAAGGCGCATACAATTAAAGAAGGTAGCGACACGGTAGTGTTCGCAACGGGCGCACTTGTGGGTTCGGCTCTTGAAGCTTCAAAAGAATTGTCGACTAAAGGATTAAATGTTGGCGTCGTGAATGTTTCATCAATAAAGCCTATTGATCGAGCCTCGATCGAAAAGTACGCATCGCAGTTTAAAACAATTTTCACAGCCGAGGACCATAGTGTGATTGGCGGACTAGGCGCAGCCGTGAGTGAAGTCACAAGCGGGCTGGGGCTTGCTTGCAAAGTAGTTCGTATCGGTGTGAATGATGTTTATGGCGAAAGTGGCACTCCAGAAGATCTCTATCGCTTTCACAAGCTAGATGGCGTGGGAGTGGCTCACACAATTCAATCTTATTTTTAATTGCGCAGGAGTGTGTCTTTTCTTCTTTCTCCTTAACTCAGACACGGACTCCTGTCCTCGCCGGCGTCGCAGCTGACGCGTGCGAACGCTTCACGCTCGCCGGAGGTCTGAGTTAAGGAGAAAGAAGTACAGACACACTTTAGCTCAATGAGTTGGCGTACCCTCAGACACGGACTCCTGTTCTCGCCGGCGTCGCAGCTGACGCGTGCGAACGCTTCACGCTCGCCGGAGGTCTGAGTTGTTCGTCTGATTAGACTTTTGATTTGTCTTCGGTGTGGGATTTTACGGATTCTGATTTTTTAGCAGATTCGAGTTTTTCTGAAGAATATTTCGCGGTGGAATCTTTGGCCGTCACATCGACTTCATCGTCTGCGATACCTTTTTTGAATCCGCGGATGGCCTCACCGATGGATTTGCCTAAACCAGGCAACCTGGATGGCCCAAAAAGTAAAAGCACAATACCTAATATGACCAAGAGCTCCATAGGGCCAAGACTCATAACTCACCTCTTAAAAGCCCTCTTTTACCGCCTGTTTCGGCGCTGTGGCAAAGGTTTTATGATTGCTGAGCTGCAACTCCCAGTAGGTGGCCTCTTCGCCACTGATTTCGTGCAGCATGCGGGCCAAAACCAAAGCAAGTGGAAGGGATTCGTGGCTTAAAAAAGCAGCCTGGCGGCGTAACCCTTTCCGAGAAAATCCACCTGCGTCTTTAAGATTCGGAACAATTTCGAGGGCCGCAGCAATAAGTCGAATTTCTGTTTGAAACAAGCCAAGACCCTGCTTGAGAAAGGTGATGTTGGCCTCTTGGTGAAATGCTTTCTGAAATTCTTCGTGCCCCTCGTGATCTGCTTGTCCCGCATGAATATATGCTGTCAGAAAAAAAGCAAAAAGCTCGGTCGGCGAGCAGTCGTCTCCTACAAATTGACGACTTTGTCTCATAAGCCAACCAAAACGGGCTGTGAGCTCTGAACTATCAAAAAGTGTATCAAGTTCTGGAAGGCAAAATTTTAGGATTCCCAGATCCTTCATTTCAAAAAGGGCGGGTATTGGGTCGGACAACCTGAGGACCTTAAGATACTCCTCACGCTTTCGAGGCAGAACCGACGACACTAGGTGTTCGGCTTCACTCACCATTGCCTGGCGCAAATGGGGATCAATATCAAAGCGGAGTTTTGCAGCCAGACGAATGGCTCTGAGGATGCGTATAGGATCTTCGCGCAGGCGGACTTCGGGCTCTCCGATCATTCGCACTAAACGAAGATCGATATCTCGACCTCCTCCAACGTAGTCGGTCAATTTATCTTCAACAGGGTCGTAAAAAAGACCGTTAATCGTAAAGTCGCGACGTACAGCATCTTCTTCTGCTGTACCAAAAAAATTATCCCCGGAGATGTCTTCGTTCTGTAGGTCTTCAATGGTGGGACTTCTTCGAAAGGTGGATATTTCGTATTGGTCGACACCTCGCTTTGCCAGAACCAGGCGAAATCGGCGACCAATAATGTAGCTATTGTATATTGCTCGTTTTACCTGCTGGGGACTCGCAGCGGTTGCAATGTCGAAGTCTTTGGGATGAATTTCAGCGAGCAGATCGCGCACGCATCCGCCGACGAGATAGGTTTCAAACCCTCGCCCTTTAAGAGTTTTAACAATCTGCCGGGCGTCATTATGAACCCAGTCAGCACAGAGATGTGGTCGTCTTATGATATCAACCATTGCCGCAAGATCATGACGAGTTCAGGCGCCGCGGTCAACTGTACATGCCCGATATTGGCGTGCTAAACTTGGCATCACTCATGCAGAATTTTCTCTTGCTTAATAAATTTCAAGCCCGCATCGTCGGACACCCCCTCAAGGGTAGAATTGTTTTTTTGCATGGCCTCATGGGTTATCTGAACAATTGGTTGAGTGTCACCCGCGCATTCGAATCGGAATATGAGATACTAACGTATGATCAACGAGGGCACGGAAAGTCCGTGAAGAACCTCGTTGGATACCATCCGAGCGATTATGCAACTGACTTGCTTGAAATTGTGGATCATCTGGGCTGGCGCAAGTTTCATCTAGTGGGTCACTCGATGGGCGGGCGAAATGCGATTCATTTTGCCTCTGAGAACCCGAGTCGCATCGAAAAATTAGTTGTCGAAGACATTGGCCCATCAGCCAGGCCAGAGGCTATTCAAGGAATAATCGGAATTCTGGATAAAGTGCCAACTCCCTTTAAAAGCCGCGACACTATGAATTCCTTTTTTGAAAAGGGTGTGTTTGAACCGACCCTAAATGCCTATTTGAAGTCGAATATAGAACAAAAAGAAGGCGACCAATATGATTGGCGATTTGAACGTGGCGCTATACTTGAGAGCGTGACAAAAGGGCGGACGGAATCTTCGTGGGAGCAATGGAAGGCCATCCAGAACCCCACACTTGTTATAAGGGGCGAACTATCGGATGAGCTAAGTCTTGGAGAATATCAAGAAATGCTCGCCGCTGCGCCCTTGTGCATCGGCGTGGAAATACCAGGCGCCGCCCACTGGGTTCACTTTGACAAGCCAAAAGAGTTCATTGCGACTCTTCAAAACTTCTTTGAAGGCACGCTTTCTGCTAGCCCTACAAAGTGACTGCATGAAACGACTATGGCAACACTTCGGAGCAACCAGACTGTTTGAGTCTGTAGGTTCATCAAAATTTAATAGAAGGCTTCAGCATATAAGCGGTCCTTAGAGAAGCCCTTGCGCTCCAAATCTGCTTTCATGGATTTGATCATATTAGGATTGCCGCACAAATAGATCTGGATATCGCTAGCAAGGTCGAACTCGTCGAGGAACTGATTAACATATCCGGTGCGGCCTTGCCAGGTGGCAGAGCCATCATCAATTGTGAATTCGTATTTTTTGAACTGGGGTAGTTTCTCTTTTAAATTTTGAAGCACGTCTTTGTAGTAGATTTCTTTTTCGCTCAAGGCGCCTTTATAAAGGTAGAATTCTGTTTCTGGGTATTTGTGGGCTTTTGATTCTAACATGCAGATGTGCTGAGACAGTCCGGCTCCCGTGCAAAAAAAGAGAACTTTCTTAGCAGGAGGTTCCTGAAACAACAGCTTGCCAAAAGGTCCCGTGAACTCGACGACCGTTCCTACCTTGCAGTAGGTTTCGACAAACTCAGATGCGACGCCGCCGGGTACGAGTTTAATGAGCAATTTGAACTGAGTGGAAAGCGCATCAGAAGAAGCTATGGAATAAGCTCTCAGAGAGGGTTTTTCGCCGCCGGGAACCCTCATCATAACGAACTGTCCCGCTTCAAACTCAAGTTTTTCTCCTTCGAGAATGTCAAAGACGAGCTCCCTCACCGTCGGCGTGAGGTGTCCTAGCTGCGACAATTTGCATTTGTAAATCTTTCGGGCCATTTGCTCCTCGCAAAAGCTGCGTCAGAGGCGCAGAGTCGGCTAAATCGTTCAAAAATCTATTTTTGAACATGGGATCAGCTTAGAGGCTTCAAAAGCTACCCTTAATAGTAGAACGCAACGAGGCCCCGGTAGGCAAAAAGAACTTTACGACGGCTTGGTTCATGTTATTGCCTTTTGACAAAGGTAGGAGCCATAGATATAAAACTGCAATGCATCATGTTGTAAATGCTGTGAGGACATCCATTGAATTTCGGGCAATTTGAGCTTCATCCTACTCTCCTTCAATCCACCCAGAAGCTAGGATATAAAGAATGCACTCCCATTCAGGAGGCTGCGATACCTTTAGCTCTTGAAGGAAAAGACATCAGCGGCCTAGCGCAGACAGGAACGGGCAAGACAGCCGCCTTTTTGGTTCCGCTCATCGACAGGGTTTTAAGGTCGATGGAAGCGACAGCTCTCCATACTAAAGCTGTTGAAAGTTCAGCTGCTATGGCGAGTGCTACAGATGAAGCCGCTCCCAAAAATGGATTGGTTCAAGCAAGTTCCGAAACTGCCGAGATAAAGAGTGGTCCGCTTTCTCTGAGACTCTTTGATCATTGGACTCACGGGGACCGCGTGCTGGTGTTGGTGCCAACGCGCGAGTTGGCCGAACAAGTCAGCGAAGCATTTCAAAGTCTCAAAGGCGAGAGCTCCCTTTCTGCGGCTGTGCTTTATGGCGGAATGGCTTACGAACCTCAAAAAGAAAGACTCCAGGCGGGTGCAGAGTTTGTGATTGGCACGCCGGGCAGAATTATTGATCTTTACAAGTCACACGACTTTAACCCAAAGCGCGTCCGCGCAGTTGTCTTTGATGAAGCTGATCGCATGTTTGATATGGGCTTTAAAGACGATATGAGATTTTTGCTTCAGCGAATTCCCCGAGAGAGACAGTTTCTCGTCTTCAGCGCGACTCTTAATTTTGAAGTTCAATACATTGCTTACGAATTTGAAGCAAACCCCGTTGAACTTAACTTGAGCAAAGACGAAGTCAAAGCAGAGAACGTGGCAGATGAGATCTTGCACATCGGTCACGATGAAAAGCCTCGCGTGCTTCTTTCTATTTTAAAAAGGCAAAGCCCAGAGCAGTGTATTATCTTTTCTAATTTTAAACATAATGTGCCGAGATTGGCGCAATTTCTCAGCAGCAACGGATTTGCCGCTGTTGGCATTTCAAGTCTATTAACTCAGGCTCAGAGAAATCGCGTGCTCGAGCAGTTCAAAACCCAATCAGGTAGAAATATTTTAGTAGCGACGGACCTTGCAGCTAGGGGCCTTGATATTAAAGGCGTTGATCTTGTTATCAATTATGATTTGCCCGATGACGCTGAAAACTACGTGCACAGAATTGGCAGAACTGGGCGCGCCGAAGAACAAGGTGCTGCCGTTAGTTTGGTTGGCGATCGCGACGTTGAAGCCCTTCAAAGAATTGAGACCTATTTAAAATCTCCGCTAAAAGTCGGCTGGATAGAAGAGGGCGAACTCGTTGAAAAGTTTGAGCCCTTTCCGCAAGATCGAGATCTTAGAGATAAGCGAAGTCGCATGCCGACTCAGCCCTTTCCGGGCGCTGGTCGCGGAGGAAATGGCAAGGGTCGCGATAGTTCGAGACGCTCCACCCAAAGAGGAGCTCGGCCGCCGCGTGCAGGTAGTGATCGAGAGGCTGCCGAAGGAGGCTCTTATGAAAGGTCTCCAAGGGCTCGGGGCCCTCGTAGAGATGGAACGCATCACGAAGCGAGTAGTGCAGGTGGAGCGCCGGTAACGGGCGCAGGCCAACACTCCAGGGGCACCTCGTCTCCGCCGCGTTCCGACGCGCGGCGATCCGATAGAAGAAATCGTCAACGAGACACTCTTACACAACGGGGCTCTAGCGGCGAGGCGCAAAAATCTAAGGATAATAATCAACAACGAAAAGGTCAGAGTTACAGAGCCAAATCTCGAAGCTCTTCTCATCGTCATGCGGCGAAGTCTGCAAGCTCTTCAAAAGACGGATCGATTATTTCAAAGATCACCGGAGCGATTCGAAGCCTTTTCCGCTAGTCGAGGACAATGGTATTGATGCTTTGCCAACGAAGTGTGACGTTGCACGTAATTTAGCTGTGCCTCCGCGTCGCGCCTTGCTGTTTATTGAAATACATTTCCGCTCTACATTTAACGAAGTGGCAATGACGTTTGCTAGTGCGGGGTTTCAGTCGATTTTAGCGACATAATAAGTCGGTGGCATTCTTTACGAAGGGTCGCCCACTGGCTTTTTTGGGAGACGCAGGTAAAAACAAAACGGTGTGAGTTTTTTTTAAGCACGTATTGGCTAAGACGAGTTTCGGAGTTCTTTTTGGTGAGTTCTAGAAAGTGAGCTTTTTCATTGAGAAGGCCAAACACTTTGGACTCTTCGATTTGATAACCAAATTTGGGGTAATCCTTCATCCACGACGAAACAAACTTATCGATAGATATTCCATTACCCGTCTGCTTCCACTCCAGTGTTAAAAGTCCTAAAGAAGTCTCACCATCATTCACTTTGATGCTGTCGTTTTCCAAAATTTCATCAGCGCTGACTTTGATTTTGTTGTCGTTTTGTAAAGTTTCATCAAACCTCTCCGCGGAAGGCTCTTTAACATTGTCGAGTGTCTCGGAGGCTGATGTTTTACGCAGGGTTAACTTCTCGGAGTCTCGTGATAGCGCTCTCCAGTTCATGGTTGCCGCGCCTGAAAAATAAACATTTTCGTCAATATCAATTCTCAGTAACTCAGGGTTTTCTGCGATCTTCGCGGAGACTTTTTGCGAGGTCTTCTGTAGTTCGGCGCGCACTGTGCCTTTCGTAGAGGCAACTAGTGCTACTGAAAGCGTGAGGCACCCTAAAACTACGAGGGGAAGGTGTTCTGACATGACTTGCTGGGCTCCACTTTATGTTTTGCGAAATCATTTGCCGCCGTTGGTTTTAGGATATTGCCCCTTAAGAGGTCTAGCAATACCTACTCTTACTCACAGCCAGGCGGACTAATTTTAGTCCCGTTTTATAGACCGAAGGCTTGCTCGTAGAGAGATTTGTCGCACTCTCCAAAGGTAGGTTTGGACAAGAGGTATATGTCTGTTTTGCCGTTTTGCGGGAGTGCTAAAATAAACTCGTCTTGAAACGAACGGTAAGTCCACAGTTTTGAAGGGAGTCCGAAGGCTCGAGCCTTTTTTGCACAACCTTTGCTGAACGATACGAGCGTGTAGTCTTCGCCATCTTGATAGGTGACAAGCAATTCTCCAGCTGCTGTAGAGCCAATGTCTCGAATGACTCCGTCGAGTTCCAATTCGATAATGGCACTTTCTTTGGATTTTTTTGCAGAAGCCGAAAAACTGGCCGATCGAGCCATGAAGAGGGTGTTCGGTTTTTCGGCGAGAACCCAAACAAGAGCATCTTCATTTTGACTGCCAGAAACAAACTTAGGATGGCCCGAGAGTTGAAACGAAACAGGCTTCTGGGAGTTGCTTTGGCAAACGATACGCCAAGAAGTGGTTTCTCTTGTCATACACTCAGCCCAGCAATTGAAATTCTTTGTAAATGCTGGCAAAGTCTCGAGCCCATTTCTTTTTGTAAGGTTTTGAATCTTTGGAGAGGTTAAATTTCGTTTAAAAATATCAAATCCGCCCGCGCAAGAATTGGCTTCTACTTGAGTAGACTGCTGATTCTTCTTTAGCCATTTCTTAAGAGAAAGATTGCGCACCCGCTCTTCCGCATCTGAAACATAGAGCAGTTCTGATTCTTGCGGATGACTGACAAAATCAATGATTTGACTGGAATGAAAACTTGTCTGAGAGAATTTTGAGTCCTTTATTTGATATTCGTAGATTTCTTGTTTTTTTACGTCGGGGTCGCTACCGCTTAGCCGTGCAAGCCGCATCGAATCTGAAAGTGCTAAAACGAAGAGTGAGTCGTCATCTTTCTTCGCAATCTTTTGAACCTCAATCGGCAAAGTGTGTATGAGTTTTAGATTGTGGTTTTTCAATGTTCCAAAGATTTGCTCCTGCTGGAGTCGATCAAGGGCGGGGTCAGTAGCGCTGGAAGTCTCCATTTTCTTTGCGATTTGGCATCCCATTAAGAGACCAAAAAGAGCCACTACAAGCCCGGAGTTCTTTAGTATTTTCGTAATAAGAGAGGACGGTGCTATTCTTTTAACTTGATTTAGCGGAACCCAGATCTGCGTCGCAGAGTCTGAAAATGAGTTTGTATCTGCGTCTGCATTCGAATTTGCATTTGCATTTGCATTTGTATTTGTATTTGTATTTGTATTTGTATTGAGACTAGCCAAAGCGCACTTAGTATTTACAGAGACATGCCGGGTTGAATTTCTTCGAGAATCATTTCCAAATTTATTTGCTAAAAAAGGAAAGGGCTTCATTTTTGGCACAACGTAGATTTGATGTTTTGTAATTGTATGTTTTATTGCGAAAGCCTTAGGCGCTACTTTCACGATCTCTGCCTTTCCTGGAAGTGACCAATGATTTTTAAGAAACGGAGTCGTGTGAGCTCTTGTCAAAAAGAGTCCTTTTGGCGAGAGAGTGATTTCTGGCTTCCAGATCCAAAGCTCTTGGGTCGGTTTTACTTTTTTTAGAGGCAGCTTGTCGACCATATCCTTTTGGTTGGCTGCGCAACTAGATACCAGAGGGCAAAGCGTGCATTTGGGCTTTGTGGGGCTGCATATTAAAGCTCCAAGTTCCATCAGCGCAGGGTTAAGTGAGCGTGCGTCGTTGCCGGAAACAAAACTGTCAGCAAGTTCTTGCACAGCTTTTCGCCCGGGCGTGGTCCACCATTTAATCTTCTTTGCATGCCATCGACTGAGCACTCGTATGGTGTTGCCGTCGACAACTCCTACATTCTCATTGAACGCGATGCTGCTGACTGCTCGGCTCGTGTAAGGGCCAAAGCCAGGTAGTTCGAGTAGTTCTTGGTAATTATTTGGAAATCCCCTATGGGCCAGAATCTGAGCGGCTTTGTGTAAATTTCTAGCCCGTGAGTAGTAGCCTAGGCCCGCCCAAAGTTCATAAACGTCCTCAAGAGGTGCTTGTGCAAGGCTTTCAACAGTTGGAAATCTTTCAAGAAATTTAGAATAAAACTGGCGCACGGCCTCACTTGTTGTCTGTTGTAACATCACCTCAGAGATCCAAATGGCGTAGGGCTCTAGGGTTTCTCTCCAAGGAAGAGGGCGCTTGTTCGCTGAATACCATTTCATTAGTTGTTTTTGCACCATACTAAAATAACTGAAATACTCGAACCAGAGGAACAAACTTTTTATAAATGGCGTAGCGCTTCAGTAGCTAGATTAGAAGAAAAGCCCCTCTGAAAGCTATATTGCTATTTCAATGACTATAAGTTCGCGAGTTTCAAGGGGTTGGGGGCTACGAGAGCTGGGTGAGCCAATCCACGCAAAACAGTGCAAAGGTGTGTTTTATTTTGTAAGCTTTGGCGAAAGACTCAGTGTTCGAATATCGTTTGAGGGAGTGAGATGAAATATGGAATTTAAGCCAATGAGCGGACGAGATCTTCCGCGTTTTGCCGGGGTGAAAACTTTTTTTAGACTTCCCCATGTATCGATTGATGAAAACTTTGATGTAGCTCTTTTTGGAGTCCCTTTTGACGGCGGTCTCTCTTACAGGCCGGGGGCCAGGTTTGCGCCGACAAAAGTGAGAGAACTTTCGTCTTTAGGGCGTGCTTATCACTGGAGCCGAGAGGTTGATCTTTTTAAAACGCTCAGGATTGCAGATGTTGGGGATTGCCCGGTAGTTCCTGTGGATTTGAAGTCCACCTATGATCGCATCGAAAAGTATGTGGGTAAAGTTGTTGATAGCGGTAAAAAGTTTGTCGCCGTGGGAGGAGATCACTCGGTCACGCTTCCACTTTTAAGGGCCGTCAAAAAAAAGATGAAGTCGCCGCTGTGTTTGATTCATTTTGATGCCCATCTCGATACTTACCCGGCCGCATGGGAGCAAGAGTATCACCATGGATCATTCTTAAGACATGCCATCGAAGAGGGATTGATCGATCCCAAAAAATCCTTTCAGATTGGGCTTCGGGGCCCACTTGCAGGGGGCGAAGACAAAGAATTTGTGACAAAACATGGACTGCGCGGCCTTACTATAGATGACATACGCGACCAGAATTTGTCATCTGTGCTGGCCAGTTTGCCCACTTTTGTTGATTTGCCGACCTATATAACGTTTGACGTGGACTGCTTAGACCCCGTGTATGCACCCGGCACGGGTACGCCCGTTGTGGGCGGGCTGACGACCTACGAAGTGCAAAGAATTCTGCGAAGCTTGAAAGTTAAGAATCTTGTCGGAGGCGACATCGTAGAAATTTCTCCTCCGTACGATCATGCCGACCTAACAACTCTCGTCGGAGTTGACGTTATGTTTGAGATGCTCTGTTTAATGGCGGAGTCTACTTGAGGGCACACAGGTTCTTTAGAGTTTTCTCCTTGATAAATTTGTACCTACTGGCCTTGATGCACGCCATTTTTGCTCCTTCTGTTTTGTAGCGGTAATCAAAAAGGTGTTTTTGATGTCTTCAATAGATCGTCACAAGATTCTCTCACTGTTTCCGGTTGCACATAGCATAGTTCGTAATCTGGCAGACTCGGGTTTCGAAGCTTACTTTGTGGGCGGATGTGTGCGAGACGCCCTTCTTGGTCGCAAGATTAAAGATGTCGATATTGTTACGAACGCGCAGCCCGATGAGGTAGAGAAAGTGTTTAGCGACACCCGTCCCGTAGGTAAAGCGTTTGGTATCATCCTTGTTGTCGAAGAAGGCGAATCATTTGAAGTCGCGACGTTTCGAAAAGAAAGTGGCTATAAAGATTTTAGAAGGCCAAGTGTCGTCGAGTACGGCTCTCTTGAAGAAGATGCTGCTCGGCGGGATTTTTCGATGAATGCACTCTATTTTGATCCGTTCACCGACACTTTAGTCGATCCCATTGGTGGAAAGCGAGACTTAGAGAAGAAAATAATTCGTGCCATTGGCACTTCAGAAGAAAGGTTTAACGAAGATCGACTGAGACTTCTGAGGGCCGTGCGTTTTGTAAGTCAGCTGGGGTTTGAAATTGAAAGTGAAACTTTAAAGGCAATCGAACATCTCTCTCTGCGCGAACAGGGCGAAGTATTTAAAGGCGTTTCTCAAGAACGCATGACCGAGGAAATGAAGAAATTATTGCTCGGGCACGACGTTATGAAGGCCGTGCAGCTTGTTCAACGACTGGGCTGGGTAGCGGAGATTTTTCAAGCTGCCGGGTTACAATCACCAAAGAATAACTTCTCAGATGCATCATCTGCCAAAAACCTTAACCGCTTGGAAGAATCATCTGTCATAAAACCCAATGATTCGGAGTTATCACCTGGGACTAAACCCACCCGTTCCAGCAATGAATTGGGCATTGCTAAATCAAATTTGGTCGTGTCTGACTTGGGCCTTGGTGCGAAAGTTTCTGATGAAGTCTTCAAAGCGTACTGCGCGCGACAGCGCTTTCGCGATGTAGAGTCCTTGGCTTTTTGGTGCCTTTTTGAATTTTTGGGTTTTCAGTTCGACAAGTCGCATTTAGGAAAGCTGAGACTTTCACTTCAAACTCAAAAAGAAATAATTGAGATGCGGCAGTGGTATGCGCAAGTTTTCAACGGGGATGTTCCGCGTCTGGGTTGGTTTCGCGAAATCACTTTTCAAGAGAGTTTCGTGATTTTTAGTCAATGGCTTACTATTGTTGCGGATGCACTTGAGAGTGTTCACACTTCATCATTTGATGATTCATCGGCTACGAAGGGTCGGCAAGTGAATTCTGAATGCGATAGTACCCAAAGGTGGGAGGATATTTTTGTTACTCTGGAAGCTTGGCAAGGGAAACTGAAGTTGGCTAATGCTGAAAATGAGAAACAAAATCTTCGACGTCGAAGTAATAAAAGATCTGGCGAACAAGGTGCCGACGGAACGGCTGCCAAACAAAAAAACAATGAAACGGTTTTCGAACAGGGAGTCGGCCAACGAGGCGACGAACACAGGAGTGGCCTACAAACTGGCGAACTAGATAGCAGTTTTTACGCGCCAGAGCCGTTGGTTCGCGGAAACGACTTGATGGCGTTAGGCTTAAAAGGGTCGAAACTCGGTGAGACACTCCACGAAATCTGGATGCTTCAACTCGAAGGCAAAATTCTCACCAAAGAAGCCGCTCTCCAATTCGCCATCTCCCCCTAAAACGTACAAAACGTACGGAGTCACTTGTGGGACTCAATGCAGCAAATCGGGTATGCACCGTTTGCATACGCCTTGCCTATGGCTCGTAAAAAACTCGTCTATACTGCGGAGTTCCCTTACCACATTACGGCACGGTCCAATAACAAAGAGGCCTTTCCGTTGGGCCAAGTATATATGTGGGATATCTTTAAACATGAGTTAAACAAGCAGGTTACAAGTAACCGACTCATGGTACACGCGTTTGTTTTGATGCTGAATCATTATCATATGATCGCAAGTGTGATTGAAGGAAGTGAATTGGGAGGCGTCACTCGAGACATACAAAGAAACACGACTCGGACGGTGAATTCGCACACCGGAAGAATAAATCATCTCTTTGGCGGGTCTTACAAAGCATCGCTAATTACAAACCCTCAATACTACATGTGGGCCATTCGGTATGTTTACAGAAACCCAGTAAAGGCGGGATTGGTCGATCGAGTCGAAAAATATCCGTTTTCAACGATTAACGATCAAAGCGGCATTATTTGCTGCTCCCTAAGCACTGACATCGGATATACAGCTAGTCACGAACAGCAGATAGAGTGGTACAATAAAGAGATTGAGCCCGCCCAATACCTCGCCATACAGAAGGGGCTTCGACGAACAGTCTTTAAGCCTGCAACAAGTCGCAATTACTAAGTTAGAACGCGTGAATCCTGGTTTGAATTGACGCACTCGGTCCCACAAGTGACTCCGTACCTTTAGTACCTTTAGGCCTTTCTTTTGAAGAGGCGACCAAAGAAGAGGGAGATGTCGTCGGTGATGGCAAGAGCGTTTGGAATAACAAATGCTGTTAGAAGCGAGCCGATAAACAAGCCCCAGCCAAGGCCAAGAGCAATCGGCTTTACAAAAGGATCACTTCCCCCAATCCCATACGCGGTTGGCATCAGCCCCGCAACTGTGGTGAGAGTCGTCAAAACAATGGGTCTTAATCTCATGCCGGCTGCCGAAACAATACTTTGAAATCGGTCCTCACCCATCTCGCGACGTTTGTTAATGAAATCGACAAATACAATTGCATTGTTCACGATCACACCGCCCAAGGCGATGATTCCTAACATCGCTAAAAAGCTCAAAGGCTTTCCGTGCAAAAAGAGTGTTAAGATAACCGCAATAATCCCAAGCGGAAGCGTGAGAATAACAATAACAGGTTGAAGCAGCTGCTTAAAGGTCATCACCAGAATCAAGAAAATCGTCATGGCGGCGATACCAAAAGCTCTAAACAAGCTCATAAGACTTTCTTGTGTGTCTTCTTCTTCGCCGCCGAAGTCGAGACTAACGTTCGGGTGATTTTTAAGGAGCTCGCTCTGATACGCGATAACTTTTGCCGCGACTTCTCGCGCTGAAGTTTTGTCTGTATCCACTTCGCCAAGCACGCGAACCTCTCGCTTGTTGTCTTCATGATGAAACGTATCGACGCTTTGAGTTTTTTCGATGCGCGCCACTTGCTCAAGCGGAATCAAGTTTTGAAAACGGTTTGGTATGAGTAGAGTTTCTAGAACAGCCGCAGATTTGCGATCGCTTTCCGGGTACATCACCCTTACATCCACCTCATCTTCTAGTTTCTGAATCGACGTGGCTACAAGGCCTTCAAACGCGGCTCTCACAGAAGTCCCGATGTCTGCGACTGTCAAAGAGGCAGCTGCAGCTTCTTTTGGGTCGATCTTTATACGAAGCTCCTCTTTGCCGAGAGTATAAGTGTCTGTCAGATCTAAGACACCGTCGATTGTCTTAAGGTAGCTCGTAAGCTGCTCAATAGCAGGAAGAATATCTGAATACTCCTTACCTTGGATTGCAACGCTAATGGGTTTTCCCACGGGTGGGCCGGGATTGACTCTATCAAATGTCAAACGCTCCACGCCTTTTAGTTGTCCAATGTCTGCTTTCAGTTTTGCGATAATCTCATCTGCAGAGCGTTCTCTTTTGGATTCGGCAGATAAGTAAACGGCGATTTGCCCGTACTGACTGCCGCGTTTAGTGTTGGGATCGTTGGGATCTTGCTGAATGATTCCAACAGTCGTAACAAAATTATCCCACTCATCCGTGGGAAGCTCTCTTAGTTGCTCTTCGACAGGCTTTAAGAGGCTTTTTGTTTGCTCTAAACTACTTCCAACCGGTGCTTCGATGCGAACAAAAAAGTTTTCAATTCCGTCAGGCGGGAAGAGAATAAGCTTCATTTTGAATGCGGCAAGCATAAGGCTAAGAACCAGAATTCCGGTTACACCAAGTGCGACCAAGTACCGTCGCTGAAGACTCTTTCGAAGAATCGACACGTAAGAAGGTGTGATTTTATCATTCCAGATGTTTTGCGTGTATTGGGTTAACTTAGAAAGAAAGTTGGAGGTCTTCCTATTTGAAACTTCTCTTTGAACGTCCTTTGGGTTCACCCGAACCCATCTACCAATGTAGGCAGGGATGATGAAAAAGGCCTGAAGCAGACTGATTCCAAGAGCAATGAGGACTCCCATAGGAATTTGCTTAATAAACTTTCCAAAGATTCCTGACATAAAGAGCATGGGCAAAAAAGCCACCGCGGTTGTCATCACACTGGCGAAGACAGGCTGCCAAACTTCAAGTACGCCCGTGATGATGGCCTTTTCGGAAGGGCCACCTTCTTCCATATGTCTAACACAGTTGTCTGTGACGACGATGGCATTGTCGACAAGCATACCTGAAACAATGATGAGCCCGAGCATGGAAATCAGATTTATGCTAAGTCCAAATTGTTCAAAGACAATCATCGTTCCTAAGAAGGAAAATGGGATGGCTAAAGAAACGAGAGCTGCCACACGGCCAGGTAGAATCAACGAAAGTATAAGAACTACCAAAAAGAGGCCTACCAATAAGTTACTGCTAAGCACTCCTAGCCGCCGCTTCACATACATCGAAAAGTCATTTACATAAGCCAACTTAACGCCGCGGTCTTTTAGTCGCTCCTGGATCTCTGCAACTTTAACCTTAACCTTTTCAACCATCTCAATGACATCAGCGCGCTCCTTCTTTAGCACCGTCAAATTGATAGAAGGATAGCCATCAGTCCCGTTAAGTGTATTTGCTTTTGCAAGCTGCAAACGAGCAGTTGCTAAGTCTTTTACTTGGATTACCTGACCCAAATCATTGGCCCGAATCACAGTTTTTAATATGTCTTCTTCGTTTTCGAATTCACCAATAGTTCTGACAAGCTTTTCTCTGTCGGGTGAATCGGGATTCTTAGAAGCCTCGATTGTACCACCAGGAATGTTTTTATTGTGAAGGCTGAGGGCTCGCACAACTTCATCTAAAGAAACTCGGAAGCGCGACAAAAGAGTGGGCGAGGCCTCGACGCGGATTTCTAGATCACGCATTCCCTTTGGTACAACTTTAGCCACGCCGGCAATGCGTTCAATTTCGTTTTCAACCTCTTTCGCGACGGTTCGGAGCTCTAATTCTGGCAAGTCACCTGCAACGGTAATTTCGATGATAGGAGTGTTCTTACTCTCAACAGAAGTGACGACCGGATCTTCAGCTTCTGCAGGAAAGTCAAATTGATCGACCACATCTTGAATGTCAGACTTCGCTTTGCGCTCAGTTGTTTGATCAGGGTCTAATTGAAGGACAATATAGCCACGGCTCTCTCCGGTGACCGATGTCATTTTTTTTATTCCGTCGACTTCTTTAAGATCACGTTCAAGCGGAGATATAATCATTTTCTCTGTCTCTTCGGCGGACGCTCCAGGGAAAATTGTAGTTACCGTTATGATATCGAAATTCACGTTTGGAAAAACTTCCCGCTTAATTTCGAAAACAGAAAGGACACCTACAACTAATATAAAAAAAGCCAAGACATCGGCAAAAATAGTTTGTTTTAAAAAGAATTCCACTAAACCACGCATGTGACAAATTCCTCTCTCAGAGAAGGCAGAATATTCTTAGTTGTACGACGAGCTTTCATAAAAGCTTTTGAAATCCTCTTCGTTTTCAAACTTCTGACCGATTAAATGTTCGAGATGTTTTTTGAAGTTCTGGGTAAGTAGTAGCACCTTCCAAGCAGCGATTCGGAAGTCTACTTGCGACCTGTGATAATCAAGTTGTGCAAAGGCGGACTCGTCTCCGGCTTGAATTACTTGAAGCGTGTTGATTCTCCCCAAGCGAAAACGGCTTTCTTCTAACACAGCCCGTGAGTTTTGATTGTTGTTGGCTCGTTCAGCTCGCTCCATGGCAACTTTTGATCGACTTAAATCCGAGCAAAGGTTGAGTCCGTCAATGGTGAACTGCTCGAGAGCCTGATTTTTCATGGCCTCACTTCGAATTCTTTGGGCAGTTGCTTGTCGCAAATTGGCCTCTTCGGCCCAAAATCCCAAAGGCATAGATAGCCGCAGACCCACTACCCAGTGGGGATATCTTGCTGCCGTTGTGTCCTCAACTGACGGCTGAACAGAGCCGTCGACTCCGTTAACGATATATTGGCCAGAGACTTTTAAGTCGGGGTTCGCAAAGTTACGAGCCGCTTTTTGCGTAAGTACCGCAGATTCATATTGCTTAATCGCCGCCAGAACTTTTGCGCTACTTTCGGGCTTGATTTCCCCCCTATTGATGGACTCGCAAACGGATCGGGCCATGTCATACGGTTCATCAAGAACGATTGGCGTGAGAGTGGGATCAATTTTAACAAGTTCGTCGGGAAGTTTCAAAGAAATGACAAGATTTCGCCAAACATCGCCGAGCATCTGCTCAGCGTTTTCAGCGTCGGTCTGGGACTTCAAATAGGCCGACTCAATCTGCAAAGCCTCAGGCTTTTCTGAGGTACCACGATTGAGTTTGATTCTGTTGATTTCAACAAGACGCTTTCTCCTCGTGACGTTCTCTCGCGCCGTGAGAACTTGTTGTTTAGAAAGCCAAGCTTGATAGAACACTTGAGAGAGTCTAAACGCCCAGTCTTCAATAGAAGTAATCAGCTGCCATACGGCAGCCTTCGTTTGCAGTTCAGCTGCCTCGAGCTGGGCCCTCGTCGCGAGTCCAAAAAAGTCTTTCCATAGAGACTGGGATAGCCCCAACGTAATTCGAGACTCGTAAAATGGATCAAGTCTAATTGAAGGATTAGGAAACAACATGGCTGTGTGGCCATGCGACACGCCCACAGAAACGGCCGTGCCGCTTTGGAAATACTTTTTGGCCGAAACGTCAAGCAGGTACCCTTCGATGCGATTTGGGGCGAAGGGGCTAGTTGGTTCATTCTGGTTAAGAAGCTTCGAAGCGCCAATCTCAAACTGGGTATCGAGAAGTGCAGAGGCCTGAAGTTCACCCACCTTTGTCGTTAAAATTTGAGAGGCAACTTGCCTAAACGACTCCGAAGTTTGGATCGCCCGCATGAGTACGAAATCGAGGGTTATCTTTTTACCAGGGAGGCTATCCAAAATTTCTTGAGCCTTCTTAGGGATAGGGGCATCTGCTGTTTTTGCGGGTCCCCCGAGCGCAACCACAAAAAATGTCAGAAAAAATGTGGTTATCGGGCTCGAGAGCCTGGCAAATCTTGGATTCGGCGTTTGTGTTGGTTTTTCAGAAAAAGTCATCATGATCTTATTTCAGCTCCCCCAGAATCTTTAGCGAAGACAACTCTAACACTGAGACAAAAGCTAAGCACTAGAGTTTTTTTTGTCACAAAGCTTCTTAACGGTTGAAAGCATGTTTACCGTTGTAACCAGCTAAGAGAGTTTGATTCTGTCTTCAACTGTTCTGAGGTTTTACCAGAAACCAGGCCAGGACTTCTTGTTTTCATAACAAGTGACACGCTACAGGCGGAGTGTGCCTTCATTCTGTTACAAATAAACACGGCGACACTAAAGAATTGCATAAAAAATAGGCGGCACTGCTATGTACCATAGGAACTCCTGCTGCAAAATCCAATGCAGACAGTGAATAAGCTCGCCGTTAGCCTCGTTCTGGCTTAGTTTGTCCAGCAGACTTAGTTAAAAGCTTCGGTTAGGTGGGCTTGAAGTCCCGCGGAGTCTTCAATGGCTCCCTGAGCAAAGTCGGGTCGTCCGCCCCCTTTGCCGCCAAATTTGTGGGTGAGTTTCTTTAACAACTCGCCCGCGCTCAGTTTACTTGTAAGATCTTTTGTCAAAGCTACGATAACCGGTTGGGTTGGCCCTTCACTACGACCGATAACAAGAACAATAGTATTTGCTGCGTTAACGTCACGGATTCTATCAGTGAGCGCCTTTAAAAGATTACGATCGTCCGATTCAACAAGTGCAGGCACCACATTAACGCTCGCCCATAAGAACGCATCTTTTGAAAATCCTCGCGGGTCAAGCGAGCTCAATCTCGCGGACTGGATTTGCTTGTCGAGAACTTTCAATTTTGATTGCTGCTGTGTAACCCAGTCAGAGAGATCACTTTGGGATTTGCTAGCTAACTTTTCAGAGGATGCATGAGCCTCAATACTGAAGGGTTCTAGTCCTGCCAATTTTCGGCTCAAGTCATAATCGCGAGATTGGGCAAGCAGCAGCCTAACAGCCGTTTCACCGGCTACTGCTTCAATTCTGCGGATACCACTGCTGACTCCTGTTTCTTGAACAATTCGGAAGGCGCGAATGAGAGCGGTGTTACTCACGTGTGTACCTCCGCAGAGTTCCATCGAGAAACTACCCAACGAAACAACTCGTACTTGATCAGAATACTTTTCGCCAAACAGAGCAAGCGCGCCGCGTTTAAGGGCTTCATCAAAACTCATTTCTTCTGGCGAAACGTTATAGCCTTGCGCTATTTCACGATTCACAAGAGCCTCGACATGCTGAATCTCATCGTCTGATAGCGGTTTTGGATTCGAAAAGTCAAATCGCAGTCGGTTTGCTTCAACAAGAGATCCGGCTTGGGTAACATGACTTCCTAAAACTTTTCTAAGGGCCGCATGCAAAAGGTGGGTTACTGAATGATGACTAGCAATTTCTTGGCGATCATCATTTTTAACTTGCAGTTCATAGGCTTCATTTTTTTTGAGAGTCGTTTTGAGATGAGAAACCTCATGGACAAAGCGGTCATCGAATTTTTGGCAATCGATAATTTCGGCGACAATCTTTTTGTCTTTTAGCAGATACCCCGTGTCGCCAATTTGGCCGCCGCCTTCTGCATAAAAAGGGGTTTTGTCAAAAATCACAAAAACTGACTCTCCGGCAGATGGTGCCACCTCATCGGAAGAGCCCTGAGAAAAAAGTCCCAGAATCTCGCCTTCTGCGTCGAGTGATTGGTATCCTAAAAATTGTGTTTTCGAAAAACTAGACGCCCACTGAGCAATTGCTAACTTATTATCGCTGAGAGCGGCGCCCTTCCAAGATTTTTGGCTCTTCTTTCTGTTTTCTTCGAAAACTTTGTTAAACTCGTCTTCATTTAGACCCATACCCTTTTCTTTGAGCATGAGCGCCGTTAAATCGATCGGAAATCCAAAAGTGTCATAAAGTTGAAATGCTGTAGCTCCATCAAGCGAGCCCCGGCCTTTATTTTTGAGATCAGATATCTTCCTTTCAAGAATTTCAGTTCCTTGATGAAGCGTTGACAAAAATCTCTCTTCTTCGCTCTCGAGTGTTTTAAGTATAGTTTCTTTTCGCTTCGCAAGCTCGGGATAAGCCACACTCATTTGATCAATCAATAACTGCGCTAAAGGCACGATGAGAGATTTTTCGGTTGTCAGCTTTTGGGAGTATCTTACCGCCCGTCGAAGAATGCGCCTGAGCACATAGCCCCTGCCTTCGTTAGAGGGAATAACCCCATCTGCCATCAAAAATGAAGTCGAGCGCACGTGATCTGCGACGACTCTAAAGCATGCATCCGTTTCTGCGGTGGCGGCCTTTAACGAGGTCAATTTCTTATCGAGGTTTGAACTCTTAACAAATTTGGAAACGCAGCTCTGCGTTTCTTTGTCAAAACCGTACTCCACTTTGGCTAAGTGGCTAGCCTCCAAAATCATCGGCAAAAAGAGATCCGTGTTGTAGTTTACTGGCGTGCCTTGCATAACAGCGCTCAATCTTTCAAGCCCTGCTCCGGTATCGATACTGGGGTTAGGTAGAGGCTGAAGCCCTTCGCTCGTTTCGTTAAACTGCATAAAAACGAGGTTCCAGATTTCAACAAACCTGTCACAGTCGCAACCAACAGCGCACTCTTTTTTTTGACAACCATATTCGGGGCCATGATCGAAAAATATCTCAGAGCATGGTCCGCAAGGGCCGGTGTCTCCCATCCTCCAAAAATTGTCTTTTTCGCCAAATCGAGAGATTTTGCTCGCAGGTAACTTTTCTTGATTCATCCAGATATTGGCAGCTTCGTCATCGTCCTCGAAAACGGTTACATAAAGGTGATCCTTACTTATACCGAGCTCTTTTGTGAGGAATTCCCATGCAAAGTGAATGGCTTCTTTCTTAAAATAGTCTCCGAACGAAAAATTACCGAGCATTTCAAAAAAGGTATGATGTCTAGCTGTAAATCCCACATTGTCGAGATCGTTGTGCTTGCCACCTGCACGCACACACTTTTGACTGCTGACAGCCCTAGAGTAAGAGGGTCTTTCTGTACCAAGAAAGACGCCTTTAAATTGATTCATTCCGGCGTTATTGAACAGCAATGTTTCATCACCAACGGGGATCAGTGAAGAGCTTCGGACGACTTCGTGACTGTGCTTCTTAAAATAATCTAAAAATCGCGATCTAACCTCTTGGCTCTTCATAAGATCCTTCATTTTTCACGGCCAATTTAATGGCAGAATGGCTAAAGCCCTTAAAAACAAGTTTTTGCATTAAACGGGTTCGTTCATTGTAATCGAGAGAAGCCCATTCGGGTAGTCGGTCCTTCAGAATGTTCCTAATTTTCTCGCATTCCTTGGACAAATTTTCCGCTGGTTGGGAAAGCCCCCTTTGAGACATCTTCTGAGCAATATAGCGATGGCTCTTGTTTTTTCGGTGGAGCTCTTCCTCGAAGCGCAGAGCGATCTCGTTTTCATCCTCTAGCCAGCCTTCATCTTCAAGTCGCTGAAGTGTGGACAAGACAACTTCCTGCTCGGCTCGCGTTGAAAGTTTTTTGTGAAGCTCCCATCGTGAGTGGGCTCGTCTTGCTAAGATTCGCAGGGCAGAATGAAATAAACGTTCCTGGTCGGTCATACTAGACTGGATACGATAAGCGAATGGCAGTATCAAGTTGAAATCAAGCCCCTTAACGGATAGTCGATTTTTTTAGTAGGATGTGGTGGCAATTCCTTCGGGCAAAAATCACATCGAAGCTTCTTCATTTCGAGGAACACTTGCTTGAAGTTTCCGAGTTTCGCACAGATCTGGGTTTTAGCTCCTTATTTCGCCTTTTTGATAGGTCGAAGCGGAATTTTTAAGGGAGTCACTTTGGGATTGTTTATAGTTGGAAGCTTTTTTTCTTTTGTAATTTCAAGCTCAAGCTCGCTATCAGGTTCCGTCTCAGTTCGTTCGGTGAGAATGGGCTCGGGTTTTTGGCGCACCGTCTGATTCTGAGTGACGAAAGTTTTCTCGTTAGGCTCTGGTGTTGCTGGCTTAGGGATTGAATTTGGAATGGAGGGGCGATCCTGACTCGCTGGTTTGCCTTTAAACTCGACTCCTTTGTACACAGTTTGAAGTTCAATAGGCGCATCAATAGGTTCTCGAAAGCTGCTTTCGATCATCTGACTTGTTTCGAAGTTCTTCCAGCGCTGATCTTCTTGGCTATGGACACCCTTGAGTCGAAGCTCAAAGTCTTCTGGGCGACTCGATAGTTGCACGGCTTCTCTAACATCAATGACTCTATGCTTGAGTAGTCCCATTAAAGACTGATCGAAAGACTGCATACCATAACTCACATAACCTTCTTCGATCGCCATAGGAATATCGCGGGTCTTTTCTGGCTGAATGATCATATCGCGGATACGAGCATTTGAAATCATAATCTCCACCGCGGGCACGCTACCAGATCGATCCGACTTTTGTGCAAGTCTCTGCGCAATGACGGCCCTAATAACACTGGCAAGTTGCAAACGAATCTGCAGTTGCTGATGAGGTTCAAAGTGAACCAATATGCGGTTGATCGTCTCTTGAGCGTCAGCTGTGTGCATAGTTGAAATAACTAAGTGTCCCGTCTCTGCGGCCTGGAGTGCGGTGTGAATCGTCTCGGTATCGCGCATCTCACCGATCATAATGACATCAGGATCTTGCCGAAGTGCCGCACGAAGGGCCCGTGAAAAGGATGGTGTGTCAGTTCCTAGCTCACGCTGCGTAATCAATGAGGTGCGGTCTCTAATAAGGTATTCGATGGGATCTTCAATAGTGATAATATGTTTTCGATACTTTCGATTGATGTGATCGATCATCGAAGCCATTGTTGTCGACTTTCCAGATCCGGTAACTCCTGTTACAAGTATGAGACCGCGTTCGCCTTCGGCGATTTTTTCAACAACAGCGGGTAAGCCCAAATCTTTTAATGTGGGAATTTTGTCTTTAAGTGCTCGAAAGACCATTCGCAGGCTTCCACGCTGCATAAAAACATTAACGCGAAACCGCCCTACTCCCGAGATGCCGTAACCCAAATCAAGTTCTTTGAATTCATCAAACAGGCGACACTGCACATCGCTCATAAGAGATCGGGCGATTGCCACCATTGTTTCGCCATTGAGCCGGGGCGCATGCGCATCGAGGGGCACTAAATCACCATGAAGACGAACCATCGGTACCGAGCCCGTCTTCAAATGCACATCGCTGGCACCTTTCATAAAGGCAAGCTTTAATATATCGTTGAGTTGGCCGGATGCCGGATCCTTTTGATCGCTCACAAAAAGGTATCGGAAGTTTACAGAGCCAGCTTTCTGGCCATTCGTCCGACATTTGCCTCCGCCCCCTGTAATGCTTCAATTCGGGACGCTCATTGGTGTGATTTCAAGTCGTCTGTAATGGTTTAGTGTTCATCTGAAAAATATGTGTTAGTTGTAAACCTTCAAGGAATTCCTATGACTTTAGTTAAGTTTTTATCGACAGGGTTTTGCTTGGGTCTTTTGCCAAAGGCTCCGGGCACCTTTGGAAGCCTGCTGGGTCTTTTTGCGGCCGCTACCCTCTTTCGGGGAAATCTTATCTATGACGGTCTTGTACTGCTCACATTGACGACCCTTTCTGTGATTATAATCTCGCGGTACGAAAAGCAGGCAAAGACACATGACTCTTCTGAGATTGTGCTCGATGAAGTAGTTGGGCAGATGCTTACCCTGCTTTTGGTGCCTGTGAGCTGGAAATACTATTTGGTGGGATTCTTGCTATTTCGATTTTTTGACATCTTTAAGCCCCTGGGTATTCGGTGGATCGATCAAAATGTAAAGGGAGCTGTGGGCACAGTTTTAGATGATTTACTTGCTGGATTGCTTGCAATGGTTTCACTCCTGATCCTGGTGAGATTCGTAGAGCCACTGCTCTAAAAATTCTGCCCGTCGTGTAATCATTACCCTCACGCCCGGGCCCCGAATCCAGTATAATCATGACAACACAAATTGTGATGCCTTCGAGAGGCTATTTTTCAGCAAACTTTGTACGGTACCTGATTATGAGAAATTGGCAGTTTTTTAAGTACGGTTTAGTGCTTAGTTTGATAGGTGTTGTGCTGCCCCAAGCGAAAGCAGACTTTACACCTCCAGCGTATTTCGCAAAGTTAAGTCAGGCTCATCAAGAACCCCCTGAATTTTGCGCGATGTTGTTGGTGTTGGAGTATCCGAGTTATCCCAAGCCACCAGTATTGGTGCCGCCAAGAGCTCTCAAGAATATTTACGATTCGGCAAGGGGTGTGCTTGCAGATTCAATGAGGTATTTCTCGCGCGTGGCCAACAAAATCCGAGGCTACCCACAAAACTTTGAAGTTGTCATGGCAACGCAAGAAGTCTTTGGGATGAGACTGGATGCACTCTACGAGACCGAAGTAGAGTGGGCTCGACTCGAATCACTGCGTAACAAAATAGGCCAGAGGATGAGTTCTTCTGATGAAAAACTAAAACTCTACAGTGACATTTCGGAGAGGACTGCCAATCAGGAGTTTAGAGTCAATAACATCTACGAAAACATTCACGAACGGGTTTCTCGTATAAAGGTTCAACAAAAGTCAGAGGCGCTTAAGATTGAGAAAGGATCGGGCAATTGGCATTGGTACAGGGGCCGGCCAGAATTGGGTGTTCCGAGCCCGGCGGTTGTAGAGATGTTGCTGGATGAGCGAATTGCAGAACTGTTAGAGTACAAGGTTCGCTGGACGTTAACGCCAGCCGCTGAAGTTAGCTACTTAGATGCTGAGGCGGAAGTAGAAGCCCAACTGAAAAAAGAAATAGAAATCTTTAGTGCGTTACTTAAGCACCTCACCTTGCAAAGCCAGAAGACTTTTAGCGTGCTAGATGGAGAGAGGCGTCGCGGAGCAGCTACGCAGCCGAGTAAACCGACCCCAGAGTCGGAAGTTAAAGAAAGTTGGCAGAAAACCTACTTACGATATGAATCGGGTGCTGCGATAGCTAACGCTTCTAAATGGTTGGCACAAGTTCAGCTAGCGATAATTGAGGCTCGCAGGAAGCGTCGTCTTGAAGCTTTTGCTGATGCAGAGATGAATCTTAATCCGGTTTACTTGGACCTGAAAAAAGATATTGATTTGTTTTATAAACCGATTCGTGAACTTTATGGTCCTTTTAGTGGGGCACCGGTTTATATTTATTACCAACTTGGAGTAGAAGCGTATACTGCTCCCATAATTTTAGGCTCTCCAACATTGTAGGAGCGACAAATAACTTTTGCTCGTTGCTTGCGTTGCCATGCCTTCGTACATGACGTCACTACTGATTTGCTGCTACTGTGGCAACAGCAGCAAGACTCTTGCCTTCAAAATTTCTGGTTGAACTCTCAGTTATGAATGCCATGCTTTTACATGGATTTAAATTCGCAATACTCAGATTTAGTCGAAGCCTTAAAGGCAAACCAGCAAACTGTCGGTTTTGCTGAAAGCTGCACAGGCGGGTTAATTGCCTCTTTGGTCACGCAAGTGCCCGGCTCATCAAAGGTTTTTGAAGGTGCGGTGGTTTGCTATAGCAATGCCGTGAAGAACAATGTGCTCGAAGTTTCTGAGAACACTCTCGTAAAGTTTGGCGCAGTCAGTCGAGAGACAGCGCTAGAGATGGCTCTGGGAGCGCAGAAGGTGCTGAGGGTGGACTGGGCGTTATCCGTAACAGGGATTGCTGGTCCGGACGGCGGAACAGATGAGAAACCTGTAGGAACTGTGTGGATGGCTATTGTTGGCCCCTATTTTGAAGAGGTGTGGCAATCACGCTTCGATGGTGACAGGTTAAGCATTCAGAGACAAAGTGCCGCTAAAGGGATTCAAGGACTTTTAAAAGCATTGACCAATCAGAAAGAACGCTAGGCCAATTCAGCGCTAGGCAAATAAAACGCTAGGCGCAAAAGGCCTTAGAGGCTTGCCATTAGGGCACTCTATGGGTTCACATAGATCGGTCATGCTAAATTAATCTAGCCTGTTTCATCTCAAGCATTTTACAAAAAGGAGACTTCCATGCAAACACCTCAAGTCGGTTCTGAAAAACTCAAAGCTCTCGACCTCGCAATTAGCTCGATTGAAAAGCAGTTTGGTAAAGGTTCGATCATGAAATTGGGGGGAGACAATCTTTATAAAGATATTCCTATCATCCCAACCGGTTCACTTTCGCTAGATATTGCTCTTGGTATTGGAGGCCTTCCGAAAGGTCGTATCATTGAAATTTATGGACCAGAAAGCTCTGGCAAAACGACTCTTGCTTTATCTGCCATTGCCCAATCACAAAAAAAAGGTGGAGTTGCTGCATTCGTAGATGCTGAACATGCACTGGATGTCTCTTATGCGCGCAAACTAGGAGTGAGCGTTGAGGATCTTTTGATTTCACAACCTGATACGGGCGAGCAAGCTCTTGAGATCACAGAAACTCTTGTGAGATCTGGAGCCGTTGATATTTTAGTTGTCGACTCTGTCGCAGCACTGACTCCACGAGCTGAGATTGAGGGTGACATGGGCGACTCTCATATGGGTCTGCAAGCGCGTTTAATGTCGCAAGCTCTGAGAAAACTCACTGCAGCGATCAACCGCAGTCAAACGACAGTTGTATTTATCAATCAGATTCGTATGAAAATTGGAGTCATGTTCGGAAACCCAGAGACAACTACAGGCGGAAACGCATTAAAGTTTTACTCTTCCGTTCGCCTAGATGTTCGTAGAATTGGTGCTATCACTAATAGCGCTAACGAAGCTGTTGGTAACAGAACCGCTGTAAAAGTTGTGAAAAATAAAATGGCCCCACCATTTGCAAAAATTGAATTTGATTTGCTTTATGGTGAAGGGATTTCGCAAGTGGGTGAGATTCTTGATTTAGGTGTTGATAAAAACTTCATCGATAAGGCAGGAGCTTGGTTTAGTCTTAATGGTGAGAGAATGGGGCAAGGTCGAGACCAAGCTAAGAATTTCTTGAAAGAGCACCCAGAGCTTGCTTTAGAGCTTCGCAATAAAATTCTTGAGGCAAATGGTGTGAAAGTGGCTGGCTCAGAAGCGGCTCGCGCAGCAGCTCAAGAACTTGCTGAGAAGGCGGCGGCAACAAAAGCAGCTTCTTCTGCGGTGGATTCAAAGTCTGTAGTCGACGAATCACCAAAAACACCCGTTGCAGCTAAAGCTAAGTCAACCCGTAAGCAGTAACACCAGTGAAGTGCCGCCTAGGAACATTTTTTTAGGCGGCTCAGAATGAGAACTACAAGCAGAGTTAAGTTGCAGATTGTGAACGTCGCAAGCTGAGTGTCTTTGCAAAATGAGACTGAAAACGAGTCTTTAAATCGTCGAAAAAGCAGCCAGTGACAACATACTTTTCATGAGATGAGCTAAAGTTTAGCTGATGCTCAAAAATTTGGCGTGCCGGTTGCAGCTATAGTTTTCATGGGCCCAACATCAAACATTCTGATTGTATCGATTCGAGAAACCATTCGTGTGTTTCAAGTTAAGAAGACATACTTGGCTGTCCTTCACAATCAGATTTCTTCTTTCACGAGTAAGCTGTTTGCATTTTTCGCGCTCACATGGAAGCGTCAGTTTTCAGAACTACTTTTCGGTCGAACGCTTTTCAGCCGTACAAAATTTAATTTGCTATTTGCTATTTTTTCGCTGTTCCTCTTGGGTGCCTGTTCAGGCGAAGGCATGAAAACAATTGGCGAAAGTAGCCAGGGATTTTCCTCTTCCGAGGCTCTTGAAGAGGGTGGGCAAAGCGAAGGCGAGAATGCTGACGCGGCAGAAGAAGACTTGGGCAGTCAGCCAGGTAATCCTTCTCCAGCACCAGCACCAGCACCAGCACCAGCACCAGCACCAGCACCAGCACCAGCACCAGCACCAGCACCAGCGCCGCTCTCATGCAGCGGCACACCACATGGGCAGTCTCAAACGCGTATTCGTTTCAAAGATGCGAGCGTGCCTCAAGGGTCTCAGTGCGTGAGCGAAACTCAGTCGCGCACTTGCAATAACGGTGTTTTTACTGCGTGGACAGGTAGCTATACTCAACTATCCTGTACAGTTGAGGCGCCTCCCGCGCCAACGCCAACTCCCACGCCAGCACCAACACCCGCTCCAGTGCCAGGAGGCTTTGCTATTCAGCCTGTTTCAAAAATAACTGTATCGACTGAGCTCGATGAGCTCTATCCCATTTCGATTCCACTAAAATTTCAGAATTCTTCTGGCGCGATTGTGACTGCGATTCGAAAGTTGTGGCGAAGCGGAAATGAAATGCCCATCTCTCAAAAACTAACAGTCATATCGGCTAACGAGATTACATGGACAGTAGATGCGACATACTATGGTTCCTACGAGATAGAAGTGGCGGCTCAAGATTCAAAGTCCACCGCTACTGCTAGAATTCCTATTGAAATTCTGCGCCCAACAACGCTACCGCCAATTCACAAGCTAACCTCAGGTGCGTTGGGGATTCTTTTTCAGAAATTGTGGAGTGATGGCTCAGCAGCAGGAAATATCAACGATTGGTATGCAAACCACGACAACCTTCATGGTAACAACTGGTGGTTTGATCAGTTTCCACAGATTCGAAGATTGCCTGAAGATCGAACAGGTTTTCAGACCACAGCTATTCCAGGAAAAGTAGTCTGGGGCAATGCTTCGCTCGCTGTTACCTCTGGAGAGAATTGGGCAAGTTTACCAAGATACCATATGCATTTTGGATATAAGATAGAGAGTAGCTACAAGATATTTAGACAGAATCAGATTAATTACCACCCTGAACACACCGATCATGATTCCGTCGATCACTTTCACCTCAATCAACCTTTTGTAGGTATCTCACAAGGATCATCAGGTAGCGAAATCTACGCCGGAGGCCTCGACGCGTGTGTGTTGGCTACAATGCGACCAGAAGTGAAGACGGCGCTTGTTGAAAGAGGTCTGTTGATGGCTGTCCTTGTAATGGCCCGAAGAAGAATAAGGGCCGGGTCGGACGAAGTCTATCTATCGGGAGCCGGCCACCCGACAGCAATTGGTACTGACTTTACAAATCAGAAGTGCTTAGACCTTATTAACTTCACGAACGGAATTTCTGCTATGGAAATTCCGCCGGTCGCTCAAGTTGCTATTAAGAGCGAGACCTTTTCGTCTCCGAGTGAGCAGTTGTACACTGGTCCTTGGCTTATTAATCGCATATTTCGAGGAAACGAATTTACAAAAAAGATGCGAGTGAGCGCAGCTACAAGTTTTGACGTCAATGGCAGAAAGCTGACGTATCATTGGAAGGTTCTTCGCAGTGGCGACGACAAGGTAAGAATTCAACCACTAAATTCTAATGCTTCTGAAGTTGATATCGAAATTGACTACCACCCACGAACCAACAACGGAGGTACAACTTTGCCTTCAAACAGAGTGGATATAGGGCTTTTTGTCCACAACGGTAGCTACTATTCCATGCCGGCTCTCATCACGTCCTTTACGCTTGATAATGAAACCCGCATTTACGATGACCAAGGCAATCTCGTCTCGAAAGAACAAAACACCAACTACGTACACCCACTTCTTAAATAGGTCAGTTGCCTCTCGCGTACCATACCGCTTACAGAGGCCTGCCCTTTATTACCTCTAGCTCGTAGAGATAAATGGCAAGTTGTGCTCTCAGTTTATAAATGTATGTTTGATTGGTCATTGAGCTCTACAAAATGGTCATAGTGGACAGGCCGCGACGCACGATTCGCGCGCCAGCTCGATGGGTCTATCAATGCACTCGGGTGTTCCTTTGTGCCGTGTGATTGCACCTGAGGAGAACTTAGGGCGCCTAGTTATTCCATCAAACAAACTCTTACACGCTTCGACGGCGTAAAGTTTCACGATCTGCGCCATTGATGGCGAGCTATTCAAGTAGTCAGATCCTCGGAACCTGTTGATACCAACAGCCCCTTTGCTTGGACTACTCTGCGCAAGATAGAAATCAAAATCCGACACGTCTATCGATGAAAGAGTGCAACTTTCGGAAGTTTTCTTTTTTCTTAACCCAAAAGGGTCCTCTCCAACTTGGTCGATTATAAAAACATGACCGTTGATAGCCACAATATCGCCAGCAAGAATGGAATGACTAGCGCTAACTTCAATGCGATTTAAACAATCAAAAGGTAAAGCTTCAGGCTTTGCAAAATAGCTAGAGTGATAGGCGTTCACCGAAATTGCTCTTAACCGACCAGAAGTCGTCAACCTTAGCCCGGCAGATGCGAGAGCAGAGAATACATATCCTGTGCAATCCGTACCTAAAGCTTTCGAGCCCGAGCCAGAGTTAGAGAAATAATCAAGATTCGAATCCACCGAACTGGTGGCTTTTGGCTTTCCGCCGAAGTCATATATAAGAGGCGAACTAGGAAGGTGAAAGCAGGAGTCATTTTGCCTTAGCCATCCAGAAGCGTAGGGATGAGTCGCATTCACTTTTTCTAAGCTGGAAATGACTCGCAGAACTCCGCCGTTGTCGGGATTTCTTCCTTGTTCGACAATGCCTTCGGTATATGGAGAACTTGCTGTTAAAGGGGGTCTACTAATTGCATCACAGTTTTGATACGCGACACTAAAAGCCTTCCAAGCTCCGTACACTGCTGGATTAAGAGAAGCCTTCCAATAAGAGAGCAAGTCCGTATACTGCGGAACATCGCCTCCAGAGGGCGAATCTCCTCCAGCACTGCCTTCTGTTGGCCCCGGAAGGCCCGGACTGCATACACCGCTTGCAATAAGCTTTGACTCAATAGCAGAGACCGCAGCATCAATATGTTCTTGTGCTTCGATGGCCGACTGAGTGGTTCTGTTTCCAGCTTCCAACGATGCTATAGCAATCAGAGCTTCGTCTGGACTCATCGGACTTTGCTGAAGTGATTTGAACCTTACCTTAGCAGGTTGACCAGTTACTCCCGCTACATACCTGGCTTCATCGATGATTGCTGCCCTGTGATCCAATACCACATAAGACGATGCGCTTGAAATGCCAGATAGTGATTTTGAAACTAAACTGAGAATTTCGTTTTCGCTCTCCACAGAAAAACCTTTGAGAGAGGTGTCATCGACAAGCTTCCACTTGTGACTCAACGAACTTACAATTTTTGATGAGTGAGCCTGTAAAGAAACTTGTACTGCTGTGTAGTTGTTAGCTGTCTCGGCATTTTTGTATATCTCATCGAAAATCGAATTTCTAATTTCTGCTTTACTCGGACAGGTCTGGCCACCGTTTGTTGAACCCTCAGTGGATGCCGGAGCCTGTGTAGCCGTCGTAAGCGGTTGGCCGCAGGAGGCAAGTAAAAGTGAAAGAGCCATGAAACCCGCACGGGAATAAAGTTTTAGGACCATCGTTAAATTGTAGTTCGGTTAGTTGGCTAGGTGGATTAAGCTCTTCAAAAAGTGTCAAAACTATTCAAAGGTCCAAAATTCACCCTACGAGATTTTTGACAAAACTGTTTAAGAGTCGCTCAGTGAGCGCGACTTAGGGCAAGTGAATCGCATATCGAAGCATTTGTGGCATTTGACAGGGTCTTGACTTGTCATTAGGTGTAAGTTTTTGGCAGAATATTCTCTATGATGAGCAAAAGAATTGTATTCTCCTTCCTACTAATCGTATTTTTGGTTTCAGGAATTTTTGTTGTTTCTGCGGTCTCTCTAGCCAAGAATCGTCTAGATCTTGATGACATTGGCATTAAAGGAGAGCTTCATAACGACGACAGGCTTGTCATCATTTCTAGAGAGCGGAATGAGATGAAAAACTTCGTTCACTACAGAAGTGAGTTTCGCCAAGAGATGACGGAAGTTCTTCCTACACCAGCTTTAGGCTCTCAGCGCCGCCGCAAATAAATTAACCCATCCCAATCACTTAAGTGTCTCAGATTTGGAAGATCCGAGTGATTAGGTCTTAATCACTTTGGGCAGTATTCACGGGGACTTTTCGGGTTGTCGATGAAGAAAGAGGGGGTTTGGTGCAAGGGTTTTGGCGTCTCGCATTCGTGTGTTCATTTCTCGTACTCACTGCCTGTGAAGAGGATATAATTAAAGGCTCCTTAGAGGAGCACTTTGGCAATCAGCAACAAGGCTCTGGGTCTAGCCAGCAGTGCGTGATTCCTTCATCTGCTAGTCAGGCCCAGGCGCAGGATTCAAAATTGACTTTGTTGTCAGCAAAGACTGTTAAGGCCCAAAAAGATACATCAACAGAGTTTCCATCGCGATTTCAAAACGTAAAATTGAAGCTTCACACTTTGGCTGCAAAGAAGGGCCTCTCGTACACTCAATCACTTAGAGCTGCGATGTCAGGTGGGGGTGAAGAAGCGAGTGTTTCTGCGAAGGCAAGTCACCAGCAAGGTTCGGAGAATCACGCCAGCTTTGCTATTGACAAAAATAGCGAGCTTGCGGTGAGTTTAGATGTCGAATGCGCACTCGAAAATGGCCCTACAGGTGACACATTTTCGAGCTTGATCGCAGGCATACAATCACAGCAAAGCTTGTCGACAGCATTTTCAAAAAACAAGAACTCCACATCCTCCCAAATAAAGACATTCAACTTTCAAATCGATCGAACTATGCTCGCGTCGGAACTTGAACAAATGGCCCAAGAAAATGAATGTATTGTAGGCCTAGGGGATTCGGTAAAGTATCACCTGTCAGCGGAATTTGACAAAGATCCAAAGAGTGCTCAACAGGGTCACCTGCGAGCCATAAACGCTGCAGCCGCCTGGGAAAAGTTCTACAACAACGCTACCGGAATTCAGCGCGAAGTTGTCATTGCAATCATTGATAGTGGAGTTGATTGGCGGCAAGAGGATCTCTACGATCATATTTGGCGGAATCCTCACGAAGTTGCTAACGGTATCGACGATGATGGCAACGGATATGTCGACGATCTTATCGGGTATAACTTTGCAGATAAAAAGAATGATCCTTCTCCCACAGGTAACTGGAATGGTAACTTTCATGGCACTCACGTTGCGGGAATCGCTGCTGCGAAGGGTGGGAATGGCAAAGGCGGCACAGGAGTTATGCCAAGCAAAGTGCGCATTATGGCACTCAATGTCTTTGGCTCGTCACCTTACGGCGAAACTGCCAACATCGACAACGCTATCAGGTACGCCGCAGACAATGGAGCCCATGTTATTAATATGAGTCTGGGTGGACCAGGGCGTGCGGAGACCACTGCTGAAGCGATGGAGTACGCGGTGTCTAAGGGGGCCACTATAGTGATTGCAGCCGGCAATGAAGCAAGGTCTCTCGATTTTCAATTTTATACTCCTGCAAGTTATGCGGCCTCTATAGATGGTGCTGTTGCAGTTGGGTCGTTCGACTGGGAAACAGGCAGTTTTAGTGACTTCTCAAATTATTCTTCACGATTCATTGGCATTGCGGCTCCTGGTGGCAGAGAGATTTTATCTACAATGCCGTCGAACCAGTATGGTTCATTAAGAGGTACTTCAATGGCCGCTCCGACCGTTGCGGGAGCATTAGGTCTTGTAATTGGATGGGTCTACAGCAGAACTCAGTTAAAACTAGAGCCTTCAAAAGCCGAGGAGATGCTACTTGCTGGTTCGCCATCAAAATCTACTTACTCAGGCCGTATAAACGGCGGCAAGTCTCTCGATCTTCTAACACTCGCAGAGTATGTGGAGATTCAAATACCGCAAGTTCCCGGCGGGCCGGATCTTCCAAATCCTAGTCAAGGTGGCGGTGGCGGCAATGAAAGCCCCAGTGACTGTCAGTAGGTAATGCTTCTCCGTAAGCAAACAAGGTGCACCTATTTTGAAGGCATGCGATAGGATCAACTCCCTACTTGGCAATTGTGTTGATCGCCGAGTAAACTCTGATCAGTAATGAAAAGACGAACGAAAAACCTATACGATCATAAGGTGAAAGCTGCTGGTTGGATAAGTCTCATTGTGGGGCTTGCGCTCCTGGCAATAAAATTTACGGCCTATTCTTTGACTGGATCAAGCGCGGTGCTTTCTGATGCGCTAGAGAGCATTGTCAATGTGATTGCTGCCGTCGTTGGATTGACGGTTCTTCATGTGGCCTCAAAGCCGGCGGATCGCGATCATCCTTATGGACACGGCAAAATCGAGTATGTTTCGGCAGCTTTTGAGGGCGGTCTTATACTTTTTGCTGCAATTCTGATTGTTTATACGGCTGTTCAGAAGCTTTTTGAAGGCGCCCAAGTCGAGCGAATCGATATAGGTTTAGGACTTGTTGCTGCTGCAGGTTTAGTTAATTTGGCCGTTGGATTTTACCTCAGAAAAATTGGCCGCCAGTATGGATCGCTCGCACTTGTTGCAAGCGGAGCGCACCTCTTCTCGGACTTTTGGACAAGCCTTGTGGTTGTAGTTGCTTTGATCGTTGTTAAAATCACATCAATTCCCTGGATTGATCCATTGTTTGCTGGCGGAGTTGCCATTTGGCTTGGCTACACAGGAGTGCGACTGCTTGGGCAATCTATCAGTGGCTTGATGGATGCTGAAGACGAAAATGTCATCGAAAAATTGAGATCTCTCTTTATTGGGAATCTGCGGCCAGGCGTGATTTCACTTCATTACACACGGGTGATTCGCTCAGGGCCTTTCCATCATGTCGATGCTCACGTTGTCGTGCCGGAGTTTTGGGATGTCCAACGGGCCCACGAAATACTGAGTGAGTTTGAAAATGACGTTATCAGTGGTTATGAAAAAGTGGGGCGAAAGTTTGGCGAGCTTCATCTGCATATGGACCCATGCCGCTCCAAATATTGTCAAGAATGTCCGCTTGAGAACTGCCCCATCCGTGCCGAGGTTTTTGTCAGTTTGCCAAATCTAGGGTTAACTGATCTCGTTAGCCCCACTACGTAAAGCTTCTATCGGTTGCTGTGTAAATATTTAGCGATTTTATCAAATGGCATATCTTTTGATGGTGTTTGTCGTGATTGGTGATTATAAAATAATTGGCAGAGCTGTTTTAGAGTTGAATGGTGATTTAAGCCTCTGCATTCTCTTTGATGGAGTTGTAAAATGAAAAAGTTTTCAGTCGTAATTTTGTTAGCTTTGGTTGGTTTGAGTAGCAATGCATTTTCTTGTCAGCAGCAGGACTGCATGGGTGGGCGACTGACTAGCGCAGAAATCGTGTGTTCAGATGTCACTACGATTAGTGAAACAGATGTTCTTCTATTTTCGGTGTTAGGTCCTAATTTTTCGAAAGATGTCGCATTGATGAAGGCGTTCCAGTCAGATTTTTGTAATACGGGCGACGTAACTGTCAGAGATCAAGAGGCAAATGTTAATCCCAACAAGCTCGCTAACGAATTGATTGGCAGACTCGTGACTTTGGACGCATCTAACGAGGGTATTTACGAGTACACAGACGCAGAAAGGCTTTTAAGAGGGAAGCTTTATAGGCTTTCTAGGACCTTCCCCTCTTATTAAGAAATTTCCCTCGTCGAAATAATTTTCTGTTCTATAGCGAATTAAGTGTCTGGGCTCAGACAAGTTCGATCAGACAAATTCGATCAGTAATCGCAGTGGGACCCGAAGTTCTTTTGTAACTTCAAACGACAGTTTTTCTGGGATTTGTGTCGCGATTAAGCCACCATTTCATTGACATTTTTTTGAGGCTCTCATTCTAGAACTCTTCAAAAGTCTTGATTTTACTAGGGCTTTGGAGCAACCAGTTTTGTAAACCCTTGATCTAGGTAATGAATTTCGGACCTTGAGAAGAGGTTCGACAGTTTGTCTATAACACCCTTCTTAAGTCTGTCGACTTTCGGTCCGAATCTTTCTTTGTCTATGAGAACGGCCAAAAGTGAGTTAGAAAATTGTGTCAAAGTTTCAATCGGTTACAGGCGTATCGCCCTTAGCTTGTTGGGCTTGCTGGCACGTCGAATAAAAGCAAAGCATACGGCGACTTCGATTTGTCAGGTCCCAATAAATGAAATGACTCGACTTCTTTGGCGATCAGCTGCTGCCTCACTGGCCCTTTTTACTTCGGCGATTTCATTAGACGTTTCTGCGCAGAGACTACCCAAGACGAAGGTCGATGTTGTTGTGGCAAGAGATCGTCACATTACCTTTATGGATGGGAAAAGAGAATTTTTTGGACAAGACGTATCCTATCTCATTGCACAAGAGGCTTTTAAATCTGGAAGGTTTGTCGTCAGGATGCTGGATCAATCGACACTACATGGCCTAGCAAAGCCGATGTCGACAGTCCAGCTTTCAAGTAGTCCTTCTCTGGTTACAATGCTGCAGACTCGTCACTCCCGAACAGACTGGAATCATTTTTTATCGGAGCTGCAGTTTCGCGAAGTTTCATCAGCTATCAAACCTTCTAGTTTTGACGGTCATATTAGTGACAAAGTCACCCAAGCCCTCAGCGCGAACCGCCTAACCTGGACGCCAGAAATCAAAGAGCTCCAATATATTTCGGGCGAGCGAAGTAACAGAGTGGTCTATGGTTTCACTCAGCAAACTGAAAACCCCTACAATGATGGCGTAGACTTCGTCACAGATAACGAATTTGTTCAGCCAAACAACGAAGCTCAAACTAGCTGTAGAGTTCCCAATTTTTTTGGTGAGAGCATGAAGACTTCCGGTTGGGGCCCTTTTAGATCCAACTTCGGTGCGAACTCCGACGAAGGACTTTCGTTCTCAATACTTGGTTTCGGATTCCAGTTTAAAAAGAAGACTTTCGCCTTTCGCTCGTTAGTAGAAATTAAAACTTCCGACAACCTCAACTCAGTATTAGACAATTACCAGTACGAACTCCAAGCAAAAGGGAAATACCTATCAATCGGTTTTCAATATGCCGGTTGGTCTGTTGCTGTTGATATTCAAAAGCGAAAAGCACTGCGTGAAGCCTTAGAAGAAATTGTGCCTCTTGCGGTCGAAAAATTCGTGAGTGAAGTTGGGCAAACCTGGCAGACTCAAATTATAAGCACTGAATACAATAGGTTTCTTGTCGAAGGAGGATTTGACGACGAACTGGATGTGGGTTCAATTCTTGTTGGCCAAGGGGGCAATACCTATTTTGTTCAGGCAAACGTGAATGGGCAAGTGAGCCGAGTGACTCCGGCGCTTTGGAATTCGAGAAAGCCCTACGTAGGGGAAGTGTTAAGGTGGACAGATGGTCATTTTGATCCTTGGCAAGTTCAGAGCTACAAATTAAATGCATCAGGTGAGACGGACGCGATAAACACTGTCTCGCGCGAAATATCGGCAAGCGATTCACAATCCCGCAAGCTTCTCGATGGTCTTCAGAGTTGTCATCTCGGAAAAGTCGGGTGGTTAGAGAGTATGATGATGGGGCTCATGGGCGGATACGGCCTCTATCGATACTACAATGAACTCGATCAAGATTACATTAAACACAGTGACTCCGGCACGCTAAGCGCAAAAGCATTATCCTCAGATTACTACGAGCGACAAACCTTAAAGACCAAAAGCGTGACATCGGTCGACGTAAAAGAGTCGGCATATGTCAGTCAAACTAGAAATGTTCGAAAGCTACGTGTTGCCGTTTTGGGCTCAGGCCTGAATCTCTCTGATCCGCAGTTGGCAGCATACATAGATAACAGCGGTTTTGATTTTATTTCTTGGGATAAAAGGCCTCACGATGACTTCGGTCAGACAACTAAGTGGGCGAAAAAAGCCGTTGGACAGCTCAGAGATAATATCCATTTGATTCCATACAAGGTTATTGGAGCCTACGGCGACGTTCATTCGGGTGAGCTTTTTACCGCGTTTCAAAGTTTGTCACGTCGAGCTGACATCGATGTTGTTGTTGTCGATTTTCAACCTGTCGTACCGTCATCTGCTTTTAGCGACGGAGTCACTCTCGTAGAGTCTGCAAAAATTCCGGTGTTTCAATCTCAAAATGCAATAGTAGGTATTAAAACTATTTTAGAAAAAGGGGGCGGGCGATGAAAAGAGCTAAAAAAATCGCAAACAAAAGAGCCAATGAAAAGGCACTTTCATCGAGGCGATCAGACATCCAACTTGTCTATCTCGTGTTTATTATTCTGAGCCTGCTATTTAGCCAAACCTCTGAGGCGAGAAAGCTAAAGAAGTTAGTAAGGCTTGCAAGCATTGCGGCTAACGATTTTGAAGTTCGGCAGGGGCTGAAGTTAAACTTTCATTATCTTTTTAATCATCAATTTGCTGAGACGATAATCAACCATGGTGAGTTCTTTCCAGACAACGTGATTACTGCAGAAGATCTCAACTATAAATTTCAGCCGCTATCAGCTCCTGGGATGGTGCTTACTCAAATGAATGGCTACCACCACCTTTCGAATGCAAACTTTTCAGAAGCACCGGCGTGCGTAAAAAGTGAGCCCATGTTTGCTATTTCGGGCTCTATGCCTGGCTTTCAGCTCTACGAAGTTGGCGGAGTTCAAGTGGGCTACGGCTTTCCTAACTCTTCAGTTTTGGACTCTGCAGCTGTAGGTGCTAAATTTAGTAAAGCAGATGGCAAGTTAAATTTGATCGCTAAGCAAAGTTACAATAACAACTTTTTCGAAGTAGGTAGTCACGGCGTTACAAGTATGTCTGTGAACCTTAATGGAAGCGTTTCTTTGAGGGGCTTCACTTTTGCAGTGCCGCAAGTTTATTTTGACGGACACCTCAATAAGATTGGAAGTCAGCTGGCCAGTGGAGCGCTCAACCGTTTGGCGGTCGGTGTGGAGACACACTTTCAGAATACTCCTTATCTGGCGAAGACTGGACATGCTTGGTACACACACGTTTCTTACATAGAGAGAGATCCAGTCGATCCTAATAGAATTTACCTTCATCTCAATAAAGGGCAAAAACTAGGTCTACAGCCGGACGATGAGCTCACTGTCTTGAATGTGCAGCACACCTGGAAAGGGGAACCCTGTCGCAGCGAGTATTTGAGTTTCGTTCCGACTGTTTCTGCTGGTTTTGTGAAAATCAGTGACAGTGACTATCCGTTAGGAAGCAATGACATTCGAACTCTCTTGCGACGAGACACTGGATCTGGTGACGTCATGCCACAGGTTGGATCTATCGTTGTCGTAAGGCGCTTAGCACCCAGCATTTAGCAGCCGTCACTTAGACCCAGCGCTTGGCACCTCAGCACTTAACATCCATGGCGGTTAGCACTCTGCACTTGAGAGTGTTTTGCTGCGGGTGAGAGCGACAAAGTTAGGACGCCGCTCTCAAGAAACCTTGTCTCAGTACAAGACGTAACCGACTCAATGAATACTAGACTTTAGCCGATAAGAAGCTTAAGAGGCCCAGGCATGAAAATAGTGTCACTTGGGTCGTGGACGGCTGCGTCTCAACTTGATTCTGCGCTGGGTAATGCAAAAGAAAATCAGCAAGTGACCCCGATACTTGGGGCAGACCAAAGCGATCCTATCCTGAATGAACAGTCCGTACAGAGCAGACTCAGCTTTTACGAGAGGGGTCTATGGGCTGTATTTGAAGAGTTCAAACAAAGGTCAGGTAAGAGACCTAAGGTGGTAGTTGATTCTCACAGTGAGATGGAATCAAGCGATGCAGACGCAAGCCCTACATTTAGTTGGATGAGCGTAAGTGGAATGCAAAGAGGAATGCGATCCTACCTAAGTGCAGTTCGAAAGACAGCCAAAGGCTCTGATTCGAACTCGTCTGGTCAGTACGCGAAGGTATGGCTTGATATATATGTTTAGTTTTGTAACGATTATTTAACGGGTATTAACAGGAGGTCCAGCCTTCAACGAGATTTCGGCACGAGTACTGTTGTTGAATTCAAGTTTTGAACCTATCCAAGTCGTCAATTGGCAAAAGGCGTTTATCTTGTGGTTTCAAGGCAAGGTAGACGTTCTAGACACACACCATCTTTTTGCCAGAACAATTAGAGAAACCTTCCCAATTCCCAGTATAATTCGCTTAAAAAAGTACACACGATTCAGAAGAAAATCTTTCATCAGGTTCTCAAGAGAGAATGTCTATTTGAGAGACAGCTTTGAGTGTCAGTATTGCGGCGTGAAACCTCTTCAAAGGGAGCTGACTTTAGACCATGTCCTGCCGGCTTCTCGAGGTGGAGACAAAAACTGGTTAAATGTTGTTACCGCGTGTAAGCCCTGTAACCAGAAAAAAAGTAACAAGACGCCCGAAGAGGCGAGGATGCCTTTGAAAATGAAGCCCGACGAACCAAAGTGGCTCCCAGAGCCTGGACTTTCGATTGACACTGTGCAAGTACCTGAGTCCTGGCAATTGTACCTGATTGTGACCCATGGGGCTCGAAGGGCTGCAAGCGGGTACTAGTTTTGTCGATAAAACTTATATGATTCCGGCAGAACTTTCACCTCAGAGCTTTTTTCAAAAAGTTCAAACTAGAGCTGAGCGTGACAAAATAATTGAAAACATCGTAGGCGCGCAGACAACCCTTTATTGTCAAACAACAAACAAGTCCTTCATAACAGTGAAAGCTTTACGAAAAAAAGACGGACTCATCGTCACACATGGTGAGGGGGAGAGAGAGTTTCGAGATCAAGAAGAAATCTTCTGCACATTTTCACTTGGTAGCGATCGATACTTTACAAAAGGTTTTGTGAAAGTTCTCTACGCAAACACTTACCTCTTTTCGCTTAAAGAAGACATTTTCAAGCTACAGCGGCGAGATTTCTATAGGGTGGAGATACCAATTAGGTACACTGCCAAGCTAAAGATAAAGAGCATTGATAAAGTTCCGCACGATGAAGAGTTTTTGATCTCAAATATCAGTGCTGGCGGAGCGGCGCTTGAGTTTTCAGCGTACGATACCCCCACTCATCTTAGTAAGGGGATGAACCTTGAAATTGAAATCCTGGCGGGAGAAGACTTTACAAAAAAATTGCGCGCAGACGTGCGCTATGTGCGCAGTGTGGGAAGCCGTGGAAGCGGATTGTTCCGTGCAGGCCTACAGTTCTTGGCTATCGACGATGCCCAAAGAGATGAACTTGTACAAAAAGTACTCGAGATCTACAAGCTCTCGTTTTCTCGCTTTAAAATCGCGAATTAATTTTATGGAGAATGCTTAGCATGCAGCAGCCTTGCGTTTTAGGACGCCTCATCTTCATTTTAACAGAGAGTCATCAGGTGGGCAAAAATCCTGCAAAGGCGTTGATGCCTTATAGGCGATTTAACGCTCTTGGCTTTTGATGGTCCCGCGTATGACCTCTTTCATATATTGTTCGCGTGGGGAAGATCCTAAAAAGCTTTTAATTTTGTCGTGAAGAGATGCGTCGTTAACAAGTGCGCCTAGTGTGCCCTCGCCGGAATCTATTTTTCTAAGAATGCTGGCCAAGTGCTTAGTTGCGGACATTAATGTCTGGGAATCCTGACGGCTTCCTGGAGACAACTCACTAGACTTTGCCCCTTGTCTTGATTTTGCTCCAACGAGTTGGCGCAGATCAATCATAAGATCATTGAGCTCTTTGGCGCCGCTCACTAGTTCAGGTACAAGGTAGGTGGACTGTCCCCCCGCATTGAGTGACTTCAACAATTTCTCGGTTTCTTCGAGAATTTCAAAAACCCTTTCGATCTCACTCCCTCTTTTTGAAAGCATGCTTAAAAAATCGCCCTCAGTATCACTCATCAAAAACTGCCCATCTTGCAGCGCAGGCTCGCCCTGAGGCCCCGGGTCGACATAGATATACTTGTCACCTAAAGCACCCTGAGTTCGCAGTGAGCCGGCACTGGCTTGCGTGATTCGATCTTGGTACTTTCTGTCCAAGCGCAATGTTACTAAAAGCTTTTGGCTTTCGGGATCAATGTCGATTTCTTTTACGTTGCCAACGCGTAAACCACTTAGCTGAACGACGCTACCTATGTTAAGTCCTTCAACAGAGCTCAGCTTAATTTTAACCAGGTAGGAACTTGTAAAAAGAGCCCTATCGCCACCCAACAAAAGAATTAGCGCCAAAAACAAAAGGACGCCGATGCCGACAAAAGCACCTACTTTGTATTCGAATTTTTTTTGATCCACTGTCATGGTATTTCACCGTCCATAAATGCTTTAATAGGTCCTTCGTGAGAGGCCACAAGGTCTTCAAGCGACTTGTCTGCAATGACTTTGCCCTCTCCGAGCATTATAATGCGATCGCACACAGCTAGGGCCGTGGGCATGTCATGAGTAACAAGAATTGAAGTAGTGCCCGCGCTCTTTAGTCTCAATATCATGTCTTGAATTTTCTTTGTATTGTAGGGGTCTAGCCCCGCTGTTGGTTCATCATAGAGGATGCAACTTGGTCCTAAAATGATAGCTCTCGCGAGTCCGACACGTTTTTGCATTCCACCTGACAAATCGGCAGGAAATATCTTGTCATTGCCTTCCAAACGAAACTCCTTGAGCAGTGACAACACTTTATCCTGAATCTCCACTTCTTTCATAAAAGTGTGTTCACGAAGTGAATACGCCAAGTTGTCAAAGACAGACATTGAGTCAAAAAGAGCTCCACCTTGAAAGACGTAAGCAACTCTCTTTCGAATATCTACGAGCTGAGTCTCGGAGAGCCGAGAAATCTCCTGCCCTTCAACCCAAATTTCACCGCTGTCCGGTTTTTCGAGTCCAATGAGGGAGCGCAAGATAATGCTTTTTCCAACCCCCGATCCTCCAATCAGACCGAGGCATTCATGCTCATAGACACAAAACGAAACATCTTCGTGGACCTGTTTGGTGGCAAATCGTTTTTTAAAATGTTTTACTTCAATCACTTTTTTCATTCAAAAAGAATCCAAAACAGTTTCGTTAAAAAGAAATCACTCACCACGATAAGAATTGAACTCACAACGACTGCTTGAGTCGTGGCTATGCCCACGCCCTGAGTGCCTCTGCCAACGCGAAAGCCATAAAAGCAACCAGTTACTCCGATAGCAAACCCGAAGAATACTGTTTTCAAAACACCAACACCAAAGTCAGCAATAGTGTTGGTCGCAAATACTTTCTGCAAAAAGAAATGTGGGTCGAGCTTGAGTTCGTAAACGCCCACAATCAGTGCTCCAAATATACCGACGACATCTGCAAGAATAGTTAGAATTGGCAGTGCAATCACAAGCGCGACAATTCTTGGAATTATAATCATTCGTACGGGAGACGTCCCAAGCGCCCTTATCGCGTCGATCTGTTGGGTTACGACCATGGATCCAATCTCGGAGGCAATTCCAGCCCCCACGCGACCCGCAACCATGAGTCCTGTAAATACCGGACCAAGCTCTCTCAATATTGAAAGAGAAACAATTTTGGGAACATACAGTTTGCCGCCAAACTTCTCGAGACCCAATCCGAACTGTAGTGACATGACCATGCCCGTACTCAATGCGGCGGCCAGAACCAAACTTAATGAGCGCACGCCGATTTGATAGATCTGCTGAAGCGTCAACTTGAAGTAGAATTTTCCTGAGAAAAATTCTTTTGCACAACCTGTGAGCATTGTTGCCGTGCCACCGAAATACTCAACGATGCCGAGCATGAAGAGTCCAAAGGCTTGAGTCGTTTGAGAAAACACTAGGGCACCTCAAAGCGGTCTACAAAAGCCTGAAACACTTCTACCTCAGCACCGAAATTGTGAAGTACCCCAACGTAGCTCAGCGTGTAATTGCACCAGTCTTTCTTGAAGATGACGAGTTGAGTTTTTACTGGAACCCCATCGAGATAGCCCGAAGCGATCACCTGTAGTCCCCCCCTTTTGTTGATCTGAATTCGTTCTTCTAAAAGGATTTGGACCTCTGATAATGCACGGAGGGAATTTTGCTTCAGGGCTTCCACTGTGTCGTCGGTTTCACGCGAGCAAGTCGTAAAATAAGAAATGGAGCTGCTGGTTTTAGAGCTTCTCCAAACAGCATCAGCCGCACCTCTATCGACTTCTGAATATGGTGAACCTGGAGGTTTTACCCGCGCAATCTGAGATCTTTCAATTCCGGAAGACCTGGGACCTATCGATACACACGCACTTTGGCTGGTGCAAAGAATCAATATTACAAAAAGATGTCGGAGCTGGCGTCGTTGCTTGTTCATGGTGCTTCTTCTCTTATATATAATCGGCTAAGTTCTACTGGAATTTGACCGCCGATGGTCCATAGGTCAAGTGTCACGTTTTCGACAGGCCTATGCGAAAAAGTTAGTGTGTTTGACGCTCCTTTCGAAGCTTTAATCGGTAGGGTCACCACATTCGCCCCAAATTCACGAAAGAAACGACCCAGATTTTCCGAAAGCTTGCCCTTTGTCGAGCTGGCACTAAACGTGCTCTTAGTTTCTGTGAAGGGGTCTCAATTTGCATCCACTACTCGGCCAAAGTCAGTTTATTGAACGCGCCATCGCACTGAGAATTTTTTCTCTCTGGGCTATCGTCGCGGTTGCGGTCGCAGCTTTTGCTGAAGGTCATTCTGCAGTCAGGGGACAAGTACTCAAGAGAGAAGAGGCTACCGAACTTACCTTCGATCATAAGGACCACTGGGATTATAGAATTGAAGATGTTCGAGGGGCACTGCGTATCACAGTTCCTACGTTAAACGCAGAAACTCGCAAAGCCCTGACTGAGTGGAAAGACGATCTCATTTCCTCGGTAGAAGTTGTAGGGAGTACTTCTGAAAAAGATGTCATCACTATAAAAACCAAACCAGGCGTAGAGTTTTTCGACTACTTAACAGACACTCCCGCCCGAGTCATCGTAGATTTGTTTCCTGGAGAAATGAAAAAAACCAAAAGAGATGTCGCCACGGTATCTAAAAGAAGTAAAGCCGCCCCAAGCGGCGTATCGCCAAAAGGGCAAGAAAGCGCGCTGAGGAAATCTAACGAATCGAAGGATAGCCAATCTGAAGGCGTGGCAACCGTTCAAAATAATCCCACTGGGGCACAACAAAAGGCGAATTCAGATCAGGGAGATGCCGCGAGTGCTGATCTCTCAAAGGGTCCGTCAAGTTACTTGATTGAAAGTACGAATTCTGAAAAAGCAGAAGATCGTTTCGACTTACTTGAATACGAAGTTAAGCGAGAGGCCATAATTCGCTCAGAACAAATGGTCTACCTAAGGTTTCCTGTTTTGATGTTAGAAGGGGGTGAGCTGCAAGAAATCAAATCTCACCCTCCAGAGTATGAGATGGAGCCTGACGATACGAGAGAAAACAAGCAGGCAAGGTTGTTATTGCTTCTCTTTAAAAAAGGGCGCTTTGCAGTTTACCTCAAAGCTCTTCAATTGTTTAGGCAGGAGTTCCCTACCTCTAAGTACGATCAAATTCTCGACTTCATAAAGGCAGATATAGATCTGCAATTGGCGGAGAATGAGCAAGACAAAGAGGGTTATGGGCGAGCTCTAGACTCTTATCGAGGTCTACTTGTTAACTACCCAGAGTCACCTCTTTTCGATCGAACGAGTCAGCTTCTCGTTTTCAGTTATTTAAAAGAAAAACAGGCTTTAAAAGCACTTTCACAAATACAGAGCTTTTTGGTTGAGAGACCAGATTCCTCGCTTCGATCAAAGATGATGTTTGCTGCTGCAGATGCCTACCGGATGTTAAACCGATACTCTAAGGCTCTTGATGTCTACAACGAAATAGAGAAATTGAGTCAAGATAGAAGGATTCAGGCCAGAGCCGCCTACCAAAAAGGTGATCTTTACTTTCTTGAGAACAAATACAAGCAGGCTACGGAAGCCTATGAAGGTGCCGTTAAGAACTACCCTGAGTTCGTAGGAGTCTATGAGAACGCCATATTCAACCGGGCTGAAAGTCAGTTTTGGCTGGGCAATTCTAAAACCGCCCTTGAGGGATATCGCGAGTTTTTGAGATTGTTTCCGAAGCACATCAACGGAGGCTTCTGTTTAACCCGCATTGGAGAAATTCTCGAGCAAAACGGGGTCAACAAAGAAAGATCGTTAGGTGCTTACCTAGAGAGCGAGTTCAAATACAGAGGATCTCCTGGCGCAGCAGTGGCCAAAATTCGCACATTGGGATCTCAGCTGGCCACCGCAAAGCCACAAGAAGTTGGCATAAAGATCGACACTATCCTTGACTTAGCAAGTGAAATTCCGTTCGCTTCATCTCGAGATTTTGCGGAAGTTATTATAACCGATGCACTGTATGAAAGAAAAAATTTCGAAGACATGATCTCTCGACTGGAGACCTACTACAAGTCGAATGCAGGCTCGCCCCATTTGGGACATTTTAAGAATCGAATTGTGCAGGGAATTGTCGGGCAGTTAAAAGAAAGTTTAGACAATCCTAACAAAGTAAACACATTACGAATCTTTGCAAAGAACTCAGATAGTTGGTTAAAAAACTCAAGCCGCTCGGACGTACCTTATATTTTGGGTATGGGTTACTTCCGATTGGGGCTTTATAAAGAGTCGGCGCGCGAGATTGGCTTAGCTTTAAGCCAAGTGGAAGGACTATCTGACATTGAAAGAATTCGATTAAAGGCGTTTGAAGAACTACCGGCAATCGACATTATGAGATTTCACTATTCTAAAGCTCTTTTTGAATCGGGGGAGCTACTCAAGAGCTACGAAGTGCTCGATAAAATTAAGGGGTCTACAGAGTTCAATGATGAACAGCGAGCTGAGGTGGCGACTCTGCTGGCGCAAATTCAAGAAAGACGTGGAGATTTTAACTTATCTGATGCGAAAGTTGTCGAAATGCTAAAGGCTAACGAAGGAGTGACGGATAATGTTGTGAGAGTTGTGCTATCAGTGGCACAAAATCGTTGGAACAACAAAGATCGTCAGGGTGCGCTCGACCTTTTAAAGATGAGTCAAGAGCAAATGTCTGTAGACTCTGACGAGCAAAAACGTGCTCTTACTGACATCACAAAAAGACTTCATGAATATCAAATCCAAGAAGGCGAAGTTTTGCAAGCGGCCGCCACAATTGAGAGATGCCTCAATAAACTTGGAGACACCACGCAAGTGCCAGAACTCAAATTTCTTTTGGGAAAGAGTTATATACAGATGGGGGAGATCCGTCGCGCTGAAGAAATCTTCCAAAAGATTGATGGCAACGAAGCTAGTTATTGGAGCTCTTTAGCAAAAGATCAAATGAACCAAGTTAACTTCGAAGATAGCTACAAAAAGTATCTTAAGAGAATTCCGGCACTCTCTGACTTCAAGAAGAGTTCGGCCAAAAAACAGGAGGCAAAGCCTTGAATCAAGAAATGCTCACCGTTGATCCGAGAATGATTCGAATACTTCGCCTGGCAGAAAATGTGGCTGCGAGTAAGGCTTCTGTTCTTATATCCGGAGAAAGCGGAACAGGGAAGGAGTTGCTTGCGAGGTTCATTCATTCAAAGAGCCAACGTTTTTCAGGACCCTTCGTCGCCGTCAACTGTGCCGCAATCCCGTCAGGGCTGATAGAAAGTGAATTGTTTGGGCACGAGAGAGGTTCATTCACAGGTGCAATCAATCAACATGCTGGGCAGTTCGAAGCAGCCCACAACGGGACGCTTTTTCTCGATGAAGTTGGAGAGCTCCCACTAGAGGCTCAAGCAAAAATTTTGAGGGTCCTTCAAGAGGGGGAGCTTCGGCGAGTGGGATCATCCTCGATCCGCAAAATAGACGTAAGAGTTCTAGCGGCGACACACCGCTCGTTAACAGAGATGATACAAAAAAAGGAATTTAGAGATGACCTTTACTATCGACTGAAGGTCGTCCAGTTTGATTTGCCGCCGCTCAGAGAGCGTCCGGAAGATCTCAAAAGATTGGCCAGGCATTTTTTAGCGGTATCGTGTGAAAGCAATGAACGAGGACTTAAAACGTTTAGTACCGATGCATGGAGACTCTTGCTGTCTTACTCTTGGCCTGGAAACATAAGAGAGCTTCAGAATGTGATTGAGAGTTCTGTGTTGTTCTCCCAGGAACCCGAAATACAGCCTCACGATCTACAAATCACAGCAGAAGAAGAAAATGGCAATTTTATTTCTCCCGGAATGAAGCTAGAAGATGTTGAAAGAATTCTCATCATTAAAACACTAGAGTTTACAAATCAGAACCGCACCCAGGCCGCCGACATTCTGGGAATCAGCATTCGCACACTACGAAACAAGATAAATGAATATCGTACACAAGGAGCGCTATGAACCGACTGTATGACAAAACAATTGACGGTCTTTCTCGGTCGCTTGATCTCAGGCTTGCGAGGCATGGAGTTACTACGTCAAATATCGCGAACGCGGAGACTCCAGGGTACAAAGCCAAAAAAGTTGACTTCGAGGCAGAGCTTAAACAAGCGCTCGATCTAGACGGACTTGGTCCCAATCGAATCACTGACGCCGGTCCAATGAGAGATCATCAGACCGAACTACTGTCGGTAAAGCCCGATGTCTATGACAACCCAGATGCGGAAGTGTCGCCTGACGGAAACTCGGTGAACCTTGAACGGGAGATGGTGGAGCTTGCCGAAAATAACCTACTTTATCAAACATCCGTTGAGCTAATGCGTAAAAAACTTGGACAGCTTAAATACGCGATTAGTGAGGGTGGTAGGTAATGGATTTTTTAAGTGGAATGAGAGTATCTTCTAGCGGAATGGCTGCTCAAAGAAAGCGACTTGATACGATTTCGTCAAACATTGCCAACGTCAATACCACTCGCACGGCCGAGGGAGGTCCCTACCGAAGAAAAGACGTTGTTCTTGTCTCTGTGCCTGACCAGAAGACATTCGGAGAAATTTTAACTGATGAGAGTCAGAGGGCGGTTTCACAGGTCCAGGTGGACGACATTCACATTGATCGCGGAGCTCCTTTGTTGAAATACGAGCCAAACCACCCAGATGCGAATGCACAAGGTTATGTAGCCTACCCCAATATTAACGTGATGGAGGAAATGACCAACATGATTCAAGCCACAAGAAGCTACGAGGCCAACGTCTCGACAATGAATGCCACAAAGAAAATGGCATTAAGTGCACTAGAAATAGGTAGATAATCTAGATAAAATAAGAATGAGGGATTGGCCATGGATGGCTTAAAAATTGGATTGCCGAGCACAGTAAGACTTCCCGGTATTGAAGGGAAGTCCATTGGTAGCTCTCAAGATTCTACTGCATTTGCGAGCACTCTTAAAGATGCCATTACATCTGTAAATTCTCTTCAAAAGAATGCTGACCTTTCGGCACAGAAGCTTGTTGCTGGCGACCGCCAAAGTTTACACGAAACGATGGTTGCTATGGAAAAGGCAGATATTGCTTTGAGGCTCATGGTTCAGGTTAGAAACAAACTCATAGATGCGTATCAAGAGATCATGAGAATGCAGGTATGATTAAAGGGAGGCACGCTTGCAGCGGTTAATTACTTCGCTCGTTATTCAGTTCAGAGAATTCTATAAGAATCTCAGCCCGGCTCGCAAGTGGGCGGTTCTGCTCTCTCTTGTTTTAGTATTTACCACCGCGGCATTCTTGAGTCTTATGCTGGGCAAAACAAACTATGTGACATTCCTTAAAGATGTGCCTGGCGATCAGATGCCTCTCATTATGACGAAACTTAAAGAGAGAAACATACCATTTCAGATTGGGGGCGAAGGCAATACAGTGTTGATTCCGCCTGAGTTTATTCCGACAACTCAAATGGCGATAATGACCGACCTGGGATCAGCGAACATAGGCAACTTGGGATTTGAGCTTTTTCAAAAACAAGATTTCGGCACAACTTCTTATGTTCAGAGAATCAATTATCAAAGGGCCTTGCAGGGCGAGCTCATGAGGGCCATAAATACATTGGATGTCATAGCGAAGAGTAAGGTTATTCTCGCGCTTCCGCCGAAGAAAACATTTCTCGAAGAATCAGAAAAGCCAAAGGCCAGCGTCGTCCTTGACATCCTGCCCGGCAAAAGCCTAACCAAAGATCAAGTCAGCGGGATCACTTACCTTGTGTCGTCGGCAGTCGAGGGTTTGAGCCCGGATAGCGTAAACGTTGTCGACTCGAAAGGGCGCCATCTTAGCGACAACAAATACGACAGTGATCTTAATCTTAGCAATGATATGCTCGAGCTAAAAGAAAAAGCAGAGCGGAAGTTAGAAGAAAGAATTGAAAGTATTCTCGGAAAGGTTGTTGGGGAAGGTCGAGTCATTGCGCGTGTGAGCGCGAAGATGGATCTACGCAAGATCACAGCGATTGAACAAACTGTTGATCCTGATAAGACTGCCGTGTTACAGACTCGCACCGAAGAAGAAAAGCTCAATGGCAATCGAACTACGCCGACTGGTGTGGCGGGAGCTCGAGCTAATATCCCTGGGGCGGATGAGGCTGGCCAAGTCGGTTTTAGACAGGATGTCGCGAAAGAGGCAAAAGTAACCCAATATGAAGTCCCCAAAACAGTTCGCAATATAACAGAAACCCCTGGGCAGATAGAAAAACTAACTGTTGCCGTGCTTGTTGACGGCGTGACTTCAGTCAACACGAAGGACGATGGAACAGTAGAAGAGGCATGGCAGCCAAGACCCTTAGAAGACATTCAAAAGTACGAAGCCCTGGTGCGAAACTCTATTGGATTCGATGAGCAGCGCGGCGATGCCATAAAAATAGAGTCAATGCAGTTCAATCAAGAAGACTTTAGAGAGTCTGAACAATTGCTGAGTCGGCTAGAGCGAAGGAAACTAATTACCTATATCTTTAAATGGCTAGTTATCGGTTTGAGTCTTGCAGTCTTCTTCTTTTTAGTACTTAGGCCATTCATGAAATGGGTCACCGAAAGCTTTCAAGAATCTGTCGATGACATGCTTCCTAAAACCATTGAAGAGCTCGAAGAGTTGCAGTCGGTTGATGGAAGTCTGCCTGGGATGAGTGCAGCCCTGCCAATGATTGAAGACTCAATCGACCCAGACAAGGCTGAATCCGAGCTGTTGAAAGATCGAATTATGTCGTTGGTAGAAAAGGATAACGAGAAGGCAGCAAACGCACTAAGTTTGTGGTTGGTGCGAAAAGACTTTTAAGTTGGGGGTAAGGCTTGGGCGTTAAAAAGATTGAGAACTTAAAGTTTGAAGATTTGCGAGGATTTGATAAGGCAGCAATTCTTGTTAACTATCTGGGGCCCGGGGCTACTCGATCTTTGTTTCGCTTCTGCGATGACAACGATATCAGAAAGTTAGTGAGTTTGATGGGTCGGTACAGAGTCGTGCCAGTCAATGTCACAAAACGCGTCCTTGAAGAGTACTATGAAATGATTAGTGAGTCTGAGGACTATATTTTCTCTGATGACGTATCTAACAAAGACAACATAGTTGAGGCGGTTGGAGAAGAAAGAGCTCGGGGAATTCTAGGCCACTTGAACGTCGGCGGCTCCGGAGCAAGAAGCCTTGAGTCGTTAGAGGTCGTTGATGCAAAGTCCTTGGCGAACTTTCTCATCAATGAACATCCGCAGACAATTGCCGTTATACTTGCACACTTGGAGCCAGAGAAGAAAAGTGAGGTGCTCAAGAGATTGCCAGAGACACTTCAGGCTGAAGTTGTGCTACGTATGGCTAATTTAGACTATGTGGATCCAGAACTGATTAATGAAATCAATAATGTATTAAAAGATGAGCTCTCTAACATGGGAACTGTTGAACAAGCTGCGCTTGGCGGTGTTCAACCTGTAGCGGAAATGTTGAACGTCATGGATAAGAATACAGAAACGGCCATCATGGGTCGCTTAGAAGAGAAGGATCCCATACTCGCTGAAGAGATTAGAAAGCTTATGTTCGTTTTCGAAGATATTGTCAAAATTGATGATAAAGGCATCCAGTCACTTCTTAAAGAAGTGCCCAATGACAAACTTCTTTTGGCCCTTAAAACTGCTACAGACGAAATTAGAAACAAGATTTTCAAGAACATTTCTCAGAGGGCAGCACAATTGCTAAAGGAAGATTTAGAAAATATGGGTCCCGCAAGACTTTCGGATGTGGAGCAGGCTCAGCAGGTGATTGTGAATACGGCAAGAAAACTTGAACAAGAAGGCAAGATCTTAATTGCTCGTGGTGGTTCGGAGGATGCGCTTGTCTGATAAAGGACCTAAAGAAGCAGTGAGGCCAGCAGTTTTGGTAGCGAAGTTTGAGCCACCAAAGCTCGAAGGGGGCGCGAGAGCAAAGAGGCCGATAGACTCGAAGGAAGAGTTTCGAATGAGTAGCCTGCTTGCTGATCGGCTTCATTTCTCTGAGTTAGAGCAAAAGAAGCTTGAAGGTGAGATTGAGAAACTGACGGTCGAAAAGATGAAAGGCATAGAGGAGCAGGCCTACAAAGAGGCCTACAGCTTAGGCCTTAAAGAAGGCAAAGAAGATGCCTACGTTGAGGCAAAGGAACAAATTAGTTCTGATCTAAAGGCGCTCGCTGACCTCGTCGCAAAAATGAATCGCCTTAAGAGTGATTTGATTCAATCAGAGGAAGGTCAGATCATCCGACTAACCTATGCCATTGCGTCGAAGATTTCTTTTCAGAAAATCGAAGAGGATCCGGATCTGATTAAAGAGCTACTTAGGGCAGTCGTCGAAGATATAGGCGACGAAGAACAGGTGAATGTTGAATTGTCAGAGAAAGACTTTGAAACAGTTGAGCGCCTAAGGGCAAGTTCAGATTCTGAGCTCGACTTTTTAAATCGATTCCGTTTTTCGAAATCGGAAAAGATTAAAAAAGGTGGATGTTACATAGAGACCAATCACGGGTCGATTGATGCAACTATTGAAGAAAGACTCGCGAGGGCTTGGGACTTGATTGCTCAAAGGCGTCCAAAGATCCGTGACAATGTAGCTTAGCAAAAAAGGTGAATTTTGAGCGAAATCGATAATGTTGAAAAGATAAATTCTGCATTCAATTTGGGCCGAGTCGAGAGAGTTCTCGAGGGACAAAAGCTCTATCTTGAGATCGGTAAAGTAACTAAGATTGTGGGTTTTTTGATTGAAGGATACTTACCTGGAGCCCTCCTGGGTAGCTTGTGTGAGGTCTACCACTCTTTAAGTAAAGAACCTGTGCCTTGTGAAGTCGTCGGGTTTAGGGATCGGCGCGCTTTGCTTTTGCCCTTTCGAGACCACCGAGGTGTCGGCTTAGGTAGTCGCATTATCTTGCGCAATTCGATAGCGACGGTGGGTTGTGGCGCGGCCTTGCTCGGCAGAGTGATCAACGCTTTGGGTGAACCAATTGATGGCAAAGGACCATTAGAAGATTTGGTGGATTTTCCGCTCTATAGAAGTGTTGCTAATCCAATGTCTCGGGAGCCAATACGCGAGCCAATTGACATTGGCGTGAGGGCTATCAACGCCTTTGCGACAATGGGCACTGGTCAAAGGATGTCGATAATGGCTGGTTCCGGAGTTGGAAAGTCAGTGCTCATGTCGATGGTCGCAAAGAACTCAAAGGCTGATATCAATGTTATTGCCATGGTGGGAGAGCGCGGACGAGAGGTGCGCGAGTTTATAGAAAACGACCTGGGCGAAGAGGGGTTAAAGAAATCTGTCATCGTAGTTGCTACCGGTGATGAGAGTCCACTGCTTCGGATGAGGGCGGCATTCGTAGCTACTGCCGTAGCAGAGTCGTATTGCGACTCGGGGAGTGATGTCCTGCTTATTATGGATTCTGTTACGCGGTTTGCGATGGCCCAGCGAGAAATCGGACTCACCGTTGGTGAGCCGCCAACAACGAAAGGGTATCCTCCAAGTGTTTTTGGGCTTCTACCTCGTCTGCTGGAAAGGGCCGGTTCCTTTGAAAAGAAAGGAAGTATTACCGGACTCTATACGGTCCTTGTTGAAGGAGACGATATGGACGACCCAATCGGTGATCAGGTTAGGTCAATTGTTGACGGACACATTGTACTCGACAGGAGACTGGCAGAACAAGGACACTTCCCAGCCATTGATGTCTTGGCAAGTACAAGTCGCGTTCAACGATTTGTCGTAGACGAAAGAAAAATAAGTCTGAGCCGAGAATTAAGATCGCTCATGTCAGCTTATCAAAAAAGCGAAGATCTCTTTCAAATTGGTGCTTACAAAAGAGGAAATGATGCCCACCTTGATCGAGCTGTCGACCTTAAAGGCAAGATTGACGATTTTCTCAGACAGTCTGAAGGAGAGCCAACCAATTTAGAAATCGGATTTGATGAAATCGAAACAATTCTTGCGAGTTCGGAGGGTAGGTTGTGAAAAACAAACCTTTCGAAAAACTGATATCTATCCAGACGAGACAAAGAGACGTTAAGAGAGCTGAGTTTTCTGATGCAAATCACAAAGTGGAGTTGCTCAATCGAAAGGCATTTGATTTAAAAAAGAATCTGGATCGTTCCTACTCAGATAGGAGCAAGGGATCAGAGGGAAGTTTTGCGCCAAACCTCCTGCTGCTTCATTCTGATTTTGATGAAGGGCAAAAAGTTCGAATAAATAGACAAAATAAGACTATTAAGGCGGCCAGCGAAGAAGTGATGAGGCTTAAAGAGGAATTGATTGAAGAGCAGAAAGTGCTCAAAAGTTATGAAATTTTGCAGGCACGCAGGATAGAGGCCTGGAAAAGAAAGATGGCAAAGAAAGAAACAAAGAGGCTGGATGAAGTGGCCTCGGCACAGTTTATAAAGAAGGTGGAAGATGAGCACTGACTACACAGATTTTTTCAAAAAAGTGCGAAAGAAAAATTCTAAGAATCGACAGAAGGTGCAGTTAAAGCCTGTGGCCTCAAAGGGGAGACGTTCCCAGCCAAAGAAGCAGGGCCAGTTTCCGATTATTGAGCTATCAATGGCGGTTGTCTTGTTGGGAGCGGGCCTTTGGTCATTAGATAATCTTGAACTCGTTGAATCCTACTTTAGAAGAATTCGTATCGGTGCTTTCTCTGATGTATTTGCAGAGGATGGCCCATCGACGCCCAAGAGTCAGCCTAAAGCCAAGGCAAATATGTCCAAGTCTTCAGGCGCGAACACGGCAAGTAGTTCCTCGACCAACAATGATTTAGAAAAAAAGGCAAACCCTTCTAAAGTGGAGTGGAGTGAGGCAGAGATAGCTGTTTTCAATAAGTTAGAGCATAAAAAAAGGGAGCTGGACGATCGAGAACAAAAATTGGTCGAGTTGGAGAGCGATTTGCATAAGAGAGAGGTAGAGATAGAAAAAAGGCTAAAGGAGTTAGACGTCTTGCGAAGTCAAATTTCCACCCACCTAGACGACCGAGTGAAAGCAGACAAAGAGAGAGTTGAAAAGCTCGTCGAGTTTTACTCGAATATGAAGCCGCAGAGTGCGGCGCAGGTGTTTGAAAAAATTGATGAGGCCCTAGCCGTAGAAATTCTGGAAAAAATGAAGAAGAAAAGTGCAGCAGATATTATGAATCTTATCGGTACAGATAAAGCACAGCGTCTTTCTGAAAAACTTGCGGGGTATATGAGGAAGTGAACGTATCGGCGGCATCCAATCTTAACAAGCTAGCTCCTCTTACGGTAGAAACTGCCGCCGTATCCAAAGGAGCGCTTGAAAGGAATTCGCAGACAACAAGCTCAGTTCCCCCGCGAACCGGAAGTCGAGGTGAGGGGTCGCAAAGCTCAAGCAATGATTTCTCTAAAACTCTTTCAGAAAAACGTCAGTCGGTGAAGCCATCCGAAAAAGAGCAATCTGGCCATTCTTTGTCTGACTCTAAAATAAGATCTCAGCACCGAGAAGCATCTACTGATGAATCAAGAAACAAAACTAGCCAGTTACCAAATCAGTCCACTCATAAACCTGCGAGAGAATCTCACGCTGAAGTGCCGAATAAGACTTTAGAAGAGCAGATGAGCTCTGAAGAAATGAAATCCTTGCAGGTACGGTCACCTGCCCAGCAAACAAATACTGGTGTTGCGGCCGACCTAATGGAAGACGCCCCTATAGAAGACGCTCAGGTCGTAGAGGATTTTGTCGAAGAAGTTGAAAGAGAATTGGGAGTGCCCTCTTTTCTGGTTTTGGCAGCTATGAGTCAACTCGATCCCAACACTCTGGCGGATGATCCCGAGCGCGGTGTAGACGAGTTGTCTCAATCTCTTCAACTCAGCGGCGACGACACCGAGAACCTAGCCGAAATGTACAACAAGATGTTGAGCAGAATGGCGACCAAGGATTTCGACGGCTTTCTAAGTGATAAAGACCTTGTGGCAAACATGGATGTTCAAGATGCGCGATTTGCTAAGCAGCAGCGACAACTTGGCGAACTGACCGGGCTTCAAAATAACTTCTTTGTCGACGCCAAACTGTCGCAGAACGCCCCAAAGGCTTCAGATGAAACGCTGGTTATTCGAACGACACCTCAGGTAGCAAGTGTGGTGTCTGGCAAAAATGGCATGGCCGAAGTCGCATCGGGTGGTTCTGGTGTACAGCCAAGTACCTTGATGGCGGCTGCTGCCGTGACAGGTGGAAAGACCATTCAAGACTTAGACCACATGGGTGATTTGGAAATTGAATCACTAGAAGTTGAATCAGTTGCTCCTTCTGAATTTGAGGAATCGTTGAATTTAAATGATAAGAAAGTTCTTTTAAATGAAACTGCGGGCGGTCGCCAATCAATTATGAATGTCCGGGCAAAGAACAATTACCTGAGGGCAGCAGGCGGCAATGGAGGCGCAACGCCAATGTCGTCTGAGGCGGGTGGAGCTGAAAACCTGAATGGTCTTGATCAGGCAACAGAAGCTAAGCTGAATGAGCTTTTGACAAAACTAAATGCGAATTTGCAAGATCTATCGGAGTCTCCGCAAAGTGAAACTTTTGATTTAGGTGAGTCTGGCCTTACGTCAAACGCTGCAGGCTCCGCGGAAGGAATTGACGGTGAGACTGCCATCATTAACGTGAGCCATGCTAAACCAATGGCTGTCGGTGGGGCAGGCGAAATTCTCTCGAGTCGAACAGATTTCCGTGTAGCAAGCTTAGAAGAACAATATCAAAATATTCAGCAAGTTATGGATAAGGCGCGAGTCTTGGCGAATCAGGGCGGCGGTGAAATGAAAGTCAAACTTGCTCCGGAGGGGCTTGGTAACGTCGACTTAAAAGTAAAGGTGGAGAGTGGACAGGTTCAAGTCGACTTGCTAACTGATACGCCAGAGGCCAAAAAGCTCATTGAGTCAAACCTAGGGGATCTGAAGTCAAATCTTGAATTGCACAAGCTGAGTTTGGATAAGTTCAAAGTAAATACGGCAGACAGGGCTGAAACCCAGCCGGATCTTAACCGCGATACAGGCCGTGAGAATGCCAGAGAATTTTTAGGAAGTTTCAAAGATTTTAACCAATCGTTTCGAGAGGGTTTCTTTGGTATTCCTCAAAGGGAAGGTATTGATAGAGTGGGCGATGAGGCCGCTCAAAAGAAGCCCGAAGATATAAGACCTGCCAATCGGCCACGTAACCAGAATGGGATTCACTTAGTTGCATGATTAACGTAGCAAGATCGACCAAAACATATTCTTCTGCTCCTCAAGAACCACAGTTTCAAAAGGACACTCGACAATTTGTTGGTGCGGGCGAGCAGAAAAAACATTTTGACGACAAAGACGTAGGGCAAGTTCTTAACGAGATTGCGGATCCAAACTACCAGCCTCCCAAAGCGCGTCAGGGTGTCGGAGACTCTGAAATGGGCAAAGACGCATTTTTTAAGTTGATGCTAGCACAAATCAAACACCAAGATCCTACGAACCCCCTTCAAAGCCATGAAATGGCGTCTCAGTTGGCTCAATTCACCAGCTTAGAGCAGTTGTTTAATATAAATGAGGGTCTGCAGGGGCTCAAAAAAGTTCAAGAGCCAACTTCAAATTTTCAAGCATTGAATTTTATTGGAAAGAGAGTTGTCGCCGATGCTTCTCGCATTCAGCGACAACCAGGCGACAAGGTTCACGACGTTTCGTATCGACTCCCCGCAAATGCTCAAGAGATTAAAATACAAATTACTGATAAGTCCGGCAAAGATGTGCGAAACATCAAGCTAGCAGCTCTAAAAGAAGGTGAACATAAGTTCACCTGGAATGGCATCCAAGATAATGGTGAGGCGGCTCGTGCGGGAGACTACAGATTTTCAGTCTCTGCAGTCGGTGAGGATGGCAAAAAACTCTCAATTCAAAATAGAGTGGAAGGTACTGTAACCGGAATCAACTACTCAAAGGAAGGTCCTTTGCTTCTGGTCGGCGATCAGGCCGTTCGCTTGACAGACATTTCACGTTTGGAAGACGCCTCTCTTAAAGAAAGCACGCAGACTGCTAAACAAGTGTCGACTCAACCACCGAGTGCGGTAAATGCAGCAGAAGGTAGTATTGATAGCAGTAGTCTAAACGTCCCAGGTGCTCCACCGGAAATAGAAGGTGAGCTTGGGCCAATTATAGAAGAAGGAGGTAACAATGGTTGATATCAAACCCATTTCATCTCCGCAGTCTTCGGTAGGTAGTGTTGCTCCTAAAAGTGGCTCTGAAATTACGAATGGGCCGAACTTCAGCGATGTTTTAAAGGGGCAAGCTGAAAAAACAGCGGAAGCAAAACTACCTACGACCTCTCAAAGTGAAGGTTTGAAGTTTTCAAATCATTCTATCGAGAGAATGAAGTCGCGCGGAATTACGATGGGGCCTGATCAGATCGCCAAACTCAATGAATTAGTAAATAAGGCCGCAGATAAAGGCTCAAAGGATACTTTGGTATTGATGGGTGATTCGGCCCTCGTAGTGAGTGTGACAAATAGGACAGTTATCACAGCAATGGACAGAGAAGCATTAAAGGAGAACGTGTTTACGAATATAGACAGTACAGTAGTGCTCTAACTTATTAAATATGAGAGGCTGGACCTAGCAGAGTAAAAAGAACATATGTTCTTTTAGCTTGAAAAGGGGGTCTCTCCTTAACCCCGCTGATTGACTGACGCGGGAATCAAGGAGGATGGGATGAGTGTTCTTTCATCTCTTTACACAGGTGTATCTGGATTAGCAGCTCAGGGTGAAGCGTTGGGTGTTGTGAGTGACAACATTGCCAATGCCAACACGACTGGATTCAAAACAAGTCGTGCTGAGTTTCAAGACATTATCGCGAAGAACCTGAAGGGTATTCTAGGCGGTAATCAAATTGGTCGCGGTGTTAAGATCGGCGCAGTGAACCCAATCTTGTCACAAGGTAACATCGATTCCACCGAAAAGGCGACAGATCTTGCGATTTCGGGCGATGGCTACTTTGTTGCTCGTGGTTCGGATGGAGAGTCTTTTACAAGAGACGGATCCTTCAAATTTGACCGAGAAGGTTTTCTAATAACAAATGATGATCAACGAGTGCAGGGATTTGAAATAGATGAAAAGGGAACGGTTGTTAATAAAATTGGTGATATCCGTTTTCCACGAGCGCTTGTGCCGGCCAAGGGTACATCAGAAGTCAACATTTCGATGAACCTTGATTCTCGAGCGGAGATAAAAGCCGAGTTTGATCCGAAAGATCCGTACAACACTTCCCAGTACTCAACTGGCGTTGAGATCTACGATTCGCAAGGCAACAAACACCTTGTTACAATGTTCTTTAACAAAACTGCAGACAGAACATGGACTGTTCGCGGCTTGGTTCCGGGTCAAGAAATAGAAGGTGGCACTGAGGGTGAGATGTCTCAGGTTCTTCAAGGGCAAATCACATTTACAGTTGACGGTAAGCTTGACACTGAAGAAGTGACTGAAACAGCCTTCAATTTTAAGGGGGGAGCTCTTCAGGATCAACAGATCAAGATCGATTTCGGTGATGCGATCACCACGGATGCCGGCAAGGGCATTGTTGGTTCAAAGCAGTACGGTAAAGAGTCTGATGTGATTACCTGGAACCAGAATGGATCGGCCGCAGGTACTATAACAAACTTGTCTTTCAGTGATGATGGTCGACTCACGGCTTTGTACAGCAACGGACGGGCTGAAGATTTGGCGATGATCGCTTTGGCAAAGTTTGAAAGCGCTGAGAATTTGTTCAAGGTTGGTAATAACCGATTTAAAGAATCGAGAGATTCAGGTACCGCTTCAATCGGTCGCCCCAATTCATCGGGGCGAGGCAAGCTACTTGCGAAGTCTCTTGAGCGATCCACGGTCGACCTTGCGAATGAGTTCATCAATCTGATTCAGAACCAAAGGGGATTTCAGGCTAACGCCAAAACTATAACTACGACTGATGAACTCTTAGCTGAGATTATCAACTTGAAGAGATAATTAGCTGGGCGCTCTACCGTTAATACCAGAATTTACCAGATTTCATTTTGGTAATAGCGGATAGGAAGTTTGTTAAATCAAGGCTGCCTAACGGCAGCCTTTTTCAGTTGCCGATCACGGTTACGGAAAAGCGTCCGCAAGATACGCTGCCGGTATCCGTTCTGACTTCCGAGTCAACCCACCAGACGCCCGGTGTGATGCCCGTATAGTTAATATCATAAACAGAATTGCTTGCCGCTAGCTCTCCTTGCTCAAAGAAATCGCGCACGAAACCATTTGGTTCGGTAGCTCTCCAGAAAAGAGGGCCATTCGCAGAGCCTCGTCGAGTGAACTTTAGCAGAGTACTCACAGACAGTCCGACTTTGTTTGCCACGAGTCCGTTTTGACTAAGCTCAATTGAACATCTGGGTTTCGCTAGAAATTTCGCTGCAACAATATTGCTGATCAACCCGTCGGGTCGCTTGACCTGAATTTGGCAATTTCGATCTTCCGTCGGGCTTTCGATGCGCAAATTGATTTGTCGAATTCCTGCCTGGCCCGCTCCATCGACGCCATCGTACACCTTCTCAATCAAAGAGCAGTCGCTGACAATGTTATTGTCGCCCTTTTCAGAAAAATTACTTCCTTTGATGACAACATAGGAGCGGTTTTCTGATACAATCACCCTATCAGTATAGAAATGAGACAAATATGGTGCTGGTTTAGCATGGGTTTCGGCTACTCCTGTTGCTATATTTGAAAGGACCGTTTTCTCACCTCTTAAGAAGGTAAAGGTAAAGTCGCAAACAGATTGGCTTACTTCTTTCATTCGAAAGTCGACAGTCGCTTTGCTTTCAATGATTTGTACTGGCCCACAATTCGATTCGATTTTAACCACCGTAGCATAGATATGACCCCAAGCTCGAAGCAGAAAGCCGGTTCGGTCTTGACCTACTTTTTCGACGCGAGTAATTCGGTTTGTAGACCATTCAGAGGGTATACTGAGTAGAACTGATCCCACCTTATTACTTTGGCTGAAGAGATCAATAGTAGTGACCATAAAGCCTGCGACCATGTTGGGAATCTCTATTAAAAGTCGATCACTTGATTGCTCAGAAATAGTAGCATCGTCGAAACTTCTCTTTACAAGAGTAACCCGATTCAAATCGATTCCTCTGAGTTCAACGAAAGCCCTGCCCGGTAATCTCGAATTTCTCCAAGCAGCCTGAGCTGTGATTTGGACCGGTTCGACGGTGATATCCTTACAAGTAGTCTGGCGCCCAGCGTGCAATGCATCGAATGCACTCAGTCTCATATTGAAATAGTAAAGCTGGGATGTGTAAGACTCGGCCCTTTCGAAACGACTGGAAACTTGATCCCACAGATTGAGCATCTCAGCCCTCGAGTCGAGATAAAGCGAGTTTTCAGGTTCACATTGAAGGTTTTGAGACTGGTTAGAGTAGTCTCGATAGATTTGGTCGAAGAGGATATTGGCCTGCTCAATCAGACAAGAGTCGGTGCGTTTGTTAGCCATGTCATCCACGCTCCATCGCCAGCCCCATGTACTAAAAGGTTCGCAGCTAGGAGTTGCGCCTGCGCTTAAAAGAAGGACATCTTGATTGGATCGAAATGAGATTTCGTCGTAAGGGAGACGATTTTCTTGCGAACCCTCACCATCAGAAGGTATTACCGCCTCGCTGTTCGCAGTGTCGCTAGAGCCTGCGAGATCGGTGGTCCTAGCCGCTTGGTATGGCGAGCAGGCCGAATACCCCAGTACGATGAATCCCAAAACAGTTGTAACTGAATAGAGAGCTCTTGTTCTCCACGATGATGCCATAATACCCCCCCAGGCAATCTGACCTTCCGTTGAAGCGTCCTATCATTGAACCAGCAAGATCTAAACCATGGGAGCACGATTGTATCGCCGCTCTGACAATTTTTGTCAGCCAAGCCTAGACACCTAACAAGAACTTGAACAGGGGTGATCAAAAACTAGACACTCGAAGGTCAATCCAATTTCAGCGAGCTATTTTTTTGCTCACAACTGGTTGGCTCGCAGCCCTTGCGTACTTTGTCTACCATTCGGAGATGACGATTTTCCCTATGGATTTTCCAGATTCAAGCAGTCTATGAGCCTCTTTCATATTTTCGGAATTGATCGGAGACATTGAGCGGAAAATTGTGGAGCGAATCTTGCCTTCGTCTACGAGGGATGCAATCTTCGAGAGAATTCTAGATTGCTCCTGCATATCTTCTGTCTGAAACAGGGACCGCGTAAACATAAGTTCCCAAGAGAACGTGACACTCTTTTTCATCATGATTGTTAAATCTAGCGGTATCGAACTTTCAACAATCGAAACAATCCTTCCAAACGGGCGGATGACTTCTTCCATTTGACTCCAGTATGTCGCAGTGTCGGCAGCATTAAAAATATAGTCAACATTGTCTACGCCTATCTTTTTTAAGCCCTCCGATAGTCTCTCTCTGTGATCGATCACCGAATTAGCGCCAAAAGATTTTACCCACAGAATTGTTTCGTCTCGTGATGCTGTTGCGATAACATTGAGGCCAGCAAGCTTTGCAAGCTGAATAACCATCGAGCCTACTCCTCCGGCCCCACCAACTACCAGAATGGTCTTTCCTGGGATGACTCTTAGCTGCTCGAATAGGCCTTCGTAGGCTGTCAGGCTGGTGAGTGGTAGTGCTGCAGCTTCGGCGTCGCTGATCGACTTTGGCGCCAGAGCTACTAAGCGAGAATCCACTACGTGGTATTCAGAGGCCGCCCCGGGCCGATTGAGATCGCCTGAGTAGAAAACCCTGTCACCCACTTTAAGGTGGTCGACTTGATCGCCGATCTTTGAAATGATGCCGACAGCATCCCAAACGGGTATTTGAAGAGTTTCGTTTGTTATTTCGCGGCCTTTTCTTTGTTTGGTATCGACGGGGTTAAGTGAGACAGCAGAAATTCGAACTTCCACATCGAACCCATTTGCAGCCGGTCTGGGGAGTCGCGCTTCGATGAGGGCGTCTGTTTCTTCAATGCTAAGATTTTTTCTAAAACCTATAGCCAACATGAGAGGGGCAGTCAGCAAGCCGCTGCACTCTAAAGGGGCGGTGCTGCCAATTGCCCACGTTTGCCCCGAAAGGCCAAGCATAAAGACTGCGAATAATGGGAAGGCTTTCATCGTTATCTCCTTTTTTTGGGTTTTGCCGTAACTGCGATCGAATTTAGGTTCTAACTCAAAAAAGCACTGGAAATAATATAGAAAAATTGAATATAATTCTTTCCTATATGGAAAGAATTAAAATCACTGATCTGAGCCTTTGGGAATCCTTCTATTGGGTTGCCAAAAAGGGCAGCTTTAGTCGAGCAGCAGGTATCCTTAGAATCAACGGGCCACTCTTAAGCAAAAAAATCTCAAAACTTGAGGACAGCCTGGGTATTCGTCTTTTTCACAGAACTACCCGGCACGTCAGTGCTACTCACGAAGGGCGACAGCTCCTCTTGCAAGTGGAACAACTGCTTGAAAAAACGTTAGACATGGAAAACGCACTTAACGATCACTCCCGCGAACTTCGTGGAGTAATCACTCTGGCGTGTCTTCCCTCTTTTGCGGTTCGCGTACTGCCGAATATATTAGCCGCCTTCAAAGTGGAACATCCTCGTGTCTCCTTTGACATTCGCCTTTCCGAACAGATTGTCGATATCGTGGAATCAGGTGTAGATATTGCGATTAGAGTCGTAAGAGAACCTCAAGGCGCCGAGTTCGTACACAGAAAGATTGCGCCCAATGAACTTATCTTTTGTGCAAATGTAAACTATTTCCAAGGCCGTACGAGACCGCGGAAGCCGGAGGATCTAATTAATCACAACTTGATATTGCTTCCGGCCTATCTTGATCGAATGTTTTTGAACAATAGGAAGTCTTATTTGAGGGATTTCGTCAATGAAACATCTATTCTTACTGACAGTGGTCTGTTGGCAACGGAACTTACGCTAAAAGGCTTAGGAATTGGATTGCGTTCTCGGTGGGAGATCAAGGGCTTACTAGAAAGTGGTGACCTTGTACAAGTTCTGAAAAACCATCGAGTTGAAAGTTTTGGTGACGTGTATGCAGTTACATCTAGTAGGAAGTTCTTGTCTGGCAGGGTCGAAAAGTTCCTAGAATATCTCAAGAGTCATTTCAGGTGACATTTAGCTTTGTCGGTCAGTGGGGCGACAAAGAAAACAGCCTCTTACGGAGTGTTCAGCTCTTTAAACACCGCCATATTCTTTTCTTTTAGCTGCTCTAAGATCACAAGCACCAATGGTTCTCAGGTTCGAGTTCTGCGTGGAAGAAATAATTCAAAGTTTTATCTTAGCTTGAAACGATTTCAAGTAGCTTGAGAAGATCGTCTGGCACTCGCTTTTTCTGCGAATAAACTGTTGTGAAAGGAACTATATTCACTTCGCCAGCTTGCATTCCCGCCATTGCATCGCAATATCCATTAAGAAGTGCATCAATCGCGGCGCCCCCTAAACGTGTTGCCAGGTTTCTATCAAGTGCAGTTGGAGCTCCGCCTCTTTGCACATGCCCTAGAATACAAACTTTGGCGTCGAGGCCTGATTTTGCAAGTATCTCCTCGGCGATCTTGTAGGCACGTCCGGGTGTGGGGCCCTCTGCTGCTACAAGAATACTACTGAGCTTTCCGCGTGTTGAAGCCTGCTTGAGGCGCAGTATCGTCTTATCTAGATCGCACTCCGTTTCAGGAACAAAAACCTCCTCCGCCCCGCCGGCGATACCGACTTCTACCGCTATAAACCCAGAGTCACGGCCCATGACTTCAACTATGAAGAGTCGATCGTGGCTTGCCGCCGTATCTCGAATTCGGTCAATCGCATCCAGCGCCGTGTTAACAGCCGTATCAAAGCCAACCGTAAGGTCTGTTCCAAAAATATCGTTGTCGATTGTGCCGGGAATTCCTACGACCGGCATACTGTGCTCGTTCCAAAGCGCATGAGCACCTCGAAAGGAGCCGTCTCCGCCAATACACACAAGTGCATCGATCTTTCGTTTCTTAAGGCCCTGCACGGCTGCAGCTCGTACTTCAGGCTTTAGAAACTCCTGACTGCGTCCTGTTCTCAGAATGGTTCCACCACGCTGAATAATATTGGCCATAGATCTTAAGTTCAGCGGCTCAAACTCTTCCTTAATCATTCCATTGTAGCCTTGAAGGATTCCATCCACTTGAAGGCCTCGATGGATTGCTGACCTAACGGCTGAGCGTAAGGCAGCATTCATACCAGGAGCATCGCCGCCACTGGTAAAAATGCCGATCTTCTTTAAATTATTGGGGTCGAATGTTTGGATTGAACTGCTAGCTTGATTTGTCATACGTAGGGGAGCATAAAAAAAGGCTGGCAGTAATGCCAGCCTTATATTGAAGGCGTCTCTAATTAATACTTACTTTACAAGATTTTTAAATTCAGCACCTGGGCGAAACTTTGGGTACCAAGTAGCTGGAATCTTAATAGCTTTTCCAGTTTGTGGATTGCGGCCAGTTCTTGCTTTTCTCTTAGCTTTAGAGAAAGTTCCAAATCCAACCAACTTCACTTCGTCACCTTTTTTTACTGACTTGCGAACGATGTCGATAGTGCAATCAAGCATTCTTTCGACATGGGCTTTTGTTGACTTGGTTTCTGTTGCGATTTTCTCGATGAGTTCTGCTTTGTTCATGTTCTCTCCTATGTTGTGTCTTCTAATGAACCAATTGTTGCCTTCTTAAAGAGAATTGAAACTCGGCTGTAAATGCCCGTCAACACTATTTTTTGAAAGAATTACAAAAAAGTGGCGCCCAAGCCGCTCTAGACTCTGAATTACCAGTGAGGCTGTACAACATAGCCGTTTGCAATACCCAGCGTTCCACGTCCAAAAAGTTGATTTTTATAAAATACATTAACGCTTATGGGGTTCGTAGCTGCGGAGCCAAGGGGTTGACCACTGCCACTTTCTATACGCAGAACGGGCACTGATACCACGGTCGCTGTTTGTTGTTGAAGTGCAAACCCACCGTCCGAGAGCATAAAATAGATCATTTGAAATGGTATCGAGAAAAATCCGCCCATCGGCATAAAGGTGTTTTGGTTGCCATTTCCCAAATGATCAGGGATCGCCATCCAAGTTACATCCAGTAACTCTTGCTGGTTTGGACTCGTTATGTTGTTGCCCGTTAGTGTAAATTCGGCGCGATTGTCCCAAGAGTCACAACTGTAGCCACCAAATCCCCAATTCCAAAATGATGAATTGTTCGTACATAGATTGCCTTGGCTAGTTTCATATAGCATGTCCTGATAAACTTTTTGATTGGATATACTGTCTACAAAGCCCCTGAGAGAGCTACCTGGAGCTGCTTGCGGTGGGCGATATCCCGCCTGAGGATAGCATCGGTTATCGGCAGGGTTTCTACCAAAAATAGCACCTGGCATATTGGGGTTCTCAGCAACACAGGCCATGTCTTGGTTCAAGCAACCAATATCTGTGAGCACTTGTCCCGGACACTGCGCGATCTGGGGAGCAGCCGGGGCACCAGCGCCGTTATTGTCTTCATTCTTTCCACAGGCGACAAAAATCGTCGCTACTAAGGCCCCCATGGCCATCCTATTTAAGATGACGTTTTTCATTGGCAACACCTCCTCGTTACTCTGTAATTAATTCACGTATTGTGCCAGATCGAAAAGAGTTGAGTTAGATTTTCGCCGATGAATTTAACCGGTCGAATAAAAAGTCCTACACAGCGGCTAAATTATCTCTTTCTTATGTTTGTTTTCCTTACACTCGGTTTTGAGGCGCGGGCCTCCGTGGATCAGGACTCGCCAATGCCTCGTCAAGCAGCTAGTGCCTGCCAATTGTTTTCGAGTCTTTCGAGCTTTATGTGGCGATCGCCATTTGCAACTCCAGCCGACTTTCACTTAGAGGCTTTTCACGGGTGGCTCTATAAGAACGCTATCAAAGAGCTCGCCCAAAAAACACGATTTCGAGTGCTCGACATTAGAATAGACGGCGTCTTACCTCTAACTATCCAAGGCTCGTTTCAGGTAAACTACAAAGTCTACTATAGAGATGGCGCTCTATCTGAGTATGTAAGAATGCTTCCGCTGTTAGAAGTGAGTCACTCCGTGATTTGGACGCAAGACCTAAAGGGCGATGAAATCCGTTCGCTTCAGAAAGTAAAGTACGCCTCCGCACTAATGGCAGAAATCGATAAAGAAGAGGTTTATATTCAGATGGGCCGCAATCCAAGAAAGGCATTTGGAATGACGTCTCACGAATGGGAAATAGTTAAAGACATCCACCGCAAGTTTGGGAGATGAGCTCAGGCCTTTACTGATTGAGGTGTTCTGTAACTCTAAATAAGAGGAGTGTTGGTTTTTTGGCCTTCTGACAAAAGATTACATGATATTTATGGACATCTTGTTTTATCTCGAGGAACAAGGTTGGCCTGTGGTAAAATTCTGCGAAGCTCAGTTCCGCACTTCTCAGGGGAAACACCTTGTTTCTCAAGGATTTGAACTCGCCAATAAAAGTGGAGCCTGTTTATGAAGTATTTGTTTTTGATATTTTTGACGTGTTCGAGCGTAAATTCTTTTGCCGAACAAGTGTTCAATGAAAAAAGCTGTGAGCTCTTTTACTGGATATCTCCAGCGGCTAGCGCGTTTCGCGGAAATTCTTCAGCAATAGATTCGTCTGTCCCAAAAAGTCTTGGACCAGAAGTCGCACCTAATATCGAACCTTTGGCTCTTGAGGCTATCGAGGTCTTTTACTCTACAGTTTTAGAAGAGCAGTTGCATCTCGAAGGCAAGGCAGTACTGCTAGATATCGTATTAGAATCAGTTGCGCTTGATACCGAGAGCGGTCGTGCAGACGCTTCGAATGTTTCGACCAATCGAGAAGGCCAAGTAGGCAACGAGACCGGGAGTCAAACAGGTACGCGAGGTCACCGTTTAAATCTCAAGTATTCTCTTATATACATGCTGACAGAATCTGAAGAAACACAGAGTCCAGCAGCTTCGCAGTCGTCGAAGTCAGAAGAAGGTGAGCTCGAAGTGAATACCGGCGGCAACAATAGTAGAAGCGCAGAGGTTTCGAAGCCACTCATTAAGCTCTCTATTGCCTCGAAAGCGACACTCGGCTACTATAAAGCAAAGAGAGATCTAGGCCCAACCCGAGTGACTTTAGCTGGTGGTTCTCTTGAGAAAGTTAGCTACGTTCGGTCGATCGAAAATCAGTACCAAGCATTGAACTTGCTCGACATACCAGAGGGCCTCAGAATTCGATTTCAAGGCATGGAGGCATATGCACTGAATGTATTTGGCCAAAAAGCAGAAGCCACCGCTGTCTATGTAGCGGCCGTGGGTAATCAGCTACGCCAAAACACGAGGCGCTGGGTAACGGCTCTTTATCAGAAGCCGCAGGATAATAAGTTCGAGACTGTGGGATCGGAGTTTAAGCGTCATGTTGAAGAAGCAATAGCTCAGATTCAGAGTTCTTCGCCTCCATCTGTTCAACAAAGTCTGAGTAACACAGGAAATCAAGCGAGTGCCAGTAAGATTTCTGTTGAAGTCGAACAAGACGTTTCTAAGATTGTTTTCGGTTCATCGAGTTTTGAAGGTGGCCCGATCGCTGTACACACGCCTTTGCAAAAATCTCTCATCCAAACAGTCACGCAACTTGAAAAACTAATGAGAGCGCTCAACTCAGAATTTTTGAAAGATTACCAATATGCGAAGCAGGTGCGAATTGCAGAAACTTCGCCGAACTGGGAGCAGGACGTGTTGAGCGAGTTTGCTCCTCTTAAAGAAAGTGGATTGAGAGCTTCAGTTACCGACCAAGATGTTCTGATTTTTGCAGATGTGGTCAAGTTTTTGAGCGAAGAACTTAGAAAGATTGACCCTGTTTCGAACAACGAAGTGAATATGGTGAAGACCCTTCTCGAGCTTGCCACGCCTCAATATCGCGATCTAATGAGCGCGGCAGCGGGCCCTAGAATAACTCAATCATCAGATCGATAGCTTTAGCGGTTGTCTCCAGGTTGGCGTGGCTTACGCCTGTGTCCTTTATTAAAAATATTTGAGAACCTTCTTGTTGAAATGTTTTTAGCGGCCACAATTCAGTGAACTAAAAGTTCTTCCACATTTGAGAAGCTACAGGTAGGGAAGCCCTTTCGTTGTACTTTGCTGAAGGCTTAGAGTCGTACTTTACGTTTACGTCGCCTTTGATCTCAAAGTAAATCAACTGACCGATCGGCATACCTGCATAAATTCGTACAGGAAGCTTGACGGAAATTTCAAGTGTCCAATAGTTTTTAAAACCGACATCGCCCTTACCCGCTGTGGCGTGAATATCGATACCGAGTCTACCCGCGCTGCTTTTACCCTCTAAAAAGGGAACGTGCTCAAGGGTCTCTGTGTACTCTTGAGTGACACCCAAATAGAGTTGATTGGGCTCAAGTACAAACCCAACTGCTGGAATCTTAAAGTACTCCAGAGAATTTGCTTTCTTCGAATCGAGTATTTTCTCTTTATAAAGGGCGAGCGTTTCACCCAGGTGCACGTCGTACGAATTTGAACCCAAACACCTGGGGTCAAAGGGCTCAATGACGATAGAGCCTTTCTGTATATTCCGCGCAATCTCTTCATCAGATAAAATCATCTACCCCCCTTAAGATTGAAACCCATGAATTCGTCCGGAGCTAGACCATAGGAGGCCGGCCTATGGCTGTGAAGTCAGAATGCACCGTCTCAAAGTGAGAAACCCGCAACCTTGGCGCTTGAGTTGTAACCCCGAATCGGTGCTGCCAGTTTTATCTCAAGATGGGGCATTCCTATTCCGATACATTGATGTGGAGGCTTCCATGTTGGGTTCTGGATTCACTCGATGGTTTTTAGTCATTTCCTTGCTTACGGGCATTAGCGTCACCTATAAAAACTGCGCCCCGGCGGAGTTTCGTGTTCTGGAGAATACAGCGCCTCAAAAAAATTTTGGCGATGGCATTGAGCCGGGCGGAATAGTCGGCCCTCCGAACCTGCCTTGCGGCGATATTGCACACGGAGACGTCTTTGAAGAGGCGACCCGGGAGGAGTGGCGGGCGGGCGATTGCGGAACCAATGGTGGAAACCTTCAAATACATTATCGTATATGGTTGGAGTACGCGTGTAACTCCGGTACGACTGGCCGAACACAAACGCCTGCTCGCGAAGAAGAAATTGGTAGGCAAGGCGCATGCAACACGGAGCCCACGACCAATTGTGGCAGTCAGAGTAATGGCTCGGTGTGGACAGTTGATGCCGAGGTCAAAGAGCCTGCGATTTGTTTGTATCCGGGCAACTTGATGAATGTTTATACCGACAAAACTGAGTACCGCTGCGATCAAGGAATCATTGAACCCACAGGTAATACTCAAAGGGTGGGCCCCATACGTCAGGAGGGCTCCTGCGGAACTCCGCCTCCGGTGGGTTGCGGTGATCGAGCTCATGGAGAAATTTGGCAGGAGTCAGGTGATCCGGCTATCGCTGTTGGCGAATGTCTTTACGGCGGGAGTCTTGTAACCACCCATCAAACAAGCGTCCAGAAGACTTGTGACAATGGCACAATTTCTCAAATCGGAGAGCCTGAGCTCGTTGAGCCAGGAGTTACGACGGGGTCCTGCAACTCGGCTCCAACGACGAACTGTGCAGATATGGAGCACGATACTTCACGAAGCAAAGCGGACGGAGTTTTAGAAGTGCCGCAAAGCTGTCAGCACGGTGGTAATTTGGTCTTTTTGTTTGAGAGAATTATTAAAGATACTTGCTTCAACACTCAGATGACGACAGAAGTTTTGAAGGGCAATAAAATTGGTGAAACAGGGGCGTGCAATCCGCCGCCGCCGGCTTCTTGCGGCAATCATCCGCATGGCAGTACGTGGTGGCAAGATTCGGAAGAGAGAACCGAAGATGTCATCAATTGTACAAACAGCGAAAGCACAATCACTGAACTATTTAAGAAACAGGTGGAATATAGGTGTGACGATGGTTCAAGCAGTCTTACTGGGAACTCTCGCCCGGGAGATCTGGTGTCGCGAACAGGGGAGTGTCCACCGCCGGCAAGAGATTGCGGTGATGCCAGAAAGCATCTTGATGAGTGGTACATCGTTGAAGGAACAACAAAAGAACCAAAAGTTTGCGAATATGATTCTAGCGCCAGCTACTTTGATATCTACGCGCGAGAGATTCTTTATCAGTGCTTTGATGGAACCATCCGACCAAAGCCACAAGTCGATCCGCGAAAAGGAGAGTCACAAGGTACTGAAGGGTCGTGCGCCCCAAAAACTTGCGGCAATAATTCACATGGTTCCAGTTGGACGCAAATTGAAGGCGCGCCAATTAAAGTACCTGAAGTCTGCGCGCATGGTGGCAATAAATTTAAACTTTACGAGTCTCTGACTCAATACAGTTGTAACAATGGGCAGAGCGCAACGAGTGGAACCAGCCAAGGCAGTTTCATTGGGTACGAAGGAGCGTGCAATCCACCACCTCCTAAAGATTGTGGAAGTCGTAAGCATTTAACAACGTGGTACGAAGTTGAGGGCACTAGAAAGCAGCCTTTGAGTTGTCCTTACGGCGGGGTCCTCTACGGAATCTATCAGAACTTGGTTCAGTACCGCTGTGACAATGGCACTTCGACACCTACGGGTTTTCAAATACCAGGAAACCAAATATCAACAATTGGGTCTTGCGATGCAGAGCCTGCAAACCACTCGTGTTCCGGCATCGTTATTGGGCAGGAATGCGTAACGGGAGGAAGCGGAAGCAACTCTTGTCGACGTGTTGAGGTGAGTCCAGGGGAGACGTTAAATTGTCTTCCTCCACTTGATACTTCGTCGTCCTGGAGCTTCGCACGAGCGGAGTTTTATCACGCTACATATGGTGATCTGAATGATGATTGCACAAAGAGCTCTTGGACTTCTGGAATGTTCTCGTACTTAAAGAACAGTCCACTTCCGATGGGAACGCCGCTGACTTGCTTTGAGAACAGGGTTCAGCATTCGCCTTCTGATTCGGCTCCAAACTTCAATCAAGCTCCTGGCACATGCTTCCAAGGCGGAAACTCAAACCGCTTTGGATGGGACGGGACTTGGTGGAAAGACCTTGGAAGTGGTCCATGGTTTTGCAGGTACCCGAACAATCACAAGTGGCGCGTCAACTGTGTTTACAAAAGAACGTGCAACTGAGCCTGTCCCCTTTATTCTGAAGCTGCAAGACCTAGTCTCGCAGCTTGCCTCCGGGGTCAGTGATTTCGTGTACGTATTTTGGAACTTGTACCAAAGCACAAATGAAATACGTAGACGATCCAAACTTAGGAAACAAAAGAGCCTACTTCGAATGGAATGGCCAAGTCAGCGATCCAAGATGCCAAGTCTACTTTTGCAACGACGTCGAGAAATTGCTTGGCATCTGCAAGTACCGCTAGAGAATTTTAATAGACTTCGCCAATTTGCTACATGTCTTACTTGCGGTTAGGGTGGACTGCAGGCCCGTATACATTTCTAAAAAACTCAATGCCGTTTCTCTGATGACTCAATTTCACGTGTATTTCAATGTAGTTGTCGCCAATAGGTAAGCGATTTGAATTTTTAATCGCAAACGGTAACAAAATCTGACGCAACGGACTAATCAAGTGCACATCAGTTGCTCGCTTCACGGCTCTTCCGTTGTATTTCTCCGGCTCTATTGCTTGTTCAGAAATCCATTCATACACTTCATAATCGACAGAAAAAATTGTTGGCGGAAGATTATCCAGAAAGTTGTTCTTTGAGGATTCAAAAGTGATTTCAGCTATTTTAGCAAGTTCTTGACTTGTTAGTGGGGGGAATAAAACTAGGTGGTCAATTCTATTCAAAAACTCTGGTTTAAAAGATGCTTCAACAGAACTTTTATAAAGAGCCAAAAAACTACTCCCATTTGCGTCACCTCGAATACTTGATGCTTCTGATACTACGCTGACTTCTTCGATATCTTTAACAAAACCAATCGAGGTTTTTCGCTTGGCAATTTGCGCAGTGCCGGTGTTTGACGCAAAAATAAATACGGTCTTACCGAGATCCACGGTTTGGTTTTTACCGGTAGTGAAGTGCCCCTCAAGCACCGATAAAAATATATCTAACAAATCTTTCGCACCCAAATGAGATGCTTTGGATTTTTCGATTTCGTCGACTAAAACAATTGATACTTCACTCTTTTCACTAGTTACAGAACTCAGTTGACTGTTGCTAAGCATCGGTGGAGTGTCCGCTCCAGCAAGTCCCGGCGGCGCCCCCCCCAGGCTGTAGTCGCCGATTGCTTCACCCATGTTTATTCTAAGGACTTTGCCTTCATCCCCATGTAGAGCTGCCGCAAGCGCCTTTGCTAGCTGGCTCTTTCCGGTTCCGGTAGGACCAACTGCCATAATTGATAGAATAGGGGCGTCGGTTTTACTCGAAAACGCCGCTTTTGCTTCGATGGTCTTAAGCAAATCTTGCAGTAAGGCGTCTCTTCCAACTAACTTGGACTTCGCAATTTGGCTTTGCCTTCTTAAGTTTTCAGAGTCCTCCGGGATTTCAAGCCTTGTAGTTGTAGGCTGGAGAATAGCAGGAGTTGGGTCTACTTTACTGGGGGCCTGAACGAGGTTTTCACAGTAATCTAACTCCGACCGGTTACTCGCAAATGCTGTAATCGAACAGAAAAGTACATTAAGTAAAAGTACGAGCACCCCAGCTACCTGAAATAAAACCATTCCAGTAGTTGATGAAGAATGACCTAAGTAGCTTTGGAAAAACGTTTTCAAATTGATTGTCATGAATGCTCCTTCTTTACGACTGAATTTGTCCTAACCCTCAGACATTGCATTAAACGCTTTTTTTGAAAGAGGAATACTTTGGGCTGAATCCTTTCACACTGCGAGTAAATGGCAATTGAATGAAAAAGGTTGTGAAAAATATCTATAAGTGCCAATCAAAACCCTCTATTTTCCATTAGAATTTCTTATTGGAAAGGCTCAACTCCTCAAGCGAATTGCTTCCAAAGCCCGCGTGTGTCCAAAAGGAGGCAAGTACGGATCCACCTGCGACGAGCGGAACCAACATTTACCTCTATATAAATACTTTTGCTTTTACTTTTTCTTATTCTTGCCAAACAGATCATTCATGACCTTGGCCTCGGAGCCAAGGGCATCCGAAACATAAGAAAATCCAAAGTAAGGATCAGACTTGGATTGCTGAGCGTAGAAGGAAGCAATTGGCAGTCCATCAACTCCAATACCGTAAACATCTGTAAGTATGAATGAAAGGTATTGAAGCATTGGTGCCCATTTTTTAGTGAAGTTAATTGTTCCCTGAGGATTTACATCCTGCCCGTCCCCGCCGATGACCACATACTTGTCGTACGAACTTGCTGAGTACGTTGAAAGTATTTTTTCAGCAAGTGATAGGCCTTGCACGTAATCAGTGCTGCCACCGATAAAAAATTTGTGCCAGTTTTCCTCTTTGAATTCTTTTGCTTCGCCACTAAAACCTACAATTCGAATATCGATCTTTTTATATTTCTTTTTCAAGAGGAGTCGCATATTTCTGAGGACTTTTCTCAAAATCCGGTAGGGTTCCCCGCTCATGCTTCCGCTCATATCAATAACAAAAACTAAGACGGCTTGAATTTCAGGGGAAGGCCTTACCTCTCTACCTCGCACAATAAAATCTGTGTCAGTAAGAAATTTCACGCCTTCCTCATAGCATTCTCTCGCCGTGGGCTTTACAGCGCCCTGTCTTTGTAAGGAAGCTTTACCTAAGGAGATAATTCGGTCAGCCATAGAATCCCAAAGGACTTCACCGCTAACCTGGTGCATTTCGCCAGCTCTCACATCTTCTCGCTTTTTATCGCCAGCTGCTTTTGGCCGCGTGTTTGGAAGTTCAAAAAGCTCAGTTAAGATTGTGGCGAACGCATCATCAGGAATCTCTATAAAACCGTCCTCACCAGGTACTCCAGGATTGGGTTCTTTTCCTTCGCCGTCGTCACTTTCTTCACTGTCTCCTTCACCATCTTCTTCGCCGTCGCCATCCCCTTTTTCTTGGGAGTCATCTGGGCCCCAGTATCGATCGCCCTTCCGCTTCTTTCTAGGGTCTGAACCGATTTTTCGGTCCCCAGCAGCTAAAAGCAACTCCTTAGGTACATCAGTAAAGGCTTTTTTACTTTTTGAATCCCACGATAGCCCCGTTTGTGAATTCGAAACGGAAGTACCTTTCTGCGTAGGCGCCCAAACTCTTTTGGCGTATTCTTTAGCTAAAACATTTGAAGGTACAAACAAAGAGGAGTCAGCGCTAGGAACTGGTGCAAGACTCGAGGTCTTCATCTGTTGATTTGGATCGTCATTTCCTTGCCTATCATCTGCCAGTTCTTGAAAACGCAAATGGTCGAACGGTCCATTGACTTCGTAAACGCCTTCTTTTGCGATCGACGCGAGCGTATTCGCAAGTCCTGCATTATTTTGAACTAAGTAGTAGCCATGGCGTTTGTCGTCAGCTTGTTCTTTTTGCCACTTTTCAAAAGCCTCTAAACCCTTCCAGTCCCAATCAATGTGAGGAATAGGCGGGAAGACGGAAATCTTCGTGCCATTTCGCCCAATTTTAGAACGAAGCTTGCCCTGAGCGAAAGCACGCATTCTTTCTGGCAAGATTCTTCTGAGCATGTCTGCATAGCGGAGCAAAGCTTCTGGTAGGTGAGGAGTCTGATGGATTACCTGACTACGAAATTCATTAAGCTGTCCGTTCGTGATAGTGGTAACAAGCTCTCGAAATCTGTTACTAAAGGATTCACGTCCCGCGCGACTTACGGTAAGGCCGGTATGATCGTGAAAATACTGAATCCGACCTTCTAAAGATCCCTTAAGTTTCTCAATTTCACTTTGAATCCAAGACGCCAACTCGCCATTATCGATCTCTACAGTGCTCCAGTCTATAGACATGGGTTGAGCGGAATCTTCCGCACCATATCTTAGAACTCTAATATCTACTTTTCCTTCTGGTGAGACCTTAACACGAAGTGGAAGCATTTCCATCTTAGCAGCAGTAGGTCTGTACCATGGCGGAGATGGCAGAGATTTATCCTGCGAAGCCGAATCAACTCCTTTTAAAATAAACCAACCGTCAAATGATATAGGTCGCTCGATAATCTGGCTAAATACATAGAGTGCTTGCCCGAGTTCCGATCTATTAATAGGCACCTTTTTAAAAGAAGCTGAGCGAAACTGGAGTGAGCTATCTCCTGCTCCCTTAAAACTAACGATACCGACAGGAGGGGCGGACTTTTCCTTGTCGGCGACCAAATCGGCGATGAAACGAATAACTTCTTGGGGGTTGGTACTGTCAACTTCATATTGAGCGTACGGCCAAGGGAGGTTGTCATCACCTGGCAGGCTCCAGTCTACTTCATCCATTTCAAGTTTTCTCTGGATGTACAGCCCATGTTCAAGTACAAAACTTTCATCAAGGGCTAGTCGCAGGAAATCGTAATCATTAGCCGTTGTTCTAATCAACTCGTCAGCGTAGCTGATAAACTTCTTGTCCCTTTCAAAAGGGCTAAGATTTTTAATTTCAGGTTTTTCATTAAATCGTGCTCGAAGTCTTCGCCACGCTTCTCGCCCAAGCCAGTAGGGGTTCGACAAGCCCGGATAGGCGACGCCGGTCATGAGATGAGCAAGCCTAAACTGGTATTCATCATTGTTGGCCCACTTTGAATGTGTAGGCAATATTTCCATTAAAATTGTAGCCCAACCCTCGTTCATGATTTTGAACGGCGAGTAGTAGCCATAACTTCGGTAAACCTCTTCAAATTCCTTTGCAATCTTCTTCTTCCATTCTGGGGCTGACGCAGGAATGGCCGCCACGAGTGCTTGGAGGGAGTTTTGATCTAGCGCGCCCCCAAACTCGACCAGAGAGTGACCCGGCTGGTGAAACTTGGAGTTTGCAAAATACTCTGGCGATCGGAAAAGTGCTCCATTAAAAGGTTGCAGAGAATAGGTCGACTGCAGAAAGCGATAAAACACTTCTGGTTCGTCGTCTCCAACCTCAGCTCTCGCAGCGGCAACTGCGTTGTGTAACCTGAGAGCGGCTTCCATTGGATCAGAATTTCGCTGTCTAGCCCTCGGGTTTCTTGCAGCGAAGTGATTATGCCCAACAACATGATGAAGAATCGCAACTTGCTCCATTGGATTGGTGGAGTCCTGATAGTAGGAACGGCAGGTGGTGCAGGCGGGAGTTACAAACTCTAGTACGCCGCCGGCGCCGGCTGACCCCGAAACAATTCCGTAACCATCATGAGAGTGTCCTATCGGATGGCGCCCTACAGCCGCCATCGAGGTCAAAACGTCAGACGGAGCGAAGTTAACCTGCCCGTGAGGAAGTGGTATTCCTAGCCGATCTGCAATGCCGCCAGGTCCCATTATGTCCTGAACCTCTTGCTCTAAAAATGGCATTACGTCGTCATTGCGTCCACTTCCTACAATTTCAACTTTACCAGCCTGGCCAGCCACAAGGAGGTTATCACACGCCCCGCTTTTCTGATGAGAAGAGTTATCTTTTTGGCCTTGGCCGTAGCCAACTGCTGAACAAAAAACAAACAAAACTGAGTACCACTTTGCGATGCCGAAAAAACTTTTGTTTACGTAAGTATCTCGTTTCATTTCTCACCCATGTTTTCGGAAAAAAACAATCGGCAGGAAGACTCGAAATTGGAGTTCTTTTCCCTCAAACCATCGTTTTTCTCCAGATTCTTGTAAGGAGGATAGCTAGCCGACACGTATTCTAAAGTCATAGGGTCGCCGGGCCTAACTAACGTATTCTCTGTTTGAAAGAAATAGTTTTGAAATCTGCGATCCTGTGCAAGTTGTAGAGACTTGGTGCTTTCTATAAGTGTTTCGCTTACGGTTCTCTGTAGCGAACTCCACGGGAGAGCGCTGATAGATTTATCAATCACGATCATGAATAGGCGCGAAATATCGTATAAATCGGGACTTCTGGTATTTCCTCGACTTCTCGACTCATGCACATTTCGATCGTTGATCTCATGGGCAAATTTAAAAAAAGCGTCGAGAATTTGGTGGGCGATAACAAGCATTGCTCTCTTAGTTTGCTTCGCCGACTCTGGTTTTCCCGACTCAGGGAGCAAATCGATCCATTGACTAGGAGTCAAATTTCCATCTTGAGTTTTGAAGTAGGATATTTTCTCAAGAAACTGCCTTACTGGGTCTAAGAGCACTGTAGAGAAGGTAGATAAAACGTCACTTCTTCGATAGTTCCTAAGGCTTTCTGAGCCCAATAGCTCTGCCAGCGAGGACTGCACACCAAAATTAACGGGGAAATAATTTTCCTCGGCTCGTGAAATAAGTTGAATTCCCTGCCTAAACGTATTTGCGTCGACCACATTTCTGATCCCATAGTGTTCGGGGAACAGTTGCAACAAACTTAGCGGTAGAAACGGTCTCGCTTTTAGATTCGTATTTATGGCATAAACTAAGATGCCGCCGGCGTCCTCACCCCTGTTTTGAATATTTAAAAATGCTTGGCTCTCTTGAATTCCTTCTATGAGTGTTTGATAGAGTGTGGTTCTGAATGAGTCGACCAACATCTCAGTTAAATAGAGACGTCCATCAAAACCATGATCTATAGGGACTGATGTAAAGTTATCTTCAATAATTGTTGCAATCCTCGTACTATCACGGCCTTCAACCTCAAAGGGATCATTCTTGGTTGACGTGGAGTTTAACCCTCCAAATTCGTAACCCGATGAAGTCGAAGCCTTTCGAAGGCGACTTTTAGGAATGACAATCGAAACAAGATTGGACTGATTAGAGCCACGTCGTGAAAGTTGCATAATACTTCTTGAGGCCTCCGGCACGAACTCGCGCACGTTAGTCTCTTTAAAGGAGTCAGCAATTCGTTGGGCAACTTGAGGACCAAGAAGAGTGAGTCTTCCTGCGCTATCAAAATACTGCTTCGACAGTTCGGATACTGCTTTCTGCAGCTGCGGCCCTTTAGCTTCTACGGGAAATACGTCAAGGGGAATGATGGTGCCAAAGCGTGTGACAAAGGATGTTTCAACAGAATTTTCGTCGGTGTTCAAGGACGCTAAAATGCTTCCCACGTCTACTTTAGTTCCGGATCCTCCGAACTTCTTAATCTTGCTAATGTCTGAGGGGGGATTCAAAGTTATAGTTAAGCTCAAGTTTCGAATTGGAAAGCTTACAACTTCTCCATTTCTGAGCCGACGAGTAAATATGCCATTGGGAGCTGAGAACAGAGAATTGATAAGAGTAATAAACCTCTTAAGAACATCGGAAGGGGCCTTATGCAAATCATCTAGCAATACATAACCACGGTATCCATTTGGGCCGCTTAAAAATCGAAGTAAGTGTTCCTCAATGTCCTCGAAGTTGTCGTCAACGAGGTCCTCGCTATAGACATCTCGAGAATTGCTCACAGTTGCAACTTTGCTAACATCAATCATCATCGCTGACGCATCTTCGTTCTCTGCGCCATTTGCGAAATCGTATAACTTTCTGTTCAGAACACCTAGGACGGTAGTCGTCCACAGAAGAGTTTTTCCGGTGCCTCCGCGACCGTAAATAATTTGCGAACTAGGAATCGGCAGCACAGAAGTATTTTGTGATTGGTTTGCGAGCGCCTTGATAAACTTAAGCTTTAGTTCAATTGGCCCATTGTACCCTCTTCTTTGCAGTTCCATGGCAGCAAAAGTTCCGTCATCTCTTTGCAAAATTCGAATGGGATCATCTTCTGGCAGAATTTCATAATGGAGAGCTAGGCCAAACGCCTTGGCAAGAACTCGTTCAGCAAATGTACGATCAAGTACTTTTGTTCTTCGAATCTCTGAATCATTCTTAATCAAGTCGCGCAAGTTCGTTTCCATTCGGACATAATTACTTGTGACTTCGGTTTTGTTTTCGGTTGATATATTATCTGCCCGATTGACCAGATACTCTGCAAATTCTTTGCTAGATGAAGTCGAGTTAACGATAATATTCTTTTGCGAAGTCGACCTTGTCGAGATATCGAATCTATATCCAAGTTCTCCGAGTTTGAATTCGTTTAAAATATCTTCAATTCTAGATACCCTTGCTTCGACGGTCGGGCGTTCGATTCGTTTAATGGTGAACATCTTGGCAAGGCCAAGATTGTTCTCAAGGGTTAAATCTCCTTGTAGTTTTTCCCACTGCGATTCAGTTCCCAAAAGTATTATAGACTTACCGCGATTCTTCGACCGTTTACCTGTTCTGTCTTGAGGTATTTCACCAGGAACAGAGCCGTCATTTGCTAGTAGGTAAAGAAAGTGAGGTGTTGCCAATCGCTCTGGGTCAAGAGGATCAGAAATATGTAGTGGCCCTTTTGCAGACTGAGAGATGTGCCGTCCCATCTTACGGATAGTATCGAGGTCTCCTACAAATACACTCGCAGTTCCCTGAGCGGGGTCCATTTGTTTTAAATGGTCGAAGGCCAAGGTATTGGCAGGCTGTTTGGAAGCTTCCAAAACAGAAACGAGACCGGAGGAGGCGAGGAACAACTTTAATCGCGAATTTTGACAACTCCAAAGTTCGCTGGCGCGGGCCGGTCGTGTGTCTGCCCATACACTTGTCACAATGCGATTAACGTAGCTGAGCAGTTCATCAGGAATTAAGAACACCGTATTCACTGCAGTTTCCGCATTTGGGGTCGCCGCGCTTCTGAGCTCTTCAAAGACGGAGTCAATGATCTTTTCCTCTGTAATAGTACTTGGGTGCTCCATCGCATCTTTTACTGCGCTAGGAACTTCACCAGACTGTGGATCGCCAGCTGAAAATACATTGTTGGCAAAACTCGAGTTTACCTCGAGGCCAAAAGAATCAAGCGAATTGCCCGTTTTACCGAGCGCGCTATTGATGTACTCAATGTCTTCGAAAGTTCCCACAAGAATTGTATTTGCATGGTTAGTTAATTTTGAGTCTGAACCGACGAGTTGATTTAGCGCTCCCTCAATTAGTTTGACTCTTAAGTCAGCAGTTTCATCACCTGAGGGCCCATCTTCGCCCATCTGAACTCCCGCGGCAGAGTCGCTATATGACGAGGCCATCGAATCCAGGTCTGAAGAGTTCACAGGGTCTGCCGCGAAATCTTCGCTTTGTTGCTCAATTCTTCCTTCCACCCAATCGAGTAATCCCCGTAAATCGACAAACAATGCTGTAGGTTCGCTAGAATCAGTGAGAATTCTTCCTTGATTCAAGCGGATATCTTGTGGATCTAGGTCCTTTCCAGAAAAGTAAATGCCGAGATCTGATGCCCTTAACCACTTGTCCCTATACTCATGTTCTCCGCGTTGGGAGTTTAACCGTACAATGTGCTCGAAAAAATCAGAGAAAAATTTGGATCGACCGTCGTTCCCTAGTTTAATGAGGATTTTACCGTTGGCTACTTTTCGTCTTGCCGTTTCACGGAGCTGGTCAAATTTGACTTGCGTCCTATTCTTCTTCGCATTTCCGTCTTTGCTTTCATTGCCCTGATTGCTGCCTTTAACGTTTTTAAAAGTGGAATCGACATCGATTCCCATGGCTGCAAGTCTCTTAGCAAACTGCATGAGGCCGTATACTTTCCAAGACTCCTGCATCATGTTGTTTGAGGTCGATATAAGCGACCCTACGGAACCTTCGGCCCCTTCTGCGGTCTGAGTGCTCAGTAATTGAAGGCCGCTAGTTGAAAATTCTCTCGTTCGTACTTCCAATCGTGTACCAACGGAGAGATTCATAAAGCTAACGATGTCTTTTCGACCCTCGCGTTTTTCAGCGCCATCAGTCTGGATAAGTAAGCTTCCCGAACGATCCAAATGGAGTCGATCATTTAAATCGGTGCCGAGATAGGCTTGCTCTTTCGAAATAATTACATCTCTTGAACCATTTGAGTTAATGGCACCATGTGAGTACTCGATGTCGATGATTTTGCAGAGAGTCCTGCCTGAGGCGCCCTCGCTGCCAGCCTCGGAAGTATCAACCGAATAGATAATGTATAAAGTCGCCGTTGAATCGCTTTTGGGAATCAGCACTTGGGAGACGTTTAGAAGCTTGGTGAAACTTGCATCAACTCGAAAAGGCTGAAATCTCTGGGGCACGCTTGCGTTATTTGATATTGAAAGCAAAGCCACTAAGTTAAACCCGTTGTCTCCAGAATCCCAGCCAGGGTCAATAGCGAAGATGCTGCTACTAAGTCCTGTCGGGTTTTCTATGCGATTTCTTTGATCTCGTTTCTTTCTGATATCCGGCACTAAGTAGGTCGCCGTCGACGACAGAGAAATGTCTAACTCAGATCTCGTAGTATCGGGTGAAACACTGCCATTTTTTAACAGCAGTTCACCAATTTGAGGTGGGGCGATCTTGGCGCCTTGCTGGGCTATATAAACACCACTGTAACGATGAGGTAGTCTGCCATCATCAAAGTATTTGTAAATTAGGTTGTTACTGAGAGAAATTTCTGATGTTGGGTTGAGAAATCGGTACTCAAATTTCTCGGGGACAGTGGCAAGTTCAATAAATGGTTCAGTCGCCTCTTCAGAACGACTGTTATTTCTAGCCGCTAAAATTCTTTCTGGCGAGAACAAGGCGGACTGAATCTCCTGTTTGTTGGGTACTTCAAGTCCGTTTCTTAATTCGTGAGCATGAAAAAAGTGTTCAGAAATTTTCTTATTCGAGAGAACTGCGATTCCTGACGATGATCGAACGGCGCGCACTAAGCTAGTAGATTGCTCGTTTTCGGTAGATTCTGAAATCAAAAACAGAAGTTGCTCAGATTGTTGCCCCACGTAGGTTACAGAAAACTGAGTGAGAAAACTACCAACTCCGAGATTTATAACACTGACGCCTGAGGGGCCCAAAAGGTCTCCCCATCCCAAAATCACTCGTCTACCATCTTCGGTCTGAACGGGTGCCAACATAATGTTCTGAGTAAATTCGAGCTGCCCTGTGAGATAAGGTCGGCCGTCAATGGTGATCGGAGAATCCTGGTATGATGCTGTAGTGCTGACACGACTGCTTTCACTGTCAACACTTGAAGACAGTTCAATGCCCGATCCTAGGGGCAACTGATTTCGCCATGGTTTCAGTGTTTTAACCTCGCCGGTAGAAACATTAAGGGCTGGCAAGTGCATTGAGTGATTCTGACTGCGCCAGCTATGCCCGCTATCTGGGTAGGGATTTGCTGCTATCATTTGAAGCATACTCTTTGCCCACGCGCCGTATTCGGTAAAGCCTTGTTGTGCTCTTTTTGCTAACGGAGTTGAAAAAGCTATCTGAATGATATGTGGGGAAATGATTGCCAAGTTACCGTCACTCACTTGGATGCTTGTATCCAGGAAACGTTTGAGACTTTCACCTTGGTGGAAGTTGTTGTCGATGAGCCAAAGCTGATCCGGACGGATGAGTTGCCCTTGACTGTCGAGCTTTGCCAGGAAAGCAAAAGTGAGTCCTTGCCCAAACGGACTAGGAGAATTGAAAGAAATAAAAACGACGTATCCCTGTTCTGATTTTACCTCTCGACTTGCGACTTCGTAATCTGCTGAGTTGCCTATCCGTGGAACTTGAACATGATGGTGAGTTACTGGGTCCAGCCCTGGCACAGTCTCAAAGTCGATAAGCGAGGCAGGAGTGGACCAGCGGCTAAACAAATTGATGAGGTAAAGTTTATTATCAGCAACAATAAAAGATGAAAAAGGTCTTTGATCTTGTGAAGTCTCGAGCATATGGCCAAAGACTGACCCCGTTAGGGTCTTTGATATCCTACCTGGTAGGATTAAATTCTGTTGGCTGAGATTACCAACATTGGAGTAAAGCCCTAGAGGTAAATTGATTTTTCTCTCGGATTCGTCGACCAAAAAGAAAGGTGTCGCGCCGAGACCTAAAGAGATTTCGCCTGCCTCTCCCAGCGCCGATAAAAACACAGATAGGCCGAAAACAAAATGAAAGAGAAACTTTCTATTCTTCATAGCTACCTCAAAAATTTCCTTAAGGTAAAACTTAGTGCAAAGTAGTTTTCGTGCTCCTCTTCTAGGGACTGAAAGAACTTACCCAAGTGTTAAGTCAACAAATCTACTCACCCAATACCTTATAACCTTGCATTATCTTTAACGCCTCTACGGCAGAATGCTCATTGTAACCTTTGTACCTAATCATGGTGCGTATCAATTCATGGGCACGGATACTCTCGTCTGATCCAGAGGCCCCACTGTTTCTCGCCTGTAAGAGATTCTGAATCGTGTATTGGGCTGAAGTTGTTTCAGTAATGAACATACTGACAGCCGTCATCAAGTTAGTATCTCTATGACGATCAATGCCTCCAGTTAAGTTGGCACTTAGGATCTCAGCGATACTAAACGTTCTCCGAGTTTCTTTTGTGTAGAGAGCCATTACTTTTTCGAGTCTCTTCCTGTTTATCGGAATAATTGATCCTTCAGCATTTTGGTATTGCGTTGCTGTATTGTCTTTTTGAAGCTCAGTAATCTCTAGAATCACTTCATCGTAGACACTCTCTACGGACGCTAATCCTCTTGCCATTGCTTCGGTGACGTCTTGATTAATTCTTGGCTCAATTACGTCTCGTAGAACTTGGCGTGAAAGGTCAATCCATCGCAATCTTGCCTCTTCGTTCGGATATGTAATTCCATCTTTTTTCGTACCAAGTTCTGCGAGGAAGGTCTTGGCAATTGTTTCTACTGTCACAGTGTTGCTGCCATCGTCAACGGCACGGCCAATCGCTCCGGCGAACCAGTTTGCAGCAAGGTCTCGTTGAGAAATTCCAAAGGATCCCTCCTTCAGCAATTTGGTAAGATCAGCAAGCTCTGTGAGTACTGAATTCTGTGGTCGATCTACGTCGCCAAGGTACATTCGTATACGGTGGGCTAAATCTGTGAAAAGAGGTTCTCTTAAAGAAACAGGCTTAGTTCTATCCTTCAAAAGCTGAGCTGCACTCTCTACGTCGTTGGAGGAACGGGTGGCGCTAGCAATGCTCGCCATGAAGGTCAAAGCATGCGGTGCGATCTCGACAATCTTTTCACCAGAATAATCGGCTGTTCGATAGCGAATAGCGTACCTTCTGTCAGGACCCTGAATCTGAGTTTGGATACTGCTGCGAGGAATAAATAATTCTTTGATGTTTGCCGGGGTCCATTTAGCTAAACCATCTTCGTACAGATCAGCCTTTTGCTCTTCGTAACCAATGAGCCTGCGCTGTTCAAATGAACCTACGCCATTCATGAGCATTGTTGCTTCAGCGATTTCAAGAGGATGTATCAAGAGTTCCATTGGAAAGCGCGCCATACGGTCTAATTTGGCTTTCAAACTAGCCGCAGACTTTGCTTCTTCCACACTTTCTGTATTCGTTGCTGCAATTACCCAAGCATCAACGCGCACTTGAGGGGCGCCGCCCATCCGAAAGCTGCGACTCTCCATAAGCCCTAACATCATATCGAGCAGCGAGGGATCGTTTCGTAGGAGCTCGTCCATAAAAACCATTAGTCCATTGTTTCTTAGAATCGACCCAGAATAAGTATAAGACAGTGGATGATCCATTTTTCCCAAAGCCGTGTTAATGGCAACTGTTCCAACAAATAGTTGGTCAAACTTCGGATCTTTAGGTTGGGCATCAATTCTCGCAATATTCCGCGGATCATACTCGACAATCTCAACGTGGTTCTCTAGGAAACTCACCATTAAACGAGCTCTCTGTTCCGGCGTTAATTCCGTAAAGCCCTTTGATTTGGACGTATAGAATTCGACGATTTTCTTGGCAATAAACTGCATGCCGGGTGCTAGATTGTTAACGGGCTTGGGGGAACAATTGCATATCCGTTGGACGCTCGCCTGGACCTCTGGTTGATCCAATACAGCCTGTTGAAAGGCCTCTGGAAGTAAAAAAAGCGGCGACTGAAGTGAAGATGACTCAACGGGTGGAATATAAAGTTCTCCCCTTGCGTTTCTTTCTGTTGGCAAAACCTCGACGAGTTGGGGAATTTTAATAAGGTCGACAAAGCGAAATGTCCAAAACTTGTATGTGTCGTTTTTTGTCGAAAGATTTCTAAGGATATTTACTAAAATGTCCAGAAACTCGGTCTTGCCGGTTCCCGATGTGCCCTCCAGTAGAGGCACCTTTTTTGCTGCACTGGAATTAGGGTCAAGACGAGCGATTGCAAGAAGGTTCATGATGTCGGCAATCGTTTCTTTGTGACCAACGATGTAGCGTCCACCGTTCTCTGGCCTCGGCTCGCTAAGTAGCGGGTATTGGGTAACCTTGGTGGGTAGAATCCCAGAGCTCCAAACCCTCTCTGGGGCCACAGCTGTAAAGAGAGCATAGATTCTTTGCGCAGACCACATCACAACCATTGGGCTAGTTGCTGCTAAGTTGGCCTTTCCGGGGCGTAGAAGATCTGAGAGTCTGTGTCGTGATCCTTCTACGTAGAAGGATTCTGTGGCACTTGTGTTTGCCGAAATAAAATCTGCACTACTAAAGATTTCACAGGAGTTCGATGGTTCCCCATTTTGCTGCCCATGTGCCAAAAAAGACATTGTTGAGATAAATAACAACGTCGTCCAAAAGCTTAGAAGCGAGCGAAGAGTAGGGCTGGTTCTAACTTGATTTGGGTTTGATGCGATTCGGTTGGAACTGCTCGAATGGTATGTCGCATTTGTTGCTCTGTTCATCTTCGAAATCCTTCCAATTCTAGAGGTTTCCCAATTTAAAAATATTTGATAATTTGTATTGTCGCTTGAAGGGCTTTTCCTAAGGTTTTTAATAGAGTGGGCCTGGTTGTTTTTTTCAAACTTGTTGCCAAATAATAAAGAAATCGGCTTTGCCAAAAGATACCCTCCCTGAAATTAATAACTGATTCATTACTCAAGAGTTTCAAATTGAAACCGAAACTATTGGTAGGGACGGAAAATAGATCGGGTTAGTTCGACCTGTAAATGACTAGCCGAATTATAGAAAATTTTCCCTATGGGTTTTGAAAATTTTTCTAAAACTTATCGAAACATTTTGTGATCAGCGGATAAAACTCTTGTGTGAGATCAAGCGTGGGCAATCTTGAAGGGCAGGCTCACCCTTATTTTGTACAAAGCCTTAGTTCTGCGAGGACTTTTCGGCCTCTACTCTCTTTCAAGGCCGCCAGCTATCTTAGAAATTTTAGGGGATGATCGACTACTTTTTGATCTTTTTTATCGGCTGAATTCTTTCAGAGAGGCTTCTTAGTCGGTTGTGACAACCGGCTCATTAGTATCTACCCTGACATCAACTTTCACCTTTATTTTTGATGAGGAGCTAATAAATGCCGGATTTGAAACAACTTTGAAGAGCTGCTTTTCTAACTGAGAAATAAGCAAATACTCGGTGATAGAATCTACGGCGTCTTTGGTTCCGTAGGATTGTCCATTTGTTGCATTGAGCGCCAGCCAAGTTGTGAGGGATGCCCTGTTGTAGTTGATATGAATACCGCGCAGGATGGCACTATTTTTTTCACGCCACAGCTCGAATCTTTCATTCGCTAATCGTGCAAGGGTCTTAACAGGTAGGTACCCAAACAATACAACGCCACCCAAATTATTGAGTGTTGTCGGCGAAAAGTTAGTTCTCAAAACATATTGTATATTGGCGTTGACTCGAGCTTCGGGACTTACCGTTCCTTTTTCACTTTCTCCTGTAGATTGGCTAGGCACAAAACCGTATTGTGGGCGCTGCTCATTGGGTTGAGACGTATTTATTTGAAAGGGATCAAGATCGCTCCTGAAAAGTATTAAGGTTTTAGATAGATCAACCTGTTCACTAGAGCCAGGCACTCGGCCTTCCGCAAGGCTATTGATCAAAAGGTTGGCAAAGCCTTCGCGGGCACCGGGTTCTTCTATAGAATCAATTTTATCAAAGACGACGATTGAAATTGCGCTGCTTTCGGATGTGACTGACTTCAGATCTTCAGTTGTTAGAACGGGCTTTAGAAGGCCATTTGCGCCTTTGCGATGAGTGATTCCTTCTCTTAAGGATGTAGAGCAGTCGATTGTGAGAATTCTGCTGCTGTCACCATGAAGTGACATTGCAAGAGCTTCTGCAAAGCGATCTTTTCCACTGCCCTTTGGGCCAAGTAGTAGCTGTGTTGCAATGGGTTTTTGATCAGCACGGTTAAAAACTTCTGCCTTGGAGGCCATTTCAATGAGCTCATCTAAGGCGTCTTGATTGACTAGATTGAGTTTGCTCGCCACTTTTTTTCGTCTATCAATCAAACTTTTCTTAGATGGAATCGTGGAAGACTTGGGTGAACCCTTGCGCCCCCCTTTGTCTTGGAGGGCTGGCAAATTTTCAGCCAAATTGTTAGAAGGCGCACGAGGAGATAAAAGTGTTTCGCAAGCGGGCTCTTTTTTCTGTGGGAGTTGCGGGGCCCCGTAAGCCGGACTTTCAAAAGTTGACAATGTCAGAAAGGATATCGAAGCCAACCCAACTGTTTTTACGATAAAATTGCTATTCATGAAACTCCCCCCTAGTTTTTAAACTTCCAATCTAATCTGCGACTGAGGCAACCCCGCCCAGACAACACCCTTTCATCAACTCTCAATCAAACTCTTGATTAAGTTTTATAATCGACTTGCAGGGTCAAAAGCCGTTTTCAGGCCAGAAGTATAAATTTACAATTCTGATCAAAAGGCTGTGTAAAAAATATAAGAGACTATCAAACTTATTTATGGCTTAAAGCGAGTTTTGCAATGACCTTTTGGCCTCTACTCTCTTCAAGACCAATAGCTATCCAAGAAATCTTGGGTGTGATCGATTGCTTTTTGATCTTTTTCATCAGCTTTTCAAGGATCCAGCGTGAAAGTTCTTCGACAGTGACGTTTGAGATTTCAAGAACGACTGTTTCATTTCTCGGAAAGACGTATCGACGACTTGCAAACCTAAGCTCGACTTCGATTTTTGATCTTTTGATTTTTAGATACGGCGAGTCTCCAGCGATGACAATCCTCTCGTCGAGTTCATCACAGATCTGCTTAAGTATCGGTTTGATAGTGTTTAAATCAAAAGCAAAGCCAAGGTCTTTGTCGACGGAGTTCACGCCGATTTCGCAGCTAAGGTAGTAATTGTGGCCATGGAGCCGTTCCGCTTTGTTTGGCGCCAAAATAGTAAAGTGACTGCATGAGAACTTAAAAGTTTCCTTTTCAAGAATAATTTTGTAACTCAGATTTTTCATTTCTGATTCAACTGGTCGCACTTGTGGGCGGTTCTTTTTAGTTAATTGCTTTCCATCGAGACCCTTGTTTTTGCTCTTACTTTTCATAAGTGAAGGGCTCCTAAGACTTTAAATGACTAAAATCTAAGGGGTAAGCTTCTGGAACTGGCTTACGGATTCGCCGATGGAGTAATAGTCCGCCCCCAAAAATCATTAGCAAACAAAGTATTTGCCCCATCGTCATCCAGCCGAAAAAATAGCCAAGTTGAGGATCTGGCTCTCTAAAAAATTCCACAATAAATCTGGCTACACCGTACAGGATTAAAAAAGCACCACCTAGAACTCCGGTGCGCTTCCAAACGACAGCACGACCCTTCTGAGCTTGTTTTCTGTCTTCTGGTTTCCATTGCTCGAGCGGCAGAGGGGCCATGCCTTTTTTGCGTTCGATTTTTTGAACGAACAGAAGAAGCAAGAAGACACAAAGCCCTTCACCTAGAGCTTGATAGAGTTGTGAGGGATGCCGAGGCAAGTCTCCTCCACCCGGAAATATAACCGCCCACGGAACGTCGCCTGTTCTCCCGAAGAGTTCACCGTTAATAAAATTGCCGAGCCTTCCCCAAATGATGCCTTGAGCGGCCCCTAAGACAACGCTGTCACTAATGTGAAAAAAGCCCACGCCCGTTTTTTTACCATACAAGTAAATGGCGTAGATAAACCCGATAGCGGCGCCATGAAAAGAAAGTCCGCCCTTCCACACCATTATGATTTCTTCTGGGTGCTCTAGAAAGTTCATCGGGTCATAAACAAGAACGTAAACAAGTCTTGCCCCAAGGATCATACCTATAAGTAGATAAGTTATGAGCTCTTGAATTTGCTCCGAGTTAAATGCCAGTAGCCCTTTTTTATAACGATTGAGAAGTACGAAATACCCTACTGCATATCCGACTAAATACATAAGGCCATACCAGCGGACTGTGATGGGCCCAGCGCTAAAAAGTATTGGGTCTAAATTGTGAATGTAGTGAGTCAAGCTTTCTCCCAAAAATGCCTCCTAAGCTTTTGCTTTGCCGCTCTTTTTTTGCTCTAGAAAGCTCATTAAAACCATGAGTGATATGCCTGTCACAATTGTAATGTCGGCCACATTAAACGCCGGCCAAGAGTAGACGCCCTTGTAGTGGAAGTCTAAAAAATCGATGACGAAACCATGTTGAATCCGATCAATGTAGTTACCAAGTGCTCCGCCAAATACGAGACAAAGTGCGATGACTTGAACCCTTTCCTTAAACGGCGTACCCCGCAGCAGCCATAAAATAACAGCCATAAGCAGGGGAGGTAGTATGAGAAAGAAGTTTTCGCGAAATGCAGGATTGCTTTTGGCCAAAAAACCAAAGGCGGCGCCAGGGTTCCTCACGTAAGTGATGTTGAAGTAATCCTCTATAACACTTGTAGATTCGCCTAAGCGATAGTGAGTGTGAATATAAATTTTTGTCGCTTGATCGAGGGCGACAATGGCGGCTGTAGAAGTGAGAAGCAATAGGTATTTAAACTTTTCCATCAAGCCAATGCTTGCACACACTTTGCGCAAACTCCAGGAAATTTCGCCTCCTCATTCACATCATCTCGAAGATTCCAACACCGTGCGCACTTCTCGCCCTCGGCCCGTTTTGCCGAAATGTTTAGCGCATTGCCCGAAGTCAAATCCACTTTAGAAACTATAAAGTACTGTGCGAGCTCGTTTCTTCGAGGATCCAAAGCAGCGAAAAACTCGGGCGGCACTTCGACTCTTACCTGAGCCTCTAAACTCGAGCCAATAACTTTCGTGTTTCGCAGCTCTTCAAGAGCCTTTGTCACGTGTGATCGAACCTCCCACATAACTTCAAAATCTTTGTCGAGCTTCTCGTTCTGCCACATGGGCGTCAAATTTGGCATCGATTTAACAAACACAGTGTCGGCTGATTCAGATCCTGTTCTGACTTTTTCAAAGTAGGCATGACTCTCTTCTGCCAAAAAAGAAACTATCGGCGCTAGTAACAAAGTCAGCGTTTCGCCCACGTAAAACAATGTAGTCTGACAAGAGCGTCGCTCAACGCCGTCTCTTTTCCATGTGTAGAGGCGGTCCTTAATAACGTCCATGTAAAGAGACGAAAGCTCAACCGTTACAAACTGATTGATGGCGTGGTAGATCTTATAGAATTCATACGATTCATACGATTTAATGCAGGCCGAAATGAGATTTGCAAGTTTTGATAGCATCCACCGATCTAGCTCCAACAAGTCTTCAAAAGGGACTTCATCTCGAACAAGCTGAAACTCATTGAGGCTTCCTAGAATAAATCGCATTGTATTGCGAAGGCGGCGATAGGTTTCGACGAGTCTTTGAACTGTCTCGGGATTAAATGTCAGGTCTTTTGAGTAATCCTCGTGCGCAGCCCATAGCCTGAGTGTCTCCGCACCATGCTTTTTTATGACCTCAAGCGGGTCAACCGTATTGCCTAAACTTTTGCTCATTTTTTGGCCCTTGGCATACATCACAAACCCGTGCGTGAGCACTTGCTTGTAGGGCGCATGCCCGTCAGCGGCGACGGAGGTAAGTAGGCTTGTGTGAAACCAGCCTCTATGCTGATCGCTTCCTTCTAAGTAAAGATCCGCCGGCGTTGCCATCGCTTCGCGTTTTTTTTGGACAGCAGAGAATGCGCAGCCGCTTTCAAACCAAACATCAAAAATGTCGTTACCTTTTCTAAAGTCGGAACTTTTGCAAGACGAACAAGTTTCTCCGGAAGTAAATCGAGATGCCTCGATATCATGGTAGGCATCGATCCCCGTTTCTTCGATCGCGTCTGCAACTCTTAGCATGGCCGCTTGAGACACGAGAGCTTCAGAACAATTCACGCAGTAGAAAACCGGAATAGGAACGCCCCACGATCTCTGTCTGCTGAGACACCAGTCAGGTCGGTTTTCGATCATTCCTTTGATTCGGTTTATACCCCAGTCAGGCACCCATCGAACTTTATCTATTTCTTCGAGAGCTTTCCTTCGGATTGGGTACTTGTCATCATCCATCTTCAAAAACCACTGAGGAGTGGCTCTAAAAATCAGAGGCGTTTTTGTTCGCCAACAGTGAGGGTAGCTATGAGTAATCTCTTTTAGTCCCAAGAGGTGTCCGCTCGTTTTGAGCGCTTCAACGATCTTGGGGTTTGCTTCAAAGACTTTAAGACCTTCCCACTGAGGGACTTCTTTTGTGTAACGGCCCGAATCATTGACTGGCGAATATATATCCAGACCATAGCGCACACCCAGCTCATAGTCTTCCAAGCCGTGACCTGGCGCTGTGTGCACCATTCCAGATCCAGATTCCAGTGTAACGTGGTCACCTAGTAGTACGGGGGATTGCCTGTCTACAAAAGGGTGGTTAGCACTATAGCCTTCGAGTTTGCCCCCCTTTAAAGTAGCGATCAAAGTGATTTGCAAACCGGTCTCAGCTTCAAAGGTGTCTTTGAGATCTTTTGCTATGACGACTCCGAGTGGTTCTTGAAAATTCGTGTCGCTAGTGCCTTTTGTGGCCTTAAATAAACCGTAATCAAAGTCAGGATGAACGGCGATAGCTAAATTGGCTGGTAGTGTCCAGGGTGTCGTCGTCCAAATCACGAACTGCACTTTCGAAAGCCCGCTATCTATACCCAAGGTTTGCTCAAGCCGAATTCGATCTTTGTCGATAAGATCAAATCCGACGTAGATGGAGGGGCTTTTATGCTCACGGTACTCAACTTCTGCCTCGGCGAGGGCAGTTTGTAGTGGGAGACACCAGTACACGGGCTTTTCTCCGCGATAGAAGCAACCAGTTTCGAGTATCTGAGCCAGCGTTCTTACTATTTCGGCCTCATAAGAGAAGTCCATGGTTTTATAGGGGTGCTTCCAGTCGGCAATTACTCCAAATCGCTGAAACTGCTCCATCTGAATGTCGATCCACTTTTGAGCCTCTTTGCGCGAAAGGGCCCGAATCTCTTTAGGAGTTAACGTTTTGGCCTTCTCGCCTTGCGATTTCAACACCGCCATTTCGATAGGTAGCCCATGACAATCCCAGCCGGGAACAAAAACGGCGCGCTTTCCGGCCATGTTTTGGTATTTTACCACTATGTCTTTGAGAATTTTATTAAGAGCGTGCCCCATATGAAGGTCGCCGTTAGCGTAAGGGGGGCCGTCGGTAAAAACGAAGTTTTGAGATTTATCCGAGCTGGCCATTTTGCCGTGCACGTCTTCGTCGATCCACTTTTTGATTATTTGCGGCTCTCTAATATGAAGATCGGCCTTCATCGGGAAGTCAGTTTTTGGAAGGCAAATGGTGTCTTTGTAGTTCACAGCGTCCGGCACGGTCTTTCGTCCTTTCGACTCAAAAAATCAAGAAGGCCCATCATAGAGCCTAATGTCAAATTGAGCAAACAGCGCTTTTAGAGCGGGAGTGACCAGGGCAAGATTCTCGTGAAGAAAAATTCCGGTGGACATGTTGCACCGATACAAATTTAATCAGACATTTGTCGGTGGCCTCAGGAGGATCCAAAAAAGTGAACGCAAAGTTAAACAAGTCTACTAACTCTTTGAGTCTACTTCTCGCTTTTCTCGCAGTTTCCGGTATCTGTTTCGAAGCTAATGCCAGCATCTCAGCAGGGGGGCGGAAGGTTGATAAAGCTGAAACCCCCGCGTCCGTCAATATTTTTAAGTCTCATTCAGTAGAAGCGCTCAATTGTGAGGGAGAGCGAGAGGTCCATTGCAAAATGGTGTCTAATTTTATCGCCGAAGTTGTTGAAGGCGACACCTACCAACACCTTTTGCCGGAGCGGTGGTCTGATACACTGAGCAGTCAGTATATAGATTTGAAAAAGGTTTTAAACTTCGACTTCGAAGCGGGAACGGCATTTGCCGCTGTAGCCTCACAAGAGCTGAATATTCCGTTTGAGAATTTATCAAAGGCAATGGGTCGCCCAGATATACTAAAGAGCCTACTTGAAAACATAAAAACGCTTAAAGATTTAGATATTTTAACGGAAATCAAAAACCCATTAGTATTAAAAATGAAGATTGATGTTCCGGTGATTAATGATTTTTCGGTTGAAGAAGTGGTAAGGCATTACGAAAAGTTAGACCCAGCTAAAAAATCTAAAACCTATGTCATCGAGTGGCATCAAAACTCGGATTTTGGTGAAATGAGTTACAATCACGGTGCAACAGTTGCTAAGCAATACAAAGACAAAGTTCGAGTTTTTGTGGTGGGAGTTTTTATATTGAAGAATGACCACAAGATGAGCTGGATCACTCGAGGTGCTGCAAAGAATTTCGCGAAATCGCATTACGCGAGCTACATCGATGCCGTAAATGCGGTCATCACGATTGACCAGAAAACGCCCTCGCTGTAGCGATGAACGCTTATAGACCGCGCATTTATCGTACGCGCATTCTTGTAACCTTAATTGTTTTGAATCTCATGCAACAGTCATCAAGTCTGACCAAACCAAGCCGTCGGTGGCAATTAGTTACTTTGTGTTGCCATCTTCTACTAAGGGGCGGAGCTTCTGATACCCTAAATGAATCAGCATCTTTACGACCTCGCTATCGACAGTGAGACCCAGACCTTCTTTGACAAGTTCGACGAGCTGAGATGATTTCGAATCTAACTGCAAGGTAGGGGGGGGCACGAAACGATCTGTTTCCTCAGGTTGATGCAAAAAGGAAGTGGGTGGAGTTGGCGATTGCGAGCGCACCTCATGGTCGACCGGAGCGATGGGGGAAAAATTTTGGAGTTCGCTGGCGAGGGATTTGAGGTGGCTTCTAAAAACTTCCGTACTGGCCTTAGGGATTTCGCCACTAGCTTCGAGTCCGTCACCGTATCTTTTGGAACGTGTGTAAAGCGCGACCAGATGATCAGGAGACAGAGCCATTTTGCGAACATGTTCGGGCTGTGTTTGCAGCCATAAAAAGGCCTGCGACAGCGTTTCTCGTGTATAAGCTTGTGGAGGTAGTGGAGCACTCATTAAAAGAAACAATGGCTCACAATTTTTTTTGGATCAACAGCATTTGTGGTTTCCACGCGAGTTCCACAAAGTTTTCCACAAAACCGAGCCGATCCAGCCGACTCTTAGCCTTGTATGTAGTCCTTCGCCACTATCCCGTACTTCTCGATTTTTCTTAGAAGAGTTTTCTTTGGGATATTCGCGTGAATGGCCGTTTGGTTGATGCGGCCTTTAAACGTCTTGAGAGCTTTAATGATAAACTCTTTTTCGAAAAGTTCCTTCTGCCTATTGAAGTCTAGCTCAGAAGACCCAAGAGTCTCTCCTCTTAAGAACTGGTACGACGCATCGGTGTCTGCAACGTTGTCGCTTCCCTCGGCAAGACTTTCACCATCACTACCCACAGATGGCAAACCCTGGCCTTCAGCGTTTAAAAAAGCCCCGGACGCAGAGGTGTTTTTCAAAGCCTCTTCGCTCGCCTTTAAGCCGTTTGTGAGCGTCATTCTTTCTTGAAGAGAATAAAGATCAATGCCGTTTGCCTTCAAGACCTTTTCCGGTAGCGACGAAAGGTGAATTTGATTTGTAGTCTCCCAAATAAAGGCATACTCAACAATGTTTTCAAGTTCGCGAATATTGCCGGGCCATTCGTAGCGCTTCAGGCAAGTCATCGCCTCGGGTGCCACGCTGACAATTTTCTTTTGATGTTGAAGGTTAAATTTGCGGATAAAGTTTTGAACGAGATTTTCAATATCGTTCTTTCTATCCCTCAAAGACGGAAGGAAAATCGGGATAACATTGAGACGATAAAACAAATCTTCTCGAAACTCTCCTTTTTCGATCATTTTCTCTAAGGGACGATTCGTGGCAGCAATGATTCGAACGTTGGCCTCAAGTTCTCGGTTCGATCCAACAGGCGTAAACCTCTTGTCCTGTAGAACACGTAAAAGCTTTGCCTGCATTAACAAGGGCATGTCGCCAAGCTCATCTAGAAAGAGCGTTCCGCCTTCTGCAAATTGAAACTTTCCAATCTTGCGCGAATCAGCTCCGGTGAATGCTCCTTTTTCGTGGCCAAAAAGTTCACTTTCGAAGAGCGTTTCCGGAATGGCTGAACAGTTTATAGCTACAAATTTTTGATCTTTACGAACTGAATTGTAGTGGATAGCTCTGGCGACGAGTTCTTTACCGGTACCGGACTCCCCGCGAATCATCACCGCTGTGTCTACCTTTGAGAGACGGTCGATGATGGTGAACACTTTTTGCATTTCATTGCAGTTACCGATGAATTTTGTTCCAGCTTCAATAAGTATTGGTGAAGAACCGGCCGCACTGTTAATGAGCGCATGTGCATTTAACGCCCGATCCACCAACTGAACCAATTCGTCTGTTTTTATAGGCTTCGAGAGATAATGAAATGCTCCTTCTTTGACGGCGGAGACGGCGTCATCGATCTTTGCAAATGCTGTTAGCATAATCACAATTATGCGAGGATCGTGCTCTTTAATGGCTCGAAGAGCTTCGAGCCCGCTTAAGTTTGGCATATCGACATCGAGGATGACGAGATCAAACTGGCCCCGCTTAACCTGAGCAACGGCATCGAGACCATCGATCGCTTCTTCTACGTGAAACCGACGAGTATGGTTGAGCGCTGAAGCTACTGATAGTCGTAAGCCCGCATCATCGTCAACAACGAGCACACGCAGCATGTTTTCACCTTCCTGTAATCCGTACATAGCTCCCATACTTAAAGGCCTTTCACAATGGTAAATATTACAATTCAATTACTAAAGCGGGAGCTCCACCTTAAAAATACAGCCCTTTTGGGGTAGATTTGACACCGATATTCGGCCCTGGTGTAACTCAACGAAATATTTAGCAAGATAAAGGCCAAGACCGGTGCCCTTGATTGGTGAACTTTTGGCATCACGGCTACGATAGAATTTCATAAACACATTTTCTAGCTCTGGCTGAGGGATTCCAGATCCTTCGTCTGAAATTTCAATAAGAACTTGATCACTCACTTCGTGGGTTTTCACGCTTACCACTGAGTCTTCTGGGCCATACTTGATAGCATTTTCAACGAGGTTGCTAACAACCTGTCGTATAAGTTCTGGATCTACCTTTACGCTGAACAGAGGATCAAATGAGGTCTCAAACGTGATATTTTTCGTCTGCGCTAAGAATTGGTGCCGCTCAATAACTTCACCCACAATTTCATTGATGTCCTTACTTTGCAGGTTGAGCTTAAGCTCCTTACTCTCGATCCGGTTAAGACTCAATATCGATGAGATAAAACGGGTGAGCTCCTCTGTAGATTGACCTATCTGCTTTAACAAGGAGCGATGTTTCGTATCTAAAGATTTTGATTCAGTAAGCACTACTTCGGCAAGTCCCTGAATTCTGGCTAGAGGAGTTTTTAAGTCATGCGACATCATGCCCAAAAAGTTACTTTTGAGCTCCTCCACTTGGGTCAGAAGCCGGTTTTTCTGTTCAAACTCCCAGGATTTTTGATTTTCCTTAATCAGTCTGTAAGGAATAAAAAAGTAGTAACAGATGGCAACTGCCAGCAAAGGATGAGCCATGGGAATCCACACTCCAAAGCCCGCAAAAAAAGCCCACGAAGCTACGCAATATGTGAGTACAAGGCTAACAAGGTAAGCCAGACCTGTGAGCGGAGAAAGTGAGAATACAACATAGCCAGTTGCCAAGGAGACACAAATAGTGATCAACCACTTTAACCATTCTGGAACTTTCGCTATGCCCTGATCTTTTATCAAGGTCTCCATCATATTTGCTTGAGCTTCAAGGTGTGACATTGCCGTTACGTCTCTCGAATAAGGAGTCTGAATGTAATCCTCGGTGTTTGCCTCGGTATCGACTCCAATAAGAACGGTCTTTGTATAAAAATCATCCGCTTTAAATCGACCACCTAACGTATCTAAGAAAGAGAGGGTTTTGAAGGATCCCTTAGGGTGATATCTAATAAGTGCTTGCGTAGATTCCTTGTAATAAAACGTTCCACGAAATTGATAGCCCGGTTCATAGCCATTCATCAGCCTAGCCCACCTTGCGTAAAAGAGTGGCTCTCCCAAATAGCTCAACATCACCCTTCGTGTGACGCCGTCTGCTGAAAAACTGTATTTGTCCATTGTGATGGGGGCCGAGGTTTTTTTGAGACCACCGAATGGTGGCGACATATTTAATCGGTCTTCTTGTCCAGGAAGAAAGAGGTCCTCCTCCATAAAGAAGATATTGGGATGTTCACGCAAGAACTGCGCAAGCCTGGTTTGCTCTTGAAATGTCCCTTGAAGACCGGGAACAGAAAGAAATATGAGAATTTCGCGCGGTTGGGCGAGCAAAATATTTTCGAGAAGAGTGAGTAAATCAAGGGGCGATGGGCTTCGGTCCAAGCCTCTAACCGTGTCGCGATCGACTTGGACGAGAGTCAACTGATCAGAAAGCCTCGGGGCTGGGCTTGTTCGAACCCGCATGTCGTAGGTGAGAAATTCAATGGAGTGGAAGTCAAACTGAAGGAGTAGGCCAGCTAAACCAAGGCAGAAAGCGACTTTTAAGAGAGTTGAAATGATTTTTCTGCGGCTTAAAAAAAAATCCACGGGTATTGCCTCGTTGTTTGGAGGTTTTATTTACCTCAAGGCTCCCGTGGATTTCCAGTGTTTTATCGATTTACTAGAGTAAATCTTTCGCTAGTCCGAAGCTGGGTTGGTCAGAATGACCCCGGCAGCATAGCCATTTCTTGGAACTGGGCTCAAAACGACAGACTGGCTTTTCACTGTCTTAATTTTTTTTCTAAGGCCATTTAGCTTTCTATTTGTCTTCACGTATTTACCTCCGCAATTGCACGCTGTTCTCTTCACTTCACCTATCGAGGTGGTGTCAATAGGCCCTCAAATGGCCCGGATTAATCTATTACCTGCAAAAACTTAGCCAAATTGAGTGCGAGGATCAGTTTGGGAGTATATGATCACTGAATGCCCAAGCCAACATCCAAGAAATCGACAGCGCAAAAATCGCATAGAATAGGAAAAGCCAAGAAAGCATCAGGTGCATTGCGGGCGGATTCACATTCCATGCTGGAGGGTCGTCAGGGGTGGATTCACCGATGGAGTCCAAATCGCAGCAAATCCCATTTGCTCGTACTTGGCAGTGATGATCCAGAAACTGCTTTAGTTATTCGTGACTTAGTAGAGTTAGATGTTCCTTTTGTAGCGATCAACTTAGATAATTTTATTTTTGAATCAGACATTTTTGAAACTGCTAGTCAGAGCCTATCGATTTTACTCGGCTCGAAGAAAATCCCACTCGAAGCATTTAAGGCTGTTTTTTATAGGCGGCCAGGTTTTATGGACGTGCTTCAAGAAGACAGCGACCTGACGTATGTTGAATGGCAGTTTTTAAAAAAGTGGCAAATTATTCTTCGCTCCATAGAGCGCCAGTTAGCCGCAATCACATGGTTTCCGGCGAGGCCTTCGCTGCTCGGAGATGAAGCACAAGAGAAGATCGCAGATTTACGTTTATCAAAAAAGCTGGGGCTAAAAACACCCAAGTCTGTGCGTACAAGAGATCTTGCTTCGCTGGAAAACTACCTACATGATTTTGGTGGAGAGGCCTTAATAAAAGAAATGGGTTTTCGCGCAAGACACACCAAAGAAGGTGTTAAGGTTTTTTCGCCAAAGCTCGTAAAGAACCTGAGGGGGCTTCAAAAAGCGGTGGAACTGGGCCCTGTATTTTTGCAGCAACATATCAAGAATGCCCAAGATATCAGATGCGTCGCTTGCGGGAATAAAGTCTACGGTCACAAAATTTCTATCGTGAATCCGAAATCAAATTCGTTCAGAGACTGGAGAACTCATCCGTTAGAAAATTTAAAGATGGAGCCACTAGAGCTTCCTGCAAAAGTGCGAAGAGCCTTGCGAGATTTTTTAAAAGTGCGAGGCCTGCAGTATGCCTGTTTCGATTTGTTGAAAACGTCGAGCGGTGTTTACTATTTTTTAGAAATGAATCGACCAGGTGCGTGGCACTTTAGCGAAGTAATTGCCGGACTACCAGTCTCTAAGGCCATTGCATCAGAAATTAAAAAAAGTATCTTTTCTTGAGGTACTAGTAGGGGTTGGTTTCAAAAAGAAGTTCGACGGGATTCAAGATTTCATTTTCGCCCGGAACTATTCCAAGACTCAATTGGTCTTCTACGCTCAACTCGCGCAGCTCAGTACCTTCTGGCCACTTAAAATCGTTTGGCGGATATCGCGCTGCGAACTGCTTCATAAAGTCAGCCCAAATAGGAGCTGCTCCACTAGCACCCGAGAGCCCGGTCGGAGTATTATCGTCGTACCCAACCCAAGATACCGCTGTCACAAATGGTGTGAAACCCGCAAACCAAGTGTCTTTGTAGTCGCTTGTTGTGCCGGTTTTTCCTGCAGCTGGCATGCTGAAACCAAGAAGTTTAACAACCTGGCCGGTACCCGAATTTATAACTTGTTTCAACATCGCGATGATCACCGCAACCTTTTGCGGAATGGAAACTTGCTCACGATTCAGTGGACTTCGGTATATGATGTGACCTTCGTCGCTCACAACCTTTCGCACTAAACTGAGTTCGGCCTTTTTGCCTTGCCTCGCTAGAGTGGAATATGCTTGCAGCACTTCTAGTGGCGTCATTTCAAACGCTCCTAAGGTGAGAGAGGGTAGAGCTTGAAGTTGCGATGTCACTCCTAAATCCCTCGCGAGCGAAAGAATGTTATCGAGTCCGACTTCATTCCCTAGCCGTGCGGTCGCAATATTAAGGGATTCTTTAAGGGCATAAAACAGAGGAATAAGCCCATGAGCCTTGCCGTCATAGTTTTTTGGAGACCATGTGTTTGGTCCTGTTTTTAGCGTGAATTTTTCATCAGAAATAAGTGTGATCGGCGTATAAACGTTGCCTTGTGAATCCAATTGCTCCAAGGCTGCCAAGTAGACTATGGGTTTCATGACAGATCCAACCTGGCGTTTCGCTTGGATGGCTCGATTAAACTGTGATTTACGGTAGTCGCGTCCACCGACCAGGGCGATGATGTCACCGGTAATTGGGTCAGAGGCAACAAAGCTAGCTTCAAGCGTTTTGCCGCCTTCTTTTAGCTTGCTAATAGTCTTTCGCTTTTCGAGTTGCGAAATGCCTCTAGCGACAGCCTCTTGCGCTGCTTGTTGGGCCTGAATATTCATCGATGTAAAAACTTGAATTCCCCCTTCGCTGATGAGCTCTCTTTCTTCGAGCCACCCCATCACCGCTTGCACGTAATAAGGAGCCGGCTCCTTTAAAAGTGCTACGCGCTCTTGCGGTAAAGTTTTCTCTACGGCAAGCTTCCACTCGTCTTCGCGGATCATGCCGAGCTCTTTCATAAGATCAAGAACCCGGTTTCGTCGCTCCGTCGCATCTTCAGGATGTTTAAATGGATTGAACCTACCGGGGCTATTAATAATTGCTGCTAGTAGTGCGCACTCCGCAAGATCAATACGAGAAAGATCCTTGTTAAAATAGAATTCACTAGCGGCACCAAAGCCTCTCACCTCGAAGGCTCCGTTTTGACCCATGTAGATTTCATTGATATAGCTTTCGAGAATCTCGTCTTTGCTTTCTCTGGTTTCTAGCAAAATAGCGATGGCGAACTCTTTGGCCTTTCGCGTGTAGCTTTTCTCGGGGGTTAGAAAGTAGTTTTTGACAAGCTGTTGGGTGATTGTGCTTCCGCCTTGGGTAACCCTTCCCGCTTTGAGGTTTTTAAAAAATGCCCTAGCGATAGATGTAATGTTGAACCCTTTGTGCTCCAAAAATTCTTTATCCTCAATGGCCAAAATCGCATTGAGGCAAAGCGGAGGAGTCTCCCCGAGCTCGCGGTAAGTTTTCAAAATAGGTCGGCCTTGCGCAAATTGGGCAAAGGGTTCGGGTTCCAATTCAAAAAAAGGCTCTTCCGTGCGGCTTTGCCTGTCTTCGATAGAGATCACTGACTGACTCGCCTGAGAAAAATAAACGCGATAGATGGATAATGGCGCTTGCGACTCATCGACAGTTGGACCAGCAATATCTATGCAGGAAGAGACAAATTCTGCTTCTGAGCCGTCCGGGAGGTCTTCGAGGCAAACATCAGAAGGGGGCACCTGGAACTCTTTGCTTTGAAGCGTTTGAATGCCTTTGCGTTCCGTGTAGCCGAGACGTTTTAAGTCAGTCATTACTTGCAGCAAGGTTATGGACTGGCCCCTCACCAACCTTCCGGGGGCGGCAAAGAGTTCAACAGTTGAGCTAAACTTTTTGGATTCTAAGCGCTCTTCAATAAGTTTTTCGAGGCTGCTTAACCAGAGCCAAGTTAAAACTGTACTAACCGCGAGCGTCAAAACTGCGGCAATCAAAAAGATTCGTAGCCTTTGATGATTCATCCACCTTGACAATAGAAGTTGGCGAACGTTTAGTCAAAGCGATGAAAATTTCAAAAGTTCAAGTTGAGCGATTGGTTCGCAATGTTTTTGAAAGCCTTGAGGGGCAGTCGATTGTGACCTACAAAGCACCAAAAGAAAAAGTCATTCAAAGATCGATTAAAGCCGTGACAGACAATATCGATGAAGAAAGACAAATTGTTTTCGCGGCTCAAAAGATGGTGGACGATTTAGAAGCTCAAAATCCGGGAGCTTTCGACAGGCACAAAATGCTTCAAATGGTAAAAAAGAAAATCGCCGAAGAGAGAAAGTTCATTTTATGATTTCAGAATCGCGGCAATCCGTATTGGCTAGACTCATCGTGGACTCCGTATGGGATGACGATCTCGTAGACTACTCCGACGAAGACGGCGCTTTTAGAGCGGCTAAAAGAGTTCTTGCTCAGTTTGTTGATGAAGATGAACGAATTGACGAAACCGTCAGGGCCAAGATTCGCAGTTTAAAAAGAAATGTTATTGAAGGCAGCATGGAGTGGGAAACACTCTTTGCAAAGTATTATCAAGAGGAGACAAATCGTCATGGCTAAAAAGAGCAAATCTCAGTCTAAGGCGAGTCAGAAAACGACAGCGAAAAAAAAATCTGTTTCAAAAAAATCCCCTGTGAAAGCAAGTTCTAAAGTTGGTAGCAAGAAAGCGAGCGTTAGCGTAAAGGCGAATGCCAAATCGAAGGGAAAGGCGAATGCCAAATCGAATGCAAAATCGAGTGCAAAGCCAAGTGTAAAAACGAGTGCTAAAAAAACGTCGGTGAAAACAAGCGCTCCGAAGAATGTAGCAAAAGCGAGTGCTAAAAAGGTGTCAGCGAAGGCTTCGAAAAAAGCTGCTTCTTCAAAACCTCAGAGAGCCGTGGCCGGCAGGCTGGGCAAGGCAGCAGCAAATTTTTTTTCTCCGCTTTGGGACTATGTCGTTTTAGAAAAACTAGAAGCTGAAGTAAAAACTCCCGGAGGCCTATTCATTCCAGAGACGGCTCTTGAGCGGCCAAATATTGGTGAAGTGGTTGCGGTGGGTAGAGGTCTAAGAAGTAAAAAAGGCAATATCCGGCCGCTTGACGTCGAAGTAGGGGATAGAGTTTTCTTTAGCAAATACTCCGGCACTGAAGTGCAGATGCAAGGGCGTCCGTTCTTATTTATTAAAGAGACGGACATTATTGGAGTGACCGAGTAAGCCGTACTAAAAGTAAAATTGAGATTTAGTTATCTTGGTGACGCGAAGGCGAAAAGCGCGCCTAAGAGAAAGGTAATGCAATGAGAGAAATTAAAAAATGGGCAGTAAGAGGAATTGTCGCTTCAACAGCGTTTTTGGCAACCGAGGCGACCTTGGCGGGAGATATCTCCTGGCAAGGCATTTATCGATTTGAAGGACTGCTGCTAGATAATCCCCTTTTAGATAAAAACTCTTACAAACAAAAGACTTACTTTCAGCATCACTTAGTGCTTGAGCCCAAGATTGTTGTTTCAGATGGGGTGAGTGTTTTCTCTCGCTTCGACATCTTTAACTCGCCAAACTACCCCAACTCTCAGATGGGCCAGTTTTTTGGACAAGGCGTTGGTAACTCAACAGTCTATCCGGACACGAACCCCAACTGTTCGACCCCTACTAATGGTGCCTATCAGTGCAATGCAGTTAATGCACAAACGATGAATTCAGAATCACTCGTCGTTAATCATCTCTATATGACTTGGACGAATGAGTATGGTCAGTTCATCGCCGGCAGAGCGCCTATTCAATTTGGTCTTGGCCTAACTCATAACGCCGGACGAGGAGTTTTCGATCATTGGCTAGACACTCTTGATCTCGTGGGATTCAGAGTTGTTGCAGGTCAAATGACGTTTTTTCCGATGTACGGAAAGGTTCGCGAGGGCTCTTTGGATCGTCAGGATGACGTGAACGACGTGAACATACAGGTGCAGTATGACAATCCAGATTCCAATCTTGCTGTGGGAGGCTTTTTTCATAGCCGTACGGCAACTCAAGGAGATCATGACGCCGGCACTAAAGGTACCGATGGACCCTACGGCAATAACACGTTTAACCGGACCGGTGAATACAACATCAAGGATTTCAACTTTTACATTGATCGAAAGCTAGGGGATCTCAATGTTGCTGTCGAGTTCGCCTTTCAACAAGGCAGTACGGGACTGACAAACACAGCCGGCAGCGATGTTGGCATTGATGCTTTTGGGGCGGTGGCTAAATTGGGTTACAAAGCCGAGTCGTCAAATTGGAAGTGGACACTCGATGCAGGTATGTTAACAGGTGACAATCCAGATACAGTTGAAAGATATGAAGGCTTTCTTGCGGATCGAAACTTCAATGTTGCTATGTTGATGTTCAATCATCAATTGGGATCTTTCGACCTGCTTGGTACGCAGTCTTGGGTAGGATCTAGCCGAAGTAATTCCGCTAAAAACCCCGCCGATACAGCCGATATTGATACACTTACCAATACTGTCTTCTTCGCGCCCGGATTTGAGTTGAATTTTTCTGATAAATGGCTTGGAAAATTTAAATTTATCTATGCAACTTTGAATCAGGTTCAGCTTGTGGGAGTCGACGCCCAAAAGAATTTAGGATTTGAAGTAGATATGGGGCTTGATTACAAACCCGACGAGCGCACAACTTGGTCAACCAACTTAGGTCTGTTATTTCCTGGTGATGCTTACGCAGGCGGAATTAATAATTACAAAAAAGAATTTACTTATGGTTTAATGACAGGTGTTGCAGTTTCGTTTTGAAAGCATCTTAGGATTTACAGCTAGAGTTTACATCTAAAGTTTGAATTGCAACGAAGCAGTGGCCCGGGGTGGGTTACCTCCCCGGGATTTTTCTTTAAAACTTCATTTTACTTCGCAGAAAGAACAATGCTCGTCCTCAAGATCGAAAGTTAAATTGTTTGTTGGTGAAAAAGGAGAGCCGGTGATGAGTTTTCATCATCACCGGCGAGAGAAAGACACACTCTTCATTGAGTGATCAAAGCTGAAAAGTATAGCTGATTAGAATCTACGGAGTCCGCCGCCGAAGCCGCCCATGGATCCACCCATCGGTCGGAATCCACCTCCCATATTGTTGAGCCCGTAGCCACCCATCTGGTTGCCAAATGTGTTGAATCGTTGGTTGCCTGGGCCACCAAAGCCGCCGGCCATTAATCCACCCTGCTGGAACATAGGCCCTTGGCGGAAGCCGCCGTTAACGCCGCCTCCAAAATTTTGGTTACCACTAAAATTCTGATTACCGAAGCCCATGCCAGGGTTTCCGAAACCACCGCCGAATCCACCATTGTTGAAGCCACGATTGCCAAAGCCACCGCCAAATCCACCAGCATTGCCAAAGCCACCCATCATTTGGTTGCCTCTACCAAAGCCACCGATACCACCGTTATTGAGGCCTCGACCGAATCCGCCATTGCCGAATCCACCGCCACCCATATTGCCCATGTTGACGAACTGTCCACCACCAATATAGCCCTGCTGATTGCCAAGGTTTTGCGGTTGGTTTAAGCGTTGTCCGCCGAGTCCGCCGCGAGAAAGTCCTGGGTTGATGTTCATGTTAGATGCAGAAGTCTGAGGCACGGGCTGTTGACCAGGCTGCACCGGATTCTGCGGATTCTGACTCACAATTCCTGATGGATTACTCTGCTGCCCCAGAGCCGCCTTCAGGGCATTCAAAGTGGCATCATAGGTAGTTCTTGAAGAAGCGATTGAGTTTTGCGCATCGGCCAAAATCTCGGCTGCTTGATCATCAGCTGACCCTAGGTTTTTCATCGCAGCTATCTGCGTCGACAGTGACGTCAATTCAGATGTGTGATGCATAACCGTTCTAAAAGCTGTGTTTATATAGGCTGGAGTTTGCTGAGCGATTGCAGTTGCCTGCTGAGTAATAATGTTTGCCTGACTTTCGTAGTAAGCCGCAGCTGCAGTATCGCCGAGATCTCTGCTTAGTTTCGCATTTGCTCTCATAGCCTCAGCCATCGCTCTCGTATCTTCAACGGCCTTAGTTCTTATGCCTAAACCTTGTACCATCGCTACTTGGTATTCTTTCGCGAGAGCTTCTTTTTTCGTGGCCTCATCTTCGGTCTTTAATGCGTTCTGCAAACTACTCAGACGTTTTTTCGCGATGAGACCGTTGCCCGCGCGTCTCTCAACATAGGCGTTGTAGAGCTTCCGTTTAGCGGCAGTCTCATTGTCGACTCCTTCGAGTTCGTCATAGATCTCTAAGTAGCGTCCAACTGCGTAGTCTTCTATTTGCTGAGCTCGGTCGTCGCAGTTGATGTTGCTTTTGTCGTCGCGCTCGCACTCGTTCTGAGCGTATCTCATCATCTCTGATAAACAAGCAAAGGTGCCATCTTCGAAGTTGTAGGAATCACGCGTTTTTCTGCGAGATCTTGAGCGTCTCTTTTTATCATCGTCGTCGTCATCGCCAGACTTTGCGAAGCTTCTCTTTGAAGCAAACTTTTCACACGTCTCGGGATCACCTTCACGAATTCTCTTTAAACGAGCTTCTTGCACTTCGCGTGCTTTAGCCGCCGTAATATTTTCTTCAATTTGGTTGGCGCTACTTTGAAGTTTGGCTAACAGTTGTTCATTTTCACCTTTAGAAGTGCTCGTCAAAACGTCGTCTAGAAGATTCGCCATGTTTGTGACGTGTTCGCCAATGTATGCAAATTCAAATGTGGATACTAAGCAGTTGTCACAGTTTTCTGTATCCCCGGGTGCGGTGGAGCGCACTTCAACCAACATTTTCTTCGAGTCGGTTTCTGTTCTGGACGTATTGTTAGAAAAGTCAAAATCGACGCCGGCCGCTGAACCGCTATTGTTAGATTTTACGATTCTAACAAGATATTCGTTAATTCCGTTTTTAGTCTTTAAACGGATCTTTCGAGCTCCGTTTTGTCCTGACAGATCCATCGTAGCCGATGCTGTTCCCGCATCGCCTGCTGAAGCGCCAGAACCGGCTTGAGCAGCTTGTGCGGCCCCTGCAGATTCATTCGAACCTACGGGTTTAAATGGTGATAGGTCTGCTGGCTCTTCGCGGCCAGTGGGACTTGGTCTTTCTTGCGCAGGCTGAGTTTTTACTTTTGCTGCTTCGGGTTTTTTCTGTGTACTGTCGTCCTCAGTTTCCTTCGCAGCAGTTTTTTTGTCTTCGTCCCCGTCTTTTTTGCCCGCTGCCCCATTCGCCTCTTCTTTTACTTTTAGGCGTGTTCCACTCTGAGCCCCATTTATTGTCGCACTAGCATCTGAGCCTGCGTTAACCGAGGTTCCTGTTGATCTGGTAGTTGTGCCACTTCTGACAACGCCCGTAGCTTTTGTTGTGTTGGTCGGTGTCGGCTGAGCGGATTGTGCGGGACTTTGAGGACCAGTAGTCGGTGCCCTAAGAGCTGCCCTGCCGCCAAATCGACCATTGCTTTGGGTATTCGCCCACGCATCTGGTATTAGCGCAAAAAGCGCCAGTAATCCTAAGGCCTTAGAGACCCTTTGGATCGGTTTTCTTAATCGTTTCATCGTATCCTCCTCTTTTCTCCTCTCTCAAAACCATGAGAGACACACGAGTCCATTCTCAACATTCTTAGGTCCAATACTCGTTCCAGATGGGCCAAATCCCCTTTAAGCCACTAAAAAGATTGGGGATTTCAATAACCTTTAAGGAGCCGGCAAGCTTGCCCCCTTTGAAGAACTGGGAATCGGTCGCGAAAGGGCCTAAGAAAAAGACCCATAATTTCAATAAGTTAACCCTGTCTAAATTTTAGACGCCTCAAACCGCCTTTTTTTGGTAAGCGTATGGCCGAAAATCTAAACGACGAATTCGCCTCCGTGCTGCCTAAACCAGAACTGAGGCAAGGCCCCCGGACTCAAATGAACTTCGAGGCCCAAGAGTTCAGCATGATTTTTGGGCGGCCCGCAGGCGGACTCAATTGTTTACAATATCTAAAGGCGCAATTAGGTTAGTCTCGAGAAACTCAAAGGTTTTTCTAAATTTTGGTTTTAACGGCGTAAAATGGCGTGTTTTTCGGCGAAGGAACAATGAAGTTTCACTTTCTACCAGCTCGGCCTCATAAAAATTGGCAAGATGTATCGCCTGCCGACTGGCACGACTGGAAGTGGCAGACCAAGAACTCGCTGTCTACGCCGTCAGAGTTTCAGAAACACTTTCTTCTCACAGATTCTGAGCAAGCGGCTCTTGAGAAAGGACGTTCTCTTTTCAAAAGCCGAATCACGCCTTATTACGCATCTTTGATTAACGAGGGTGATCCTTTCGACCCGATCAGACGGATTGCTCTACCCCAGTCGCACGAACTCGAGTTGGGCCATCAGCAAATGTTCGATCCTTTAGCAGAGAAAAAAAATCAACCTACGCCGAGAATTATTCATCGCTATAGTGATCGCGTGCTCTTTTTGGCGACGGATTTTTGCACTGTATATTGTCGCTATTGCACGCGAAAACATTTTACGGGCAAAGATCAAGCAATGCCCTCTTCGCAAGAAATTGAAGATGCCTTGTCTTATATTTCCGCGAGGCCGGGTATTCGTGAAGTCATTTTCTCTGGGGGCGACCCATTCACCTTAGCGGATGGCCCACTTCTTAATCTTGTTGAGCGAGTGCGAAAGATTGAACACGTGGAGATAATTCGAATTGGCACACGTATGCCGATTGTGAATCCTTTTCGGGTGACTGAGGACCTTGCGAAAGAGCTTAGAAAACACAACCCGGTCTATTTAATGGTGCACTTCAATCACCCACGCGAGCTCACCGAGGAAGCCGCTAGATCGGTTGAAACATTTGTCGATCACGGAATTCCGGTGCTGAATCAAATGGTTTTACTTAATGGCGTTAACAATCATGCAGCGATCGTGCAGGCACTAAGCCGAAGGCTTCTGTATCTAAGAGTAAAACCTTACTACGCATTCCAGTGTGACCCTTCTGAAGGTACTGACCATCTACGCACTGCAGTTGCAGAGAGCGAGAGTATACAGCAAGAACTTTACGGGCACTTAAGCGGACTTGCCATGCCTCAGTTTTCGATGGATTTACCAGGTGGTGGCGGCAAAACTCCAATTAAAATGAATCATTGTATTGACGAAACTCCGGGGCATAAACGCTATATGGGCTTTGATGGCGTTGAGAGCGAATATATAGACCCGCCGGCTGACTCTCACAAACTCCCTTCGGACTACGAAACCTATCTAGAAGAATGGCGTCAGCTCAAAGCATCAAAGTTTGCTGTGGCCCTCAATGGTCTAGGCAATGCTAGGTGAGAATCTCGTCATGGTAATGTTTAACTGAACCTTAAAATCGTGCACTAGTCCTACTTGAATTTTACTGTCGCTGTCTTTATCCATTGCTTCGTATATTGAAGAACTGCCCTTAAGCGTACTTTCTCGATATTACTGTTTATATCATTTTCTTCTAAGGTGCGCTTATGTATTGATTCAATTGCGCGGGCACCTAGACCACGAAAAAAATCAACGGGCTTAGCCAAAGAAAAGGTATCCTGACCTGGCTCCTCATGCCCTAAGAAAAAAATGACCAACATCAAGGATTCAAAAAATTCATCACTTGAAATTTCAGGTTGCGATGCTTTGTCTTGATCAGCAATAGTCTGCCCAGATACTCTCTGACCTACTGAATACAACTCAGCCTGCGTTTGAGAGTTTTCGGCCAACGACGTAGCATGGCTTCTCGCCATTTCGAAAAAATCCCGCCAGTCTAGAATCGAATTTATGTTCTGCAAAATATACTTTAGCTCATCAATTCGAGGGTGACCTTGCAGCTCTGCGTGGGCTATATCATGTTGTGCTACTTCTAACGGGGGGGCCTCCTGCGCATCGAACCCTTGTTTTTGATCAGTAATCCAAATAGGGCGAATGCTAAATGGATGCAGTATGCCGAAAAATGGAATGTCTTGTCCCTTCCAACGAGGAAGCTTCCGAGCCGAGGGCATAAAAAAGACCAACTCCATAGAGTCGACCACTACCCCCAAGACTGAATAAGCAAATTCAGAAGTTTGATAGCGACCCATTACTTTCTTGGCCCAATTCGCATACGAAGCGGTTTTTTTGATGTATGGAAGGTTATTTACGACATCATCTATCAAGATCAAGATCTGCTCAGACTCTAGTTCAGCGTCAAATTGATCATCACTCGGAGATGACTCATACTGAAGTCTACCTATATTTGAGGCGAAAGCTTCGGTAAGTTCGACGAGGTAAAAGAACTGAAAGGCTAGCGGTGAAATCGTACCTAAAAGTACGTAGTCTTTGTAATCAACAGCATTCCTTGTAGTACCTTTTTCAACTGCCTCGTTAACCCAATTGGTTATCTTATTTGCAGCCGGCAGAAGGCCTTTTAGCTTAGATACGATTTCTGTGAGAAATACATTTTTCTTTGGTAAAGTATTCGACTTAAACAAATCGCTTTTAATAGCGCCGTTCAGCCGTTGCTGTAAAAGCACAGAGACTTCTCGAAGCTCTTCATAGAAAAAACTACTTTCGACCTCATTTCTGTTTTCAGCAAAAAGCCAAGTTTGATAGGTTTGAAGTAATCTGAATATTTGTGTCTTAGATCGAGTATCAAACCCCGAACTCAACAACGGCTTCCAAAGCGATGTTAGGTTTACGGTTTTGCCCAGCCAGCTAAGAACTTCCTTTTCTGTTCTTGTAGGACTCCAATTTTCCGTGAAGCCCTTTTTCATGACTTGAGCTAGGGAGTCTGGATTTTTAGTAGCAATGCGAGATTGCAACTGAAGCAACAGACCCAAAGTTTCTTTATCGACACTTGAAGGCCTAACATAGTCTGCTTTAGGCCTAATACGGGATGATGCGTTTTTCTGGTCGCCGTCACCCATTAGCCCTAAACAGATGCTCTGTCTTTGTGTTTTTGGCGAGTGTTTAGAGGGGCTTGCAAACAAGCTGAAGCTCAATACCAACGTAGCTATGACGTAGCCTACTAGGATCTGTTTTTTTGCTGCCAAAGCTTCCTCCGTAAAAGACACAATGCGACTACCGACCTGAAGTTTCAGATAGACGCGGACTGGTCTTATAGTAAAGAAATTCTACCACCCTTCTGCCATTTGCGGAGAGCGTAGTTTTTACCATTTGAAGTGTAAAACTCTTGTACACTTCGCGGGCTTAATTGAACGACTTAAGGCGGTCTGTTCGTTCGTAGAGCCGGGAGAGCACAACAGGCAACAACAAGCGTGGAACAAAATCAGCAATCAGGGAGCAGGCGAAGAAACCAGATATTGGTTAACAGAAAACAAAAATTAGCGGAGAATTTCGAGGCGGGCATATTTGGCGACTAAGGTTTTTAGTCGTTGATTATCAAAGTCTACTGTCAGCTTCATGTTTTCGCCAGATCCTTCGACTCCGTAAACGGTACCAGATCCAAACACAGAATGCCTTACGCGAAGGCCCGGCCTAAAAATGCTAACTACCGAGCCGGTTTCACTCTCTGAAAAATTCTGAGCGTGGTCATCCGCCCAGTGTGAAGGCGTACTCTTCGAGTTGCTAATTGGCCGCGCCCCTAAACCATGTCTTTCACTAAAAGTACCTCTTGGCGAATAAATGGAGCTAGAAAAACTAATAAGTTCTTTAGGGATTTCAGAAATAAAACGACTTGGTGGATTGAACTGATCCTGCCCCCAAACTTTGCGTCTTCGAGTGTATGTTAGGTGCAGTTCCTTTTCTGCTCGGGTCATCCCTACGTAAGCCAGTCTTCGTTCTTCTTCTAGTGCATCTCCGTCAATCAAATCAAAAGTGCGGTAAGACGGGAACAAGCTTTCTTCAACACCAATGATTATTACGTACGGAAACTCAAGACCCTTCGAAATATGAAGTGTCATCAATGTTACGGCGTCTTCATCTGGATTAACCTTGTCGATGTCTGATATCAGCGCGATCTCCTCTAAGAAAGCGGCAAGAGTTGCCTCTTCTCCTCGTTCATTTTCAAAGGCTTCAAACGCATTTGAAAGCTCTTCAAGGTTTTGAATCCGCGAATCAGCATCACCGGTATCTTGGCTTCTAAGAAACTCTATGTACTTGGTTCTTTGGATCATTCGCTGATAGAGTTCGGAAACTTTAGCCTGAAGTGAGAACTCAAAAAGCTCCTCTAAAATAACAAGCAATTCTTCTAAACCCTTGCGCGCTTTTTTCGGTATCTCTGTCTGGCTGACGGCCATTTGCGCCGCTTGAAACAGCGGTAAACCTTCGCGTTGGGCCAAGGCAGAAAGTCGCTCTAACGAGGTTTTACCAATGCCTCTGGGTGGAGTGTTGATGGCTCTTAGAAAAGCCAAATCATCCGAGGGGTTGTAAACAAGTCTTAAGTAAGAAAGCGCATCTTTGATTTCCATTCGATCAAAAAAGCGAACAGCTCCAATCAGTTTGTACGGAATCGACGCTGCCCTCAGCTGCTCTTCTAGAACTCGAGACTGAGCGTTCGTTCTATAAAAAATGGCGATGTCTTTATGGCGAGCAAATTCACTCTCCATCCATCGACGAATCTGAGCGGCACAGTACTTGGCTTCATCGTAGTCGGTGGACTCTTCTCTTACAAAGACTTGGGATCCATCGGTATTATCTGTAAAGAGCTCTTTGGGTTTTCTAAGTGAGTTGTTGGCGATCACACCACTGGCTGCTCGCACAATATTTTTGGTGCTCCGGTAGTTTTGCTCGAGTTTGATAAGCCTTGCGTTTGCAAAGTCTGTTTCAAACTCCATGATGTTTCTGATGTCCGCGCCTCTCCAGCTATAAATGGACTGGTCTTCGTCGCCAACCACGCAAAGGTTCTTCGACTTTGCGCTCAACTTTTTAACAATTTCATATTGTATAGAATTGGTGTCTTGATACTCGTCCACAAAAAGATAGCGAAATCTTTCTTGATAGGCCTCGAGCACATCTGGGTGCTTGTTAAAGAGAGAGTTTGTCTTAAGTAAAAGATCCGCAAAGTCGAAGGCATTGGCTACCTTCAAAGCCTCTTCATAATGGTGGTAGACCTTCACAAAGGTTTGATCTCGGTATCCGTCTGCCTGCTTGTGGGAATCCACTGCTTCTATGCCCAAGGTTTTGCAGTGATTGATAAATGCTTGCCCTGATTTGGCTGGATAAATCTTGTCGCTTATGTCGAGTGCCTTTAGTGAGCGTTTGATCATCGATAGCTGATCGTCGGAATCGTAGATAACAAATTGCCTGTTAAAACCCAGTCGATCGGCGTACTGCCGCAGTATGCGAACGCCAATAGAATGAAAAGTGCTGATCCAAGGGGGCTCGTAAACGGGTATTCCCAGATCGAGCATCAATCGCACGGCTCTTGTCTCCATTTCGCGTGCTGCTTTATTTGTAAACGTCACTGCCAAAATGTTCTCAGGCCCCGCGAGCCCACTGGCGACGACAAAGGCCATGCGGTGGGTGAGAACTCGAGTCTTGCCTGATCCGGCTCCAGCCGCGATGAGCAGCGGGCCTTCGGTATGGAGGACTGCCTCTCGCTGGGTCGGGTTTAGTCCATTTAGTAAAACTGATAAATCTTTCACGGTTTGTCTATAACTTGCTCTAGCAAGAAAGAAAAGACTGCAGTGAAATGAATTTTATTCGACAATAGGCGCAAGCTCCACTCGGGATGTTTCTTGCAGAGATCGTTCTGGGAACAAAAGATCAAAAGTAAAGGATTGTGCTTTGAATCAAATGACAAACGTTTGCGCGGGCCTTCTTGTGTGTTTTCTCTCAAAAGGCACAGTTCTGGTTGCGGTCACCATTGGGGGGGCGTTTCTTTCATCCTGCGGTCCGAAAGCCGAAACCCAAGGGCCGGTTAAGGTCCTTTTGCCTTGGCAAGATATATCTGGCGAATACAGCCTTCAAGAGATCGAGATAGAGACGCTCTCTGATGTCTATCAGGCCAAAGGGGCCGCCGCCGAAATTTATGTGACGGCGAAGCTTAGTTCTAACGGGCCAAGTAGCGACAAGACGCGCCTAAACCTCAGTCAAACTTCAGAGGGTCTGTACATTCCTGCTGATGCCATAAGTTCTCAGGCATTGGCCGTGTATGCTCACATTGAGCGCATTGCAAAACTTGAAGAGAAGATATTTGGCCAAAAAGTCGTCAGCTACCCGAGAAAAGTCTACGTCGAAACAGCCCCAGCACCTGGTTACAGAACAAACGCGGCCTACTTTCCAGAGCTAGACATAATGATGTTCCTGCCATTCGATCTTGATGGAAACCTCTCTCTTTCGTTTAACGGAGCAGTGGTTGCTCACGAGCATGCCCACGCCATCTTCGACAAAATGGTTTTTGGTTCGGTTAGCGAAGCCGACTCAGATGATTTGCATGTAAGAGCCAGTTCGTTCAACCAACTGCTTGCCGGCGTGAAGTGGTCAAAGCTACTTGATTTTCGATTTGAGAATTTTTTGAAAGAGAATTTTTCTAATGCTTCCGAACAAAGCGATGATGTCGCCTTTGCTGGTTTCCATGAGGAGATAGGCGAAGACATTAAAGATACGAACAAAAGTGAGCAAACCGATACAGAGGCTGACGAGAGAAATGCCGACGAGAGAAATGCTGACGAGAGAAATGCCGACGAGAGAAATGAAGACGGAACAAAAGCTGATGCCGATGACAGAAAGAAGGGGAAATCTTCTGGCTCCGAAGAAAAAGACATCACTCAATACGAAGCGCGCAAGTTTAATAGCTTCTTTCTTGCGGCAGTCTCAGAAGGTCAGTCTGACTTTTTTGCCTGGATTTATAGCCAAGACACGCGATTCATTGAGCGCTCCTTAGGAGATGTTCTCGAATCGAAGGCACGCGACCTTGGCAAGCCTCTAGACGAGTACCGCCCGAGTAGCCGAAATCTTTTTAATATTTGGCTGCGAGCTATGAAGAACGGGCGCTCTGGTGGAGTCGGAAAAATGAAATATGGATTGGGCACTCAATTGGCTCGCTACATGATTTCAATTTCTGGACCGTTTAAGCCGGCCGAGCGAGTAACACCTTTTTCTGTAAATACCTTTTCTGAAGATCAAGAGAGGCTCACAAGCGCGCTCTTGTACTACAAAGGGCTCAATTTGGCTCTAAAAGATCCAGCAGTACAGGCAATGAGAAAAGGTGAACTGATTTCTATGAACACAGTTTCTAAGGCAATTGTCACTTCAGAGCCGGGTGCGCAGGTGAAGGCAAGTATTGATCGCTGTAGATCAACGCGGGCGTTCTTAAGAAGTGACGACCCCGATTACTTTGAGCCAAAGTGTGAAGATCAACCATGATGTTGATGCATTCAATTCGGCCATTGCAATTGTTCATGCGGGTTGGCGTTTTACTTTATGTGGGTTTGTTGCTGAGTAATTCTGTCGCACAGGGAACAGATAGTAAAAAGCCAAAAGGCGACATACCAGTAACATCAAAAGTTCCAGGGCAGAGTCATGAGCTTGCTGAGTCGCGGATCAAACTCATTACTCCCCCAGAAAAAACACAAATTCCCACTGAGAAATATCTTTTTCGCCTGCAGCGCTCAGAGAGAATTCTTTCAGCGCAGTCTGGTCGTTCCTATGACACCGAACCAGAAATGCGAGTTTCTGCCTTTCGAAGTTTTGCAGACTCACATTGGCTAACGGGGCTTGAGTATGTTGGTGCGCAGCGATCGAGTGGAAGCGGCAACCTTACTATTGAAAGCTTTCGTGATGAGCTCAGATTAAAAGGTGGATACCAAGACGGCTTACGCAGTGGAGTTTTGTGGCGGGCCATGCTCGGAGTCGGCGGTTATCAAGCGAAAACAATTACAAAGTTTGCAAGTGAGATTGGTCGCGCCGATTATTCGAAGTGGAACTTAGTTGCTGAGGCCCATGTCGAAGCAGCTTATTTGTTTTCGAATTTGGAGCTCAACTTGGCATTTGGCAGAACCATTTGGTTTGGCCCACAAAATCTCGAAGGCTGGGTCGTTTTTGGCGGAATCGGCTTCTGGGGTTTCTAAAGTACCGACCGAGATCACTGATTTATACGGCGTATCCCCCCATTTTTATTGCTTGTTTGAAGGGGGAAAAGTTCCTCCCCAATAATTCTCAGATTGGCAATCACCTTCGAAATAAGATTTACAACCCTTAGGCGTATGCAAGCGAATGAAAGTCCAGTTAAGCTTAAATTTAGCATTTTTAAACTTATCTGGAACGCGCTGTGTGATGAGGTTTTCAGCATCTTTCTGTCTTGGGCTTACACCAACAAAACGCACTTTAGAAACACCACCTGCCAATGCCCGATATTTTTTCTGCAGGTTCAAGCACCAATCTACATCACTCACTTTTCGAAATATAAACTCATGAGTGGTATCATTCTCTAGTAGGTAAAGAGTCATTAATGCATTCTCTTCTTTTGAATCAATATCAGAACATCCAATCCATGTGTTTTTTCTTTCCGCTTCAATATCAATAAACATATCTGTTCGATTGTGAACTTTCACAGAAGCACATCCTTCAAAAATAAAAAACAATAGTAAAAACCCTAGGTACTTCATTTCTTACGAAGCCTTTCGTTATACTTTTCTAGTTTTTTCATGATCTCATCAGCCTTTTCTACCTTGCCTAGCTGATTCAATATGCCTTTATACTCTGCAATGGCTTACTGACGTTCACTCGAAATCCAGATTCGGATGCAATGAGGGCTTTGATTAGGTTTGGGTCAAGAGGTTCTGTAGGTTCGAATATTTCATTCCAAAACTGTGTCCATCTACAACGGTTATACCATCTGGATTTTTTTCTGAAATTGGAACGGCTCTCGGATGCTCACTTACCCAATGTTCTCCTAATGGACATTGTCTCCAGGGATGTTTTTTCCTTTTAGTACTACTCATACGCTTCCCTTGTTAAGATGAAGCAAGCTTCAGGGCCCTTCTGTAATTTCAGAGATCACAGAGCAACAAGTACCTGTATTTCCTCTACCCTAGTTTTCACTTTAATTTTAGTCAACGGTCCCCATATTTTAACATCCAGTACAAGCTGCCCATCGATTCGTTCGAAATTTGCCAACGAAATACGGCCGCTCTTTGAAGGTTAATCGGTGTAAAGGTCCTCGGTTTGAAATGAAAGTAGCAAAAACCCCAGCGCCGGTGTGAGAGTGGCTTTCTGCCTGAACTCAAAAAAATAGTCACTTACAACTACATGGACGTTAATCGGCTTAAAGATACTCGATCTTTCCTTTGTACCCCCTGGCCATGAAGGCACTCGAGGTAAATTCGGTAGCATCAAAAGACAAAGTGGATCGTTTTCTGATTTGTAACCCCACTTATATTCCCAAAAAGACAGGGTGTCGAAAATGATTTGCCTATATGTCTTAAATATGAGACATTAAGAATGTGATTCAAATTCTGAAGTCGTGCAAAAAAGAGCTAAAGGAATTCAGTGAAGAAGTTAGGGGAGACCTAGCTGATGCATTAGCTAGGCTTGATGAGGGCTTAAAATTATCCATGCCGTTGTCTCGACCGATGCCATCGATTCATTCAGGAGCACACGAACTTCGTTTTAGAGATCGGTTAGGAATTTATCGAGTTGTGTATTTTATTCTTCGGAAAAATGACATTTGGCTTGTTCACGCATTCAAAAAGAAGACCCAAAGCACACCAAATCAGAATATTGAAATCGCCAGGAGGCGAATTAAGGAGTTACTATGAAGCATCAATCAAAAGGTATTGAGTTAGCCCGTAAACTTGGAATTTCTCCATCTCGGGGGATTGAGGCAGTCTTAAAAGCACAACTTATCGCAGCCGTTGAAAAGGAATCTGAAAAGCAAAAGCTAACCCACACCGAGCTTGCAAAGAGGGCAAAACTCCCACGCTCAGCGGTTACAGGAATCCTTTCTGGAAGCCTTCAGAAGGTCACCTTAGATCGAATTTTAAGATTGGTTGAGGCTGTAGGGCTTTTCCCTGAAATCAAACTCAAGAAACTCGCTTGAGCGTAGGGATTCGAATACCACGAACAATGGGGCCCTCTAGTGGAAAACCTTTGAAACGCAATTCTTTGTAATGTCCCAGGTCCTCACATTTTGGTGTTATGCTCGAAATGAAAATAGCAAAAACCCCAGCGTCGGTGTGAGAGAAGAGATTTCAGAGAGCTGAATAGAAGTATTCTGAAAATAGACAGCCATATAGAAAACTTAAAAAGCGATGGTGCCATGACCTTTGTTGGGGCGTTTCAATGTTAGGACTCAGGAAAGTTCAGATTCTGAAAAACCGACGCGTGAGTTCCAAAATCGTCACCCGACTAAAGTGGTAACTTTTCGCCTAAAACATAGACCGTCTCGTTATTGGTTTGTCTGTCACAACACCCGTGTCGTAGGCTTTTTTAGTGAACCTTGAAAAGCCATACCTTGTAGTGAGCTCAGAAAATCCAGTATCACGAGGATCAATCTCGCCGGGCCCTTTTGGACCGAGTAACACACACATTATGAGCGTAGAGGCTTTTCCGAAATCTGTTTTTAGATAAGGGGAGGCACATGAGAGCGAAGTTTCCGTTGATTGCTCGTCTTTTACTTGGCTTTATATTTTTTGCATCTGGTTTGGCGGGGCTTCTTCAGTTGGTTCCCGTTCCTCCAGATCTACCCGAACGTCTTGTTACTTTCAATAACGGGCTTATGGCTACGGGTTATTTTATGCCCTTTCTCAAGGCGCCAGAAATCGTTTGTGGGCTCATGCTACTGAGTGGTTTTTTTGTCCCTTTGGCCCTTGTGATATTGGCGCCCATAGTTTTGAATATATTTCTAGTACACGCATTTTTGGCGCCCAGCGGGGTTGCTCTTTCCTTAATATTGGGGGCACTTCTTATCTATCTGTCCTTCTTCTCGATGCCATATTCTTCAATAGTGAAACTGCTATTTAAAACGAAGCATTGACTATTTACATAAGGATTGAGGCCAACATTCATTAACCTGCAGCCTTTTTCTTCCTATCCATAAGCGTCTTTGACTTGCGTTCGACCGCTAAGATTTCCTTCAGTGTCAGATAAAATTTTTCGAATCGCTCGAATGAGCTGCCCTGAGGTCAACTCCGAAATTTCTCCGGACAGGCGTGTCTGTCCAGGAATAAAGACTAATATATTCATATAGATAGGACAATAATGGGAAATAAGATCAGTCAGATGACTCTATTTTTACATAGGGCCATAAAAGCGTGATATTTTAAATACTTAGGCGGAGATTGGAAAATAAAGACTATAGCGTGGTCTTATTTTCCAAAAGGCCATTTGGGAAGGCAAATTTGTGCGTGTGGTTTCTGATGATATTATCGAGAAAAAGTTGAATACGGATATACACTTTTTTATGTCGATGATGTCGAGGAGACGATGAACTTCTACTCATCTGCTTTCAACCTTGAAAAGGGCTTTCTGCATGAGAGCAAGCAGTACGGCGAAATGGCTACAGGCGAAACTAAAATCGGATTTGTTCATCACGACACCGCTGAGTCGCACGGATTTGAGTATGAGAGATCCAGCCAGACAGGTAAACCCCCCAAAAAACCCCGTATATTTGAATTCCACGTCGAAAAAGAAACTAGAGGTGTCTGGGACATCGACTTCGAAATTCTCATTGATATCGTCTGTATAGGATAGTATTTGACGGGCCTTCAAACGGGGGGGCCATGAGAACTCTATCTTTCATCGCGTTTTTTATCTTACAATCACTTGCTCTATCGGCGGATGAACTCACATCGGTTAAAGAATCTGAGGTGCGTTGGTTAAACTGCAACTCCCTCGATACTTCGAGCAGCACTCAGATCTACATCAGTGGTCCCGTTACGGTTAAATTGACCAATTTACCGCCCCTGCCCGGGTTTGACGGATATCGAAATTTGGTTGGAGCTGCCATCACAGTTACCTTCTACAAGAATGGAATCAAGACTTATGAAGAGTTCAATTCCTTCCGAGGTGTTCTTCGAACAGCAAAGAACAATATACACATGTCTCTGGAAGCCAGAGACAGCGCAAGGGAGTCGCTCACTTTTCAAGGAGCCGTTCAGGGTCTCACTGCAACTCTGAATTCTAATCCTAAAGACACAGATCTCCTCTTCATTAAAGAAGGCGGGCTCTTTTCTAGCTACGCATTGAATTGCGCAATTAGCGTTTCACTTTAACACCGGGAACATTTTGCCGATCAGTCGATCGAAACATCGAGAAAACTAGGATTATGATCAGAAAAGGCATCCCAGCAAATAACCCGGTTCGGACCTGCAAGGACACACTCTGTTTCGTATTGTGGGGCGATATCAGGGATCCACGTGTCAATTGTGACCGCAGGGGACGCTCCGGAGTTTGTAATTGCGCCACCTCGATTCTGCGTGGGAGTTCGCACTAAGAACCCGTCGCTACGACTCCACTGTTTCATTCCATTTTTTATCCAAGATATCGTCGTTTGGTTCTCATATTTGGACCCGGCAGTAACGATTCGTGGATCGTAAAGCAGAAGTCCGCCTGGGCTGCTGGAGACAAAGTTCTCATAGAATCCAGGAAGTGGCGCCGCAAAACCACGTGCAACTGAAGCAGCAAGTTCGGGGGCACCCATATCTAAGCTCACGTTCATATCACCGCCAAAAATGACCGTAGCATCTTTGAATTTAGGATGAGCACTTAGCTTTTGGTCAATTGCGAGTGCTGCAGCCATCTCTCGAGTACGTTTGTCTATTGCTTTGATGCGATCGTTTGGATTGTTGTTGCGACTAAAACTCGATTTAAGATGTAGCCCGGCCACAATCAACAGACACTTTCCTTCACCATCAAATACACCAACAAGGGGTGGTGGCCGCAAAAACTCATCGGCGATGCGGTGAGCTTCACTACCGGTAAAACCCAATTCTTGATAGCCAATCTTTCTAAATACCTTGTCACTGTTGAGATCTGCTCTATTCCTGACCAGTAGAAATGTTTTGTGATGAATATTTTCTCTGCTGTAATAATTGGAGATGGCACTTAAGGAGTCGCCAATGGATTCATTTCTGAGGTCTCGTGGGGTATCAAACGGGCCGACGACGCTGTACGCACCGTTTAGATTGTCACTAACAAAAGTAAAGAACTCATAGACATCGACTGCTTCAGAAAAAACAACTAAGTCTGCCTGGGAGTTCGTGATCATCTCCTTAAAACGCTGCAGCCTGCGCACCTGTGCTTGGTGGGCGAGTGCATTGACATCAAAGATCGGCCTGCGTTTGTAACGCCTTGGGAATTCAGCATGGGTCTCGGTACTAAAGTGAAGGCCATTGATAGCCAAAATTCTAATGGCCTTTTCGGGTTTGTCGTATGTTGGGATTGGGCTTTGAGTCGGAGCTTTATGTAGGTCGCCGATCTTGACGGCCGAACCATCGTCTCCAGATACGTAGACAGCCACCGGAGTCTCAAGAATGGAAGCACAGTAGTCGCCGGAAACGCTTGCTACGACGCTGGTCTCAACTCGCGCCTGGGAGGCAATTGTTGTAAAAAACGAATAAACAACAGCGAGCCAGAAAAAAGCAAGCGCCCGCCTACGAACGGTTAAATATTTTAGCAAACTCGAAGACTGCCACTTTTGCATCTACCAAGAGTTTACTTTATTTTGACGATTGGTTGTGAGCGCAATAATTTCATTGATCGCACAAAAGTTCGCCGATCAAAGTGACTGATGCCATTTTTTGCGGTGTGGCTTCGGCGCGAGGGCTGCTGCAGAGCTGAGGGTGCCGAGCAGCGCGCGTGCGCGGCCTTCTTGGTCCCAAGGGCGCAGCTTTGGGCTGGAGCGAACTCATCGCAGAAATGGCAGATCTCAGCAAAGAATTGCTAGAAATCAAAAGGTTTGGCAAAAATTGCGCTGAAGCGGATAGGCTAACGTCAATCGATTCGGGTAACGGTCTATCTAAAGCAAACAGTTTAGCTGCAGATGCTGAAACAAGTAGAGTAAAAGAGAAAATGTCGGACCCTAAACGTACTGAAGAGACGAAGGTCAAATCAACTACGAAAGAGCTGGCCATGGCCGCTGTCCCGGCATCGTCAGCTTCATCTTCAGTTCCTTCATAAACTCCGGCGCCGGAGGCGAGATTCGCAATCGGCCATTGACAAGTACACCTTTGGGGTGTACGCTGAATCTTGATGATTTCAGAAGTTCAACTCTCGGATTTGGTTAAGAAGCAATTGAAGAAGCTCCCCATACACATCGTCGTTAACTTTCAGAACTGGGTCGAAGATGTTGAAGAGCGTGGATTAGATGAAGTTCGAAAGATTCCGGGATATCATGATGAGCTGCTCAAAGGAAAACTATCAGGACTCCGTTCGGTCCGTTTGAGTCGGGCCTACCGCGCTTATTATCGGCTAGCAGGAAGAGCAGTTCTTTTCGTGCGAGTAGAAAGGATTGATAAACATGAATACTAAAAAGAGTTCTACTAGGAAGTTCTTAGAAAAGTTGACTGGCGGGCCTGTCACACTAGGGCGCTTGCTGGAATCTATTCGACTTGGAGAAGAATCTTCGCAGGCTCAGTTTGCTAAGCGGCTACATATCTCTCGCTCTCATTTAAACGACATTGAAAAAGGCAATAAGGCTGTTAGTCCAGAGCGGGCGGCGAGATTTGCACGAGCTTTAGGGCATTCTGAAGAGCGCTTTGTTGAGCTAGCACTTCAATCTCTCGTCGACGAAGCTGGTTTGAAACTCAAAGTTATGGTTGATGTTGCCTAACACGAGTAACGTCTAACGTTTTCGGATGTAATGGATTCGAAAAGTGTGGTGGGCACTCGTGTTTCAAAAGTCGACAAGCGTTTAACGGGGCTAATTTAAGTGTAAATGAGCTTTCCTCGTCTCTTTCCGCAGGTAAGGTCACGTTGAAAGTCATCTATCAAGGTCCCAAGATAAAATAGCAAAAACCCCAGCGCCGGTGTGAGAAAAGAGATTTCAGGGAGCTGAATAGAATTACTGGTACGACGTGGGACACGAAACGAATCCGTCGCCGAATGGTCACTAAACAATGAGTTTGCGGGATGTGGTGTTGGTTGAGTTGGGCAGACCAGTGTCTGATGCGCTATCCGCTGCGACGTCATCCTTGGTAGTGTCGTCTTTGTCTGATTCAGATTCTGTCGGCGGCTCTTCAACAGCACTGCCGAAGTGCTCAGCAAGCTTTAAAGAAAGCTCCTCTAAATGCCTAAACTCATCTCCAGCGCGTAGTTTGAGTACCCGCTTTTTACCTGCCATAAGATCGTCGAGAAACTTTTCGAAAGCAAAAATGGGACCTGCTGCTCTGTGCGAAAGCACTAAGCCCACTAAAAACAAAACGCTCAAAAATCCGCAAGTCACAATGCCGAAAGTAACCACGTAAGGATTTAAAAACTTTTCTTCAAGAGATGGTTGATGACCGATCAGCTCGATCATGGCTACTCGAAAATAAGTATAACTAAAAACAAGTGCAATAATCGAAAAGCCAAGACCCGCAGCCATCATCTTTAAAGAGTACTCGAGCTGAAACTTCGGATTAATCCAATAACGTTTTCGAGAGTCGTTATCTGGCCAGAGCTGGTGCCCGTATCTTATTAAACCGTAAAAAATAAGAATGTAACCAACCCATTGCAGTGCATCTGACAGATTGAAAACCGGCGAAACCCATCTTCCAAAATCAAAAGCAATAAAGTCGACCACATATCCCATGAGAATGCGGTCTAGAACGTTTCCGAGTATCCCGCCAAGCAATATAGACATACCTATTCGTAAGTGCGGAAACTTAGTAGGTAAGAGGTACTGAAGCACAAAAAATGTGAAAACTAAAAATGCCCCTCCGGTAGAAAGAGAAACGACTCGAAGAACGGCAGGAAGGTCTGAAAACAGCCCGAGTATGGCGCCATAATTGTGGTGAAGTGAGAAAAATAACTTTCCAAATCTGAGTGTATGCGTAAGATCACTTGCCCACGTTTTTGTGATTTGATCTATAAACAGAACAAGACTCAGTGGAAAAAATACGTAAAGCAGCCAAAGGCGTTTATTCATGTATTAAGGTCCCCCGGGTTTTGTGACTCTTGCGTACGGAGAATAATCTCCATTCAGCGGAGGCACATAGCCGTCTACACGGATCGACACAACCGACACAAGAGTGTCGTACCACAAAGGAATTATCGGCAGATCTTCAAAAATGATTCTCTGAACTTTGTGGTAATGTGTTTTGCGCGCGCCTTCTTCTTCGATCTCTAGACCTTTATCTAGAAGTAGGTCGAGTGCCTCGTTCTTATAGCTTCCCCGATTCCTGCCTGGGGGCAGTTCTTTCGAGTGAAAAGCGAGTCGGTAAATATCTGGGTCAGTGGCACCAACCCATCTCATAGTCGCCAGCTGAAAGTTACCATTTTTGATATCGTTATAGAATGTACCCCACTCAAAACTCTGAAGTTCAATCTTTAAGCCAATGCTCTCAAGCTGAGCGGCTATCACTTTGCCATTTTCAATCGCTTGAGGATTGTTCGATGTCTTTAGTGAAAAGGCTTTGTTTTTAAGATCTAAATCCGCAACCAACTTTTTCGACTCTGAAGGCAAGTAGGTCGGTGGTTGAAGCTGCTCATCAGCAAAAGGATTCTTTGGGCTTAAAATGCCGCTGGCAGGCAGGGCAAGCCCGCTGAGTTTAAATTTTACGATCTCATCACGATTGATAGCTTGAGATATTGCCCTTCTTAGGTTTACTTCTGCTAGCCGTGAGTCTTTGAGGTTCACAAGTATGTAATCCATCGAGGGGCCGGAGACCTTGTGGACGGTAAAATCACTGTTACTCTCTAGCTCCGCAATCTTATTTGGAGGCAAATCCGACTGGATAATATCGATGGCGCCGCTTCTAAGCTTTAAGAATCGAGTTGAATCGTCTTTTACAATCTTAAAAACGAGATTGGGTATATGGGGTGTAATGATTGGATGATTCTTGCGTGCTTCAAAAATAATCTCTTGTTCTGTTCTTTTTATGAGTTTGTAGCTTCCAGTGCCGATAAGGTGATCTGCAAAGTCGTCTCCGAATTTGTTGACGATACCTTTAGGTAGAAGCTTAAGGTTTGTTAGATCTGTTAAAAGCGTCGCTGAGAACGTCGACAGATGAAACTTTACTATTGATGGGGTCGCTGAGAAGTCACACTCAACCTTTTTAATCATTGAAAAAGCAGACTGAAAAGGACTGTTTGTTTTTTGATACTCGGCAACGCTAAACTGGATGTCATCACAAGTTAGCTTAGTGTCGTCAGAAAAATTGAGATCAGGAACCATTTCAAATGTGTATACTTTGTTCGCGTACTTCCAGGATTTAGCGGCATCGCCAACTATCTTTAGCTCTGGCCCAAGGCGCACGAAAGAGTTAAAAATCAATGAATTCATTCGCTGCCCAACTGCGTCGGTAGAATATCGAGGGTCTAGAGTTCTTGGTCCAGCTGAAATAGCGACGACCAGAGAGTCGTTGGCTGGAGTCTGACGTTTTGAAAAACATCCGCTAAGTATAAAAAGCGCAGATAAAAAAACGAAACTATTCGAGATAAACTTTAAATTCACTTGGGCTCCTGACTAGAGTGGACATTCTGTATAAAGGCTGTTGCACAACCCCTAGATAAAAATACAAAATACATGCTACTGTATAAAATAAAAAGCAGTCAAAAGGCGGATCGAGATTTTTGGTGGTGTTTTCTTAAGACAGGCTTATGGTCGATCAAAGAGGGAAGTTCTAATGATGTTTTCGTTGCGACTGTCGTTTATCCTGGTGTTCTCATTTTTTATTGTTTCTTTTTTTGACTCGATTGCTCAGGGAGCGACGAATTCGCAGCTTGCCTCACAGATAGAAAAGACGCTTAAGAAGTACAAGATCGACAAAAGCGAGCTCGGGCTTTGGGTGGGGAACTCTCAATCCGAAACCATTACTTCGGTTAATGCGACAAGAGCCTTTCAGCCGGCTTCGATTGCGAAAGTCATTACCGCGGGAGTCGTCTTAAAGCTTCTTGGTCCTTCAGTGAAGTTGAAAAGTAAGTTGGTTTCGAATTCACCTGAGAAGGCGGGCAAGCTTTCGGGAAACCTCTACTTCGTTGGTAGCGGAGACCCGGGTTTTGTCTCCGAAAAGATGTGGTATCTCGTGAATGAGTTTCGTAGAAATAATATTACCGAAATTGAAGGAGATCTTGTCATCGACGATAGTCTTTTCGACGACGTGAGGATTTCGAGCTCTCGCGAAGATTCCCGAGTTGATCGCGCCTACGATGCGCCCGTGGGCGCCGCCTCGTTCAATTGGAACTCCGTCAACGTCTTTGTGAGGCCGACACGTCCGGGTGAAAAAGCGCAAGTCACAATTGATCCCGAGAGCGAGTACATTGAACTGGTCAATAATGCAAAGACGACAAATGGGGGCGACTGCCAAGTCAACGTAGAAAGAACTCGAAGTTCAAAGATAGGAGATATGATTAGAGTCTCCGGATCGATTTCAAAAGATTGCCCAGAGAAAGTTATTTACAAGAACATCACCAATCCTCCGATATGGCTGGGGTTCAATCTAAAGAGTTTTCTTCTTCAAAGGGGAATCAAAGTTGGTGGAACTGTAAAAACCGGAAAGGCACCAAATGGAGCGCGAGAGCTCGCGTTTGTTGAGTCGGAGCCATTGCGCCTGCAGGTGGAAAACATGATGAAGTTTTCTAACAACTATATAGCAGAAATGTTGACGAAGTTGTTGGCCGCTCAAACAAAGTCGCCGGCATCTTTGGATCAAGGTATAAAAGTGATTCAGTCCGAGTTGGTGCAACTTGGATTCTCAAAAGCAGAGATCCGTTTTGAGAACCCATCTGGTTTGACGCTAGAAAACGCAATTTCTCCGTCGGCACTCGGAAGATTTCTTGCTCAAACTCAAAAAGACTTTTCTACGTTTGCAGAGTTTCTAAGTTCGTTTCCGGTAGCGGGGGTTGATGGCACACTCAAGTCTAGGTTAAACGGGTTTCGACGTCAGGTGAGAGCCAAAACGGGTTTGATGAAGAATGCTGGTATTGTGAGCTTAGCGGGATATATGAAGACCCAGTCTGATGACGAGTTGACCTTTGTCTTAATGTACAACCATCGAAAGTCGATATCTGATGTGAGTCGCGTTTGGCAGTGTTTCGATGACATTATTGCTGATATTCTAAAGGCCTCATGATGAAACATCTGTTTGGCATTTTATTTAGCACAATTTGTTTTTTCGTGCTTCCGGCCTTTCTTGGCATTCGCACTCTTAATGTAGATAAGATGAAAGCTACTTTAGAAGAAGCAACAAAGGTCTGGGATTCAAAATCATTGGTAACAGAGGAAGTCGAAGCTCCAGAAGATACGCTCCCTGAGCTTCTCACGCAGGAGCAAATCGATCCAGAAATTGAGATACCCGGCGTAGATCTAACTCGCGAGTACAGAGAGTGGATGCCCCCCGCATATTCGAAGCAAGAAGCCGCTTTAGGTTATGATCAAGATACGTTTAAAGTTTCTGAAAACTTCCGTCATCGCGTGAATTTTTGGAAGAGAATATATTCCCAGGTAACAACAGATCAAGGTTTGCTTCATGATACAGAAGATTTGAGGATCGTTTACGGAGTCATTGATTTTAGAGAAATCAATTCGAACTCGGCTCTGAGTGAGGGGCAAAAGCAACGAGCAAGAAGAGACCTTCTTAAGGTGCAGAAGCAAGAAATCTCCGACAGGTTACTCAGGATTTCTCAAGCGAAAGAGGCAAAAGAGCTTCAAGGCGAGGATCTTAGATATTTTCAAATGTTTTCGCACAATGATGGGCAGAACAAGTTTAGAGAGGCTGCAAGTTTAAAGCGAATTCGGTTTCAATTGGGCCAAGCAGACCGATTCTTAATGGGAATGTATTTTAGCGGCAAGTATTTGCCCGAGATTGAAAGTATTTTTCGTGCTGAAGGACTGCCTCTTGAACTTACGAGGCTCCCGTTTGTCGAAAGCTCTTTTAATATCTATGCAAGATCCAAAGTGGGCGCGAGTGGCATTTGGCAGTTTATTCGCTCGACAGGTCGAATTTATTTAAAGATGGATACGATAGTCGATTTTAGAAATGACCCGATAGAAGCATCGCGTGCCGCCGCTAAAAAACTTAAGTCGAATTACAAACTTTTAGGAAGTTGGCCGCTCGCATTGACGGCATACAATCACGGCCCGGCCGGCGTGAAGAGAATTGTCGATAAGTTGAAGACTCAAAGCATTGAAGAGATTATTCAGAATGCTACTGCTCGAAGGTTTGGCTTTGCTTCTCAAAACTTTTACTCCTGTTTTGTGGCAGCTTTAGAGATTGAAGAGGCGGCAGATAAGTTTTTCAAAAAACCGAAATGGGCTCCAGAAATGAAATACGCGGAGATCAGACTCAAACGACCCCTCCACTTCAAGCATTTAATAGCTTTCTTTGGCGAAAATGAAGATTTGGCACTTCAATACAATCTCTATTTTCAGCAAGCCGTTAGGCGCGGGCATCGCCCTATTCCCGCTGGCTACTCAATTCGGCTTCCACCAGAACTTGTTCAGGTGGCAATGGAACAACTCGATTTCTTGCCGGCCCCGCAAGCGAACAAAGGCGAATCATCGAGGGTTGGCCTTGGAGGCATCTATTTAGTTGAAAGTGGCGATACCTTAGGTGCACTGGCGCGTAAGTTTGGAGTTTCAGTGAGAGGCATTATGGATGTTAACGAATTGGCTTCGCCCCGAATGTTAAGAGTGGGTCAGCAACTAGTAATACCAGGTCTTGGCGCGGATTGATCACCGTCAAGAATGTCACCAAAGCTTTTGAAAACTTTTATGCTCTTAAAGATGTGAGCTTAGAAATCCCTAGTTGTAGGACTCATGTAATCTTGGGTTCAAGTGGTTCTGGCAAAAGCACTCTCTTGAGAATTATTGCAGGAATCACCAAGCCCGATAGCGGCGAGGTGTTGATTGACGGCATGCCAGTCGAGAAGTTTCGATTGGCATCGGGGGCCGAGAAAATAGCTTTTGTACCTCAAGATGGTGGACTGTTTCCGCACATGACCGTAGAGAAGAATCTTGAAATTCAAAGTCGAATGTTAAAGCTTCACGGGAGTTGTGAACAGAAGGCAAATGAACTCTTTGATATGTTGTTTTTGCCAATTCGCCTACTTGAGTATTATCCTCTTGAGCTCAGTGGCGGGCAAAGGCAGAGAGTGGCTTTGGCCCGCGCCCTTATGACAGACCCACAAGTTCTTTTACTTGATGAACCCATGTCGGCCTTGGACCCACTTGTAAAGGCAGAACTTCGAGCGTCTCTGAAAGATCTGTTTTTGAAACTCAATAAGACAGTCGTATTGGTCACTCACGACCTCGCTCAGGCAGCTATTCTTTCTCATTCAGTGAGTTTATTTCGCATGGGTGAGTGCCTCCAGTCAGACACATTTGAGAATATTGTCTCTCATCCATCTGACGAATTTGTTTCTAAGTTTGTGAAGTCGCAAGTGCTGAATCTGTGAGGAGAAACTACGGAATGAACCGCGCACGGATATTTGCCTTAGCTGCATTCCTACTAACTCCCGCGCTGTTTTCCTCAGTTGAAATCGGCGCAAAGAATTTCACCGAAGGTTTGATTGTTGCAGAAATCATCGCTCAGCACCTTGAAGCCGGCGGAGTTAGCGTGGAAAGAAGCTTCGGAATGGGCGGTACGGGGGTGGCTCTTTCGGCACTTCAGGCGGCAGAGATTGATCTTTATCCAGAGTACGATGGAACTCTCATTAACTTTCTTCATACAAACCAGAAGAATCTAGCAGAGAAACTCGCGCAGTCAGGAGTGGAGTTTGGTTTTTCTCTTGGCTTTGAAAATTCCTACGCACTGGCGATTTCACAGGAGGTGTTCAGCGCAACAGGGTGGACAAAACTCTCGCAAGTCGACCCCAATAGGCTACGCGTGGGACTTAGTCACGAGTTTCTTCAAAGACCCGACGGATTTGAAAAAGTAAAAGAAGTGTACAAATGGCCCACCTCTCTTAGGGTCGAATCGATGGAGCACACTTTAGCCTATAGGGCGTTCGAGTCTGGTAAAGTTGACCTGATCGATATTTACACAACCGACGCAAGCCTTGCCAAAATCGCACATGTTATACTTGAGGATGATCTTGGAGTCTTTGGAAACTATAGAGCAGGTGTTGCGTTTCGAAGCAGTCTAGATGATGAGGCCAGGCGCTTACTGAGGCAGCTTGAAGGCACCCTTGATGAGGCCACCATGCAGCTGCTCAATGTAAAAGTAGAAAACAGCAAAGAAACAGTTGCAGCTGTGGCAAAGTACTTTTTAACCGGAGATTTGACCGATGAGGAAATTTCTAAGAAGAGAAAAGGTTTTTTTGAAACCATACCGTGGTCGCTCATTTTCGAAAGACTCAAGGAGCACTTACAACTCGTCCTTATTCCGGTTCTCGTAGCCTTTTTCACTGGGATTCCACTCGCAATAATTGTTTTTGAAAGGTCGACTCTCAAATCTTTTGTTGTTGCTACGGCTGGTTTTTTTCAGACTATTCCTTCACTGGCTCTTTTGACTTTTTTGATCCCTGTATTTGGGATTGGAAAGCTGCCAGCCTTTGTAGCTTTGTTTCTCTACGCACTTCTGCCAATTGTCTCTGGTGCTATTCTCGGGCTGTCGAACGTGCCGACTCAGTTGATAGAAGTGTCGCATGCCTTAGGGTTTAACCGCTGGCAGACGCTAATGATTGTAAGGCTACCACTTAGCATGGCGAGTTTACTGTCAGGAATTCGCACGGCTGTGTTGGTAACAACTGGCACGGCGACGCTCGCTGCTTTGATTGGAGCTGGAGGTTTAGGAGCGCCAATTATATCTGGTTTGACCATCAACAATATGGCGCTCGTGCTTGCCGGAGCCGTCCCTGCAGCCCTCTTGGCAATATTCTTTAATTACAGTTTCAACTTACTCGAGCTGTTACTTGTTCCGGCGCTACGTAGAAAAGTGAGACCCGGAAGCGATGAACTCAATACTCGATAAGGGTTGTCTGTGTATTCGATAAGGTAAAGGCAAGGCTGCAGATTCTTTCGAAACACATTTGGTATGACATCTTGCCCCGGATAAAATCCACCATTGAAAATAGATTTCGGATCTAGTTCGAAAGTAAATGAAACTATACCGTGCTCTCCATAAGACCAATCGGTCGTATCGCCAGAAGCTATGTAAAGATCACTCGACTGTTGGGGAGTGTAGCCATTCCATTGAGCCATTGTTTCGGCCATAGTTTTATGAACAGCTAGGTCACGCTCGTTGGGAATTGATTCATAAATATGGCCCCAAGGGTAAAGAATCAATTCAGAAAAAGTGTGAAAGCTCAGAAGCGTAGTGATGTTTTCGTGGTGTTCAACAAACCTTTTCACTGCTTGAGTTTCTGGTTCGCTAAAGGCTTCAGTGCCTCTATACGTGTCAGAGCTTTGAGATGTGCTGGCTCCCCCGCCTCCCCAACCAAATGAATAGTTTCGATTGAGGTCGACGCCTCGACTGCCCCCGGAGTTTTCTTTGCGGTTCTTTCTCCAGCTTCTGTATCGTCCACTTTCTATGTCGTACTGTTTACCATCCGGGTTAACGAGCGGAGTAATGTAAACCTCACGATTTGCAAGAAGTGCACGAACCTTTTCATCGTTAGAGTTGTAAGCCTTCACAAGATGGTCGGCGAGCATAAGCGGGATTTCGGTAGATAGATGCTCTCTAGCATGGTGGGCACCCAGAAAATAGATAGCAGGTAGCGAACCTGCGGGAGCCGAGGAGCCGGAAATTCTCAGCGTCCAAACTTCACGCCCTTCAACAGACTTTCCAATAGAAAACACTTTTACGAGATCCTTGTTTTCTGCGGCCATACTGCTTAACTTAGCGGTGAGCTCCATGTAGTCGTGAAAGTTGGAATCTCGATCGGGAAACGGCTTTTCAACAGAGGAGTCTTCAAAATAATTTTCTACTCGTCCGCTATCAATAAGGGGTCTGAGTACATCGAGCGGAGCTACAACAAATACATACTCATCTGTATGGCCTTCGATAGCCACATCGAGATTTACAATCTCAGTTCGTTCAAATTTATCTTTTGCCCGGATCTTGGCCCAATAGAGAACTTCTTCGATTTCTCCGTATGCTGTAGATGCGATGACAAGTGTGGTGGTTACAAATGCTGCGATTGTTCGACTAAATGAGTTCAATGATCCTCCTTGAAAGATGCCTGTTTCATGCGACTCTGAGTCTATGGCACGCAAATATTTGAGGCAATTGGCCCTGACCTTAGTCTGGAATGCCGCCCCTCAGATTGCGCACACCTTTAGAAGATCTGAAAAGGTTCATCTAGCAAGCCCAGCGACAACAGATGCTAAATACAAAACTGCGAAGACGGTTAGAAAGACCAATCCCAGTACTGAGAGCACTTTGATCCATACGGGAAGAGTGTTACGGGTGAGACCATCTCTTAAAACAATTTTAAAATTTAAAAAAGCAAATATCGGCGCCAACATGAAAGACAAAATCGTAGCAAGATCCACCATTTCTTTTAGGCGATTTGAATAGAAAGAAATCAACGCGACCCCGAAGAACCCGACAAGTAAACTCCATATAACAAAACTCTTTTTTTTACTTTGGGGCTCGCGAGAGACCAAACCAAATCCGAGTGCCAACGATTTCGGATAAGCATCGACGAGAGTAATAACTGTGGAGATCATTGCCGTCATGGCTGCCATTGTAATAAACGGAGTGCTCCACAGACCTATCTGCGAAGTAAATAGTTTCACAACTTGTGCGGCGAACTCGGCAGGTTTGGGAGAAAACTCTGCGGGGCTACTATACATAACAAATGCGCCAAGCCCCATGAACAAAAGAGCCAAAATAACAGTTATCGCGTAGCCAAAATTAAAATCAAACAACGCCGCCTTTAGCGGTACGTCTTCTTTCTTTTGTTCTTTCATTTCTAGTACCCATATGGATTGCCAAACCGAAAGTTCAATGGGCGCGGGCATCCATCCCATGAGCGCGATTAAAAACGGAAGAGAAGCGCTCGTCCAAACGGCGGTTTTTGAGTTCTGTAGGGTAAATATTTGGCTGGCAATTTCTGCCCCCGGCAAAGTGTTGCCTCCAAAGGCTATAGCAAAGGCGCATACAGTGCTTATAAAGAGTACGGCTAGCATAAGCTTTATAAAGTAGTCGAGAGCGCGATACTGCCCGACAAGCGAAATGACGAGACTTATCGTAATTAATAAGGCGCTCCACGTGGGTATTGAAAACAAACCGGGGAGCAGGTTTTCAGCAAGCGCCGCTGTCACAATGACTACGCCCGCAACACTCACAACCGAAGTAACTATGTTTAGACCTAAGAATGTATAGAGATAAAAACGACCCTGCTCCTTGTAGCCTTCAAGGAGAGTCTTGCCGGTTAAGCTTGCAAATCTGTGACCGAATTCAAAGAAAGGATACTTGAACAGATTGGCGGCTAGAACAAGCGCTGTAAGGCTCCATCCAAAACTTGCGCCAGCACGCGTAGACTGTACAAGGTGCGAAACACCGATTGCAGCGCCAGCCATAAGTAAACCGGGCCCTACAAATCGCCACATTAGTATTAATTTAAACTTTCAACTTGAGCGATGTACGGAAGATTTCTATGAAAACCTTGATAGTCTAACCCATAACCGACGACAAATTCGTTAGAGATCTCAAAACCAACGTAATCGAGGTCTACCTTGGTTTTCAAAGCACCGGGCTTTAGCAAGAGGGTGGCAGTCTGAAGACCTGCAGGCTTACGTGCTTTGAGAGTGTCGATGAGATAATTCATTGTAAGACCTGTATCAACAATATCTTCTACAAGCAGGACGTGCTTGCCCTCAATCGGCGTGTTGAGATCCAGTGTAAGTTTGACCTCACCAGAGGACGTCATTCCGTTTTGATAACTTGAAACACCAAAAAACTCGCAGTGGAGATCGGTTTCAATCGAACGAATAAGATCGGAATAAAAAACAATAGATCCCTTGAGTACGCAAATCGCGACAAGATCTTTGTCTTTGAACCTCTTGGTAATTTCTGCGCCGAGTTCTGTAACACGATTGCGTATCTGTGCCTCAGAAAGTAGTGTAGACATCTTTAAGCGGTTCATAGCCCCTCCTAGCAGCAAAAGCCCTACTCTATACCATTTGCCCTGAAACGCAACTCACTCCTTGTGCCTCGTAAGTATCGCAGGTCGGCCATTTGGCGATCGACCAAGAATACAACTGCGCCAAAAATTAAACATAGGAGTTGTTCAAAATCTCCCCGAAGCCCCCGCCGCCTGGAACAATGTACTGCTGGTTGTTAAGGCCACGCTCCCTATCCCAGTGAGTGCCAGGTAGAGTTCTTAAAATATCGGGCGAAGACAGACCCCTGTCGAGCCTGAGTGACACAATCTTAAGCTTGGGATGCGTGTGGTAAACCTTCTTCAAATATTCGGGAGTTACAATGAGATGAAGTGCAACATAATGCTTAGGATCACCCTCAACGTTTTTGTTGTAGTGTTCAATCGCCGACACCAATGTGTTGCCAGTGGCACCCATCGGATCAGGTATCAAAACGATTGCGTCTTGAATGTCTCCGCCAATTTTCGTGCCGCCAACAAAAGTACCCGTCACTTGGTGAGACTCATTCGTCAGCCGAGCGGCGAGTATGTGATCTTGCCTGACAAGATTTGGTTCAAGCACTTCATTGAGATGTTGGTAACAAATGTGAGATGGATAGGTTCCCGCTCTTGCCAAGTTTACAGCAACAGCTCTTTGTTTGCGGATTACCATTTCTTCTTTCAGTTTGATGTCTGTATGGCTGGCCGTCATTCGGGTGGCAAGCTCTGTGAGCTCCGTCGCAAAGAATTGATTGATAGTGTAGCTGAGGAGTCCTCGATAGATAGTCTCTACCAAATGATTGATCTCTGGCTGCACGCAGTCAGGCGTGCAAAGTCTTGCTAAAAGTGTTCGAAGGTAGGTGTCTTTTACTAAATAAAAGTTTTCACCATAGCAGTGCCTATCAAATCTCGAATCTTGCATTTTTTGTCACTCCTGTTGAAGTTCATAACTTTAAAGGGGGGGATTGCGCAAGTCGGCTGCCTTAAAAGCTACAGTTTCTGTTTCTTTCGACCGCTCTCAGAAAGAACTTGGGATCGCTTTGGTGCATCAATACGATAAAGGCATTTTACCTGGTGCAACCAAAGGCTGAAATCTTAAGGAGTGGGTACGGCCTCGATCAAAAGTACGAGCTCTGTAACACCTTCTTGATAATTCTGAGAGGTCAAAACCTTCAGAAGTGGGTGCTCGGCAATGGCCTTGTTTTCGGCTATGTCTTTGATGTTAAATCTAGGAAAGAGGCCTACAAAGTAGAGCCCACCGCCTCCGACAAGAGTGCCGCGATTGTATCTCGTGATTGGCAGAAGTTGAGGCACCTTGGAGGTTGGAACGACAATCAAGTCAGCTTCGATTCGCGTGGCTTCGTCGTCGACATAAGATGAAATAATGTCGAGGCTCAAAAATGTTTCCTTTTCAAAATCGATACTAATGGTGGTCGGTCCCTCCGGTAAAACACCAAGCTCTCGCGTCTCTAAGTATCTAAACTGTCTTGCGGAGTCCGTCTCTCTGACCATTGAAAGGATCTGAATTCTCGCGTCTCTAAAAAAACCACTCTGCGAACCTTGGGCAAAACCAGCAACCTGCCTGAGAGCCTCCCAAGGAATTTCGGCAAAGGTCAATCGAATGGCGGCACGCTGAGTTAGTGAGGGTGACCGAACATCATCAACAGTGAGCCCTTCAATCTTCTCGCCCAGGGGCTCCTTACTTCTTGTTTCGACTTGTTCGGTGTTTGTGGGCGAGATATCTCTTGGTGGCGAAGTTTCAACTACAACCTCCACGGCACTGGGCGCTTCAGACTCAAATGACTTTTGCGCAAAATCAGATATTCGATCGGTCGCTGGGCGATTGACACTCACAAACCAAAACAAAAACATCAACACGCCAAGAGCAAGAGTCGCATAAAGAATATGATTCGAGCGAATCTTAATCCCTAGAGTAGGGGGACTTGGTACAAACGCGTCTACGTCGACGCCGCAGTTGGCGCAGTACCGGTCCTTTGGTTGTAGGAAGTTGCACTTAGGACAACGAATCATGAAATAATAGTACCCTCTTTTGGAGGCGAGCCTCCCCTTTAGTCTAAACAAAAACGACGCAGGTCTCCAAGTGGGCATTTTTCGAAGCTAGATCTTCGGTGGTAAAAGGTGGGAAATCGTGGTTGGAAATCCCAAAGTGTGCGACGATAAATGTTCAGGTCCAGGATGGACCGATTAAAGGAAACCACGAATGGTTGCAAGCTTCCGAGGGCGTCTCGAGTCGAAAATCGATCAGAAAGGACGTTTCGTCTTGCCTCAGTCGTGGCGAACTCTTTGCGACGGCCAATTTATTTTGGCGAATGCCGTCTATCAAAAACGCCCGTACCTTGATTTTTTTACCGAAACTGAATGGTCCAAGCTCGAATCACGTTTTAATGATTTGCCTTCGCTGCGCCCTGAAGTGCAAGCTTTTCTCAGGTTTTATGTCAGTTCAGCCACAAAGATTAGTTCTGACAGTAATGGCCGCATTCTCGTACCACCCACCCTCAGGGGTTACGCAAAACTAGAGGATAGTCTAGTCATGGTAGGAATGGGCAACAAAATAGAAATTTGGTCTCAGGCGGAGTGGTCTATTGTTCATGAAGAACTCGTAAAGGGTTTTGAACAGAATGCCGGAAACATCGCCGGCTTTTTTGCGGAAGTATCTTAAAATGCATATTCCGGTACTCTTGAATGAAATCATCTCTGAGATGAAAAATATGTCTACGCCGCCCACGACAATACTTGATGGAACATTTGGACGAGGAGGGCACACCCGAGCATTCTTGGAGGCCTTTCCAGATTCTAAAGTGGTTGCAGTTGATAGGGATAACACTGCGATTGATTTTGCAAAGGAACACTTCTCAGAGTGGATTCAAAGAGAAAAGCTAGTTCTCGTTAAAGCGACTTTTTCTGATTACGTGCAGAGCGTACCAAAAGAGACATTTGACGCTATTCTGTTTGATCTTGGTGTGAGCTCTCCGCAGCTTGATGAAGCAGAGCGAGGTTTTAGTTTCAATAAGCCTGGTAGGCTTGATATGCGTATGGACACTTCGACTAACTTAACTGCTTACGACATTGTGAACACATGGGAGCAAGAGGACCTTGCAAACATGTTTTACAAAAATGCAGAAGCAAGGGGATCACGCCGAGTTGCAAAGGCCATAGTTGAAGCAAGGCAAGTATGTGCCATTGAAACAACCGAGATGCTTGCAAAGGTTATAGCCCGAGCGGCCGGTTGGCGACAGCGCGGACATCATCCGGCGACAATATATTTTCTTGCCCTTCGAATGGAGGTTAACAGTGAGCTTGATCAGGTAAGAGAAGCTATCCCACACGCGATCTCTTCGTTAAAGAGCGAGGGCTTACTTATCATTATTACATTTCATTCTAGTGAAGATCGTTTGGTTAAATACAAACTCAAAGAGTTTGTACCAAGTCATGGCCGTCTAATAAATAAAAAAGTAATTATCGCATCGAAGGAAGAAACAAATAGCAATCCCCGCAGTCGTAGCGCCAAGCTGCGAATGTTTCAAAAAGGAGTAGCTCTATGAAAGACAATACCTATTCATCGCAAGGGAAGTACCAAACCCGCTCAATGCTCTTGGCGGTAACAATGTGTCTTTCAGGGGTGTTTTTAGTTGCAACTCTGAAGCTTGAAAATCGCCGAATGGGTTACCAACTTTTGAAACTCAGCCAAAGTGAAAAGTTATTATTTCAGGCCAACCGAGAAAAAAAATCTGAGCTCGCGAATTTGGCAGCTCCAGAGAGAATCGAGAGACTCAACCAATCTATCGAAAAGATACAAGGAAGGAGTCTTTCCGTTCAGATCATGAGAGCACAAAGGCCAGAAGTCGATTTGTGAAAACAAGACAAATCCTTTTATTTTTGGCATTCACTATAGCCTGGGCAGGCCTTTTGCTAAGAGGCTTCTATATTAAATTTGGCTCCGACGCTCGCTTAGATCGACAAAGCACAAAACAGTACGAGACAAAAATCACGCTTCCGGCACTTCGTGGAGACATTTTTGATCGTAGCGGAAAGGAGTTGGCAGTGTCAGTGCCAGCTCACTCCTTGTTCGCTGATAGCTTCTTGATCGAGTCTCAGAAAACCTTTGCTAAAAAAATTGCACCCCTGATTAAGCTCTCAGAAAAAGAGATTCGAAAAGCCACTGCAAATAAAAAGAAAAGATTTGTTTGGCTGGCTCGAAGACTCACTCTACAACAAAAGAAGGCGATTGAAGCTCTTAACCTTCAAGGAGTGGGATTTATTGAGGAATCAAAGAGAGTTTACCCAAATGGGCCATTGGCTGCACATGTGCTTGGCTTTGTGGGGTCAGAGTCACAAGGTCTTGAAGGGGTTGAGAAGCAGTTTAACTCGGTACTTAAAGGGGATCCTAGAGATCTGACTGTACAGCGGGACGCTCGAGGACGACCGCTCTTTGTAGAGGCAAGCGATTTTACGAAGAGGCATGATGGACGCTCTTTGAACCTCACTTTAGATCGCGACCTTCAGTACTATCTGGAGCGCCAACTGGAACTCGCTGTGATGAGACACCAAGCAAAAGGCGCGTTCGGCATAATATTGGATCCCGAAAATTCTGGAGTCATGGCTATGGCGAACTACCCTTCTTTCGATCTCAACTCAGCAAAAAGTGTGAGTGCAGAATTACGAAAGAATCGGGTCGTAGCCGATATTTTCGAGCCGGGAAGTACTTTCAAAATTTTTACGGTTGCGGCCGGTCTAAGAGATAAAAAAATATTGCCCAATTCAGTGTTTGATTGCGAAGACGGTCAGTTTCAAATAGGAAAGCATTTCATACGAGAAGCCGATCAAAAGCATAAGTTTAAGATGTTGACGGTCAATGAGATTATACAAAAATCATCAAACATCGGCACAACAAAAATGGCCTTTCGAATTGGAGATGAACGTCTCTTTAGTGCGCTCTTAGATTTTGGCTTTGGTAAAGCCAGTTCGACAGAGTTTTTAGGAGAGGTTGGTGGAATTCTTTCTCGCCCTCCTTGGCGTAAGATTCGTTTAAGCAACATCTCCTTTGGACAGGGAGTCGCCGTGAATGCTCTTCAAATAACAAATGGGTATGCGGCCATTGCAAATGGCGGGATGCTTAGTGAACCGTTTCTTGTTGCAAACGAAGAAGACGCCGGCGAACCGAGAATTCGCTCCCGGCGGGTGCTTTCTAAAAGCCAAGCCTTAGCATTAACCTACATGTTGTTGGGAGTGACGTCGGCCGAGGGAACGGGCAAGTCGGCACAGGTAAAAGGCTATCCTGTCGCAGGTAAAACGGGTACCGCGCAAAAGCCAGATCTTATTAACGGCGGGTATGAAAAAGGGGCCTACATCTCTAGCTTTATTGGTTTCTTACCAGCGCAAAATCCTAAGGCGGTCATTTTTGTAGCAATCGATACGCCTAAGGGCGTCTATTATGCTTCGGAAACGGCGGCTCCTCTTTTTTCGAAAGTCGCTGGTTATACTATGAGAAAGCTTGGTGTGCCTCGAGTTGAAGTTGAAAGCGAAGCGATCAGTCAGTTTTTATCGGAGGCTTTTCAGATTAAGCCATCGCCCTCAGGCGAAGTCGCTCATTTGAAGGCCGGAACTGCGGGCTCAGCAGAGCAACTTGTTGGGTCTGCTTCAAAAGAATCAAAAAGGACTTCGGACGGGGCCGAGGTTGTTCCCGATTTAAAAGGCCTTAGCCTTCGCGAGGTTGCAGAAAGAGTTCGCAGCCTGAGTGGATCCGTAAATTTTTACGGAAGCGGCCAGGTTACCAGCCAATCGCCTCCGGCAGGAGAAAGTTTCGCCAGGAATACGACGCTTCAAGTGTTTTTCGAATGAAGAGCCTCTTGCTGAAGTCGCCAATATATCCTCTGCAATAGTGGCTAACATATTTGCTGAATAGGTGTATTTTGTAGTCAGAGGCTAAAGTGGGTATCTGTTAGAATTACTGATTGGTTGGAGTAGGGTCTAGAAGTGTTGGTGAACGATCTGTTAAAAAATCTTCCAGTAAAGATTGTTAAAGGAAATGGTGATATCGAAGTGACCGACATTGCCGATGACTCACGTAACGTTTCTGAGGGAGCCCTTTTTATCGCCTCAAAAGGAGAGCGTTTTGATTCTCATAAATTTATTAAAGACCTTTCTCAGGCGGCCTGTGTTCTTTTAGAAGATTGGCCCATAGAACTGGGGAGTTTTCGCGGAGCCGTTTATCAGACTAAAAATACGTCCCTTTTAAAGCCAGAATTGGCTTCACGATTTTTTTCAACAAAAGAAGCAAGACAAGCGCTCACCGTCTGGGCTGTAACAGGAACTAACGGCAAGACATCTCTCACTCATTACTTGGAGTCTGCCTTAAACAACATGGGAAGATCTTGTGGCGTCATTGGTACGGTTGGGCACCGGTTAAAGGCTCACAGTTGGCCAACAGAGCTCACCACTCCTGGGGTTATTGATTTTCACCGCAGAATTTTTCAAATGAAAAAGCTGGGAGCAACGGATTTGGCCTTTGAAGCCTCGAGCCACGCTCTTGTTCAGAAGAGAATTGAAGGAGTCTTCGTGAACACAGCGGTCTTTACAAATTTGACCCTGGATCATTTAGACTATCACAAAACCATGCAAACCTACTTTGAAGCGAAGGAGCGCCTGATTTCTCAATATTTGGTTCAAGGCGGAGTCGTTATACTTAACTCTGATGACGAATGGGTGAGAAAAGTAAAATGTGACAATTCTCAGAAGGTCTATTGGGTTGGAAGTACCAACAATGAGCGTCTTACGGGTCAAAAGATACAAATTGAAGACATGCGGTGCCGAATTGGTGAAACCACATTTTCTCTAGAGTCTCCCTGGGGAAGTCATCAAATTAAAACTACGCTGACCGGGGCGTTTAATGCTTGGAACGCGGCGGCTGTGTTTGCCGGTCTTTGCGCAAATGGATTTTCGGCAAAAGAAGTGGCATCCGTTTTAGGAAGTCTTAGCAGCGTAAAGGGCCGAATGGAAACGGTTGAACTTCCGAATGGAGCACACGCCATTATTGACTTTGCGCATTCGCCGGATGCGCTTGAGAAGGTGCTGAACTCTTTGTCGCAGCTAAAACGTTCGAGCTCAAAGCTTGTAGCGCTTTTTGGTTGCGGCGGAGATAGAGATAGATCAAAGAGACCGATAATGGCAAAAATTGCTGAAAGATTTGCCGACGAGGTTTGGATCACTTCAGATAATCCTCGCACAGAAGATCCTGATGCGATCATTAAAGAGATTGCATCGGGGCTACCAAAAACTGACAAACCTATTTTTAATGAAGTAGATAGAGCAAAGGCTATATCAAAAGCACTTCACCGACTTTCGGAAGGCGACACTCTACTTATCGCGGGCAAGGGCCATGAGGAGTATCAAATCATTGGATCTCAACGCTTGAATTTTTCAGATCGCAAGGAAGTTGATAAGTTTCTAGCTCAAACCTCTAGCTAGCACGTACCTTTAACTGGCCTTGATTAAAGGCTTCGGTAGATTTTTTCCGGATTTGTGAATTTTCCACAAATCCACTGCATGTTGTAGGTTCAGCCAAAATTCAGCGTTCATGGAAAATGCCGCTGCAAACTTTACCGCTAACTCCGGGGTTAGTGCAGTTCGGCCTTTCACAACCCGATTAATAGTTTTGGTATCCACCCCAATATGGTTGGCGAAATGCCTTTGTGTCAGCTTCAAAGGAATTAAAAACTCTTCCTTCAACATCTCGCCCGGAGTAATGGGGTTTTTGATTATTCTTCTCACAAACGAGTTCCCTTTCTTAATGGCAATCCACAATATCAACATTTATCGGACCCTTGTCTTTAGCACTCCACTTAAAAATCAATCGCCATTGGTCATTTACGCGAATACTATAATAGCCAGTCAAATTTCCTTTTAAAGCTTCGAGCCTGTTATCTGGCGGAGCCTTTAAATCTGAAACCTCTATAGCGGAATCCAGTGCCTGAAGCTTGCGCCGAACTATCCTTTTTATGGATGCCCCGTGCACTTAGCGACTTTAAATTGTCCGACTTATTGGCGTGTTGGATCATTTTGAACTACCCTGGTGTAAGAAAGTTGATAAGTTTTAACCTCAAGCTACTATAGACTAACTGACCTACGAACCAAAGGTGGTCAGTCTTGGGATTCGTAGCCGAACAGAGGGCAATTGCGAAATGAGTAAACTAATGATTCCTGTAGCCTGGGTTAAAGAACAATTGGGCGGTGAAAACCCCACAAAAGAAGAAAACTTTTTGGGCGTCACCACAGACACTCGCAGCGAGGTGGCTGGCCATTTGTTTTTTGCGTTAAGTGGTCCCAACTTTGATGGCAATCGGTTTGCTGAAGAGGCTCTTAAAAAGGGGGCACTTGGTGTGGTCGTGGATGACCCTCAGATGGCGCAAAAACTTGTGACGTATTTTCCAGATAATTTGGTCGTATCGGTAGAGTCCACGTTAAAGTCTCTTCAGCTTTTGGCACAAAGATGGCGAATTAAAAACAAATTTCAGGTACTAGCAATTACCGGCTCTAACGGCAAAACAACAACAAAGACCTTTTGTGCTCATTTGGTGTCTCAGAAATTTGCGACAAATTATGCTAAAGGTAGCTTCAACAATCACATAGGGCTTCCTCTCACATTGTTATCGACTTCGGCAGAAGCCAAAGTGGTCATCGTAGAAATGGGTATGAATCACGCAGGAGAAATCACGGAGCTTTGCACAATAGCTCAGCCTGATGTGGTTGTCGTAACGATGGTTGGTAGCGGTCATATTGAAAACTTGGGTTCGGTTGAGGCCATAGCAAAAGCGAAGGAAGAAATTTATTTAGGAGCTAAAGACAACGCTCGGCGTATCTATAATCTCGACAATCCGCACACTCGCGAAATGATGAACCGACACGCGGCTTCTGCAAGATTTGCTGGCAAAGACGATCGTGTTTTGACTTTTAGTTACTACGACCCGGCAGCGGCAGTTCACCTAAGAGATGTGGTTTCTACCTTTGATCATGTTGAAATCGCGGGCCGTATTGGCGGTGAGCCAGGTCGGGTAAAGATACCAATCTTCGGAAGACAAAATGTTTACAATATCATGGCAGCAGCTTGCGTGGCTTTGGCAGCGGGGGTTGAACCAGATATAATTTGGAAGTCACTCAGTGGATGCAAAACAGAGTGGGGCAGAAACCAAGTCATGAAGCTCAAGGGCGGAGCCCGAGTCGTGTTTGATGGTTACAATGCTAATCCAGAGAGTGTTCTTGCGCTCTTAGAAAATTTGTCACGCATAAAGGTTCGCGGGAGGAGATACGCCGTCTTGGGTGAAATGTTAGAGCTTGGTTCACACTCGGCAGAGATGCACAGGTCTATTGCAAGACAGATTGCTGAACTGAAGTTTGATTTTGTGTGGTTCTACGGAAGTCCTTACAAAGAATTTGAGGAAGCTTACAAAGAAATCTACCCTTCGGGCGATTTCGCAGCCACTGAGTCTTTTGATGAGTCGCTGACCATGTCTTTAAAGAGTCGCCTTGAAGCAGATGATTTAATTGTTCTTAAGGGTTCCCGTGGAATGAAACTCGAGCGAGTCCTCGCTCAACTCGATTGATTTGTAAGCCCGCAAAGCTTTGTCTAGATTCTTAATCCAAGGCTTTGTCTAGATTCTTAATCCAAGGCTTTGTCTAGATTCTTAATCCAAGGCTTTGTCTAGATT